>JBGSJS010000126.1:0-75040 GCA_041741735.1 Desulfomonilaceae bacterium | reverse complement strand
GGAGGTCATAATCCACCGCGGCTAAATTTCCTATAAAGCTACGCGAGCGCGCAAAAATAATTCTATGGCACCAGACATCTGTTCATAATACGCGAATATCGCGGTCAGTTTTCCGCGAAATATTTTGGCTCTTCAGAGCTGTTGCGGCGAGGTGCGGGCCATGAGGAACGTTTCTTGGGACTCGGGGACGGGGTACGGACTCACCCGAGGAGATTACTTTCCGATGCAGGGGCACCTTATGTGGAGAAACCGTTGGGAAGATACGTCATCGTACTGGGTAGTGCATCCTTGCAAGGGTGCCGATGCGGTTTGCACTGATTGATCGTCAGAGGCATCCGGGGCTCGACGCGCGCATTCCCCGCCGTGCTTACGGCTTGACAGGCGTCTCCGTTACGCCTCGTTGCAGGGGGTTCAGCTTTTCGATTTGCGTGCCCTGCCATGCCCACGGGGGGGCAGCTCCTTTATTGGACCAGATCCCCAGCCCTTGTTCCTGCGCCAGATCCTGGAGGTGTTTGTACCCGCGCTCAAATGGTACAAACGGTCTGTACCACCACGCCAGTCCTTTCTCGAGAAGCTCTTCGCTCAGAGATCGGCCTCCCTCGCCGTACATGTAGACCAGACCGACGATCCTGTTGTACCGATCGTACATGACGATCCTCGGTTTGTACCAGGGACCTTTAATTCTTGACGGCAGCGGCTGTACGGTCACCGCTTTCCCCAAGACCCGCTGTTCCAGGTATCGCTTCGTCTTATCACCGAATTCCTGCGGTTCAAGATGACGTGTCGTAGGCGATACCTTTTCGGACTTTAGCTCCTTCGCCGGGGATTTCTTCTTGTCATCCGCAGACTTCTTCTCCGGTCCCCACCATATGGGGGCGTCGATCCCGTAGAGGCGGACGTTCTCTACCTTTCCCGCTCTCTCAACCTTTATCTCGTCGCCTCTCACGATCTCCACCACTTTGCCGTTCCAAGAAGAGTACGTTTCCGGATACAAGAACGCCAGAATCAGGATGACAAGCCAGCGGGCAGAATCCATCAGATATCCGATGATGAGATCGACCACGTCAGTCTCTCCTCACAAGTAGGCTCGCCTTGACCTCACTGTCGCTCACCGCCCAATAATCGTCCGGGGCGCCAAGTAAAGGGGCTACCTCACCGGCCGTCCCATCAGGTCTTCGGAGAAGAGCCTTCTCGGTCGGAATTATGGCACATGTCAGGCGATGGATCAAAATCAAACGGGATCGGAGTTGCCTCGGAGCGGGCTTTGCTCCCCGGCCGGATACTGCATCACTTCCCTCAGGACTTCGAGCAGCGCGGATACCATGACCGGCTTGGAAACGAGCCTGTCGATGCCGGCTTCAAAGAGCCTCCGCTCGTCGCTTATCTGCCCTCCCCAGCCGGTAAGGAGGACAAAGGGGGTCTTGGGAACTGCATTCCTGAGACAGTGGTCCCGCACCGCCCGGCTCACCTGCCATCCGTTCATACCCTCCATTCCCAGGTCGCACACCACCACGTCGATGGGATGCTCCTGAAAAATTTTCATGGCTTGCTCTCCCGACAGGGCGGTGTGCACCGTTTGGCCGTGCTCCTCCAATGCCTCTCCCAGGATTTCCAGCACACCTTCCATGTCGTCAATCAGAAGTATCCGAAAAGATCTTTCCGTCACATCCGAGGAACGGGCGGGCGGCCCGGCAAGTCTCTCCGTTCGAGGCAGCCGTACGGTGAACGTTGTTCCTCTCCCGTCAGTGCTCTCGACACCGATCGTTCCTCCATGCTCCGTGATTATACCCAGACAACTGGAGAGGCCCATGCCGGTCCCCTGAAAGCCCTTCGTGGTCCAGAAGGGCTCGAAGACTCTCCCGAGGCAGTACTTGGGAATGCCGACGCCATTGTCTTCAACCTGAAAAAGCACTTCGTCACCTTCAGCAGACGTCGCCAGCCGTATTTCTCCTCCCCGGGGCAGGGCCTCGGCCGCGTTTTTGATGAGATTCACCGCCACCTCGAACAGCTCGTTCTCCTTGCCCATGATCAGACATCCGGCACCCAAATCGGTCGCAAGGGTCACCTTGATCCCCTCTCTCTCCGGGCTGGTTTTCCACCACGGGCTGCTCATCTCCGCGGCCTGCCGGACAATGCGAGAGAGGTCGAAGACTTCGCCCTCACTATCTCCGTTTTCGCTACGGACGCGGGCGAACTCTTGAAGGCGCTGGACGGTCTGGGCACCCAACCGGGTGCTCTTGACGATCTGTTCCAGATTCGGTCTCATCTCATGGACGTTACCCAATTCCAGGTTGACGAGAGCCATCTGTGCGGCTCCCATTACTATTTGGAGTAGGTTGTTGAAGTTGTGGGCGACCCCTCCCGCCATTTCTCCCACCGCTTTGATTCGCTCCGTCTGGAGGAGGATAGCGTCTGCCCGTTTACGATCGGTTATGTCCTCACCTATGCTGGCCACTCCTATGATGTTGGTGGCCGGATCTCTCAAAATGGTGTTATTCCAGGAAATGATCCTTCGTTCACCCGTTTTGGTGACAATGGCCGTTCTGCCGTACATAGCGATCCGGCCGCTCTGCAGCCGGCGGAATCGGTGCCGTTGCTTCCTCCGGTACTCTGAGGGAACGAACATCTCGAACCAGCTTTGCCCCACGACTTCGCCCCGCCGCCGTCCGGAAAGCTCGAGGAGGAAATCGTTGCAGAAGGTGATCTTCCCTTCCAGATCCAAACCGACGGCCACAAGATGAATGTTTTCAAGAATTTCCCGAAAACGCCTTTCGGACTCCACTAACGCCTCTTCGGACTCCTTAATCCACGAAATGTCCGATACTGCCGCAACGGTCCCTTTCATTCTGTTAGTCTGGTCGGGTGCCGACACCCTGAGGTGCGCGTCAAAAACCGATCCGTCGGTACGGACCAACTTGGCATAGGTCCTGGAAATCGGACCGCGCTGACTCCCGCGATACAGTACGTCTCCGGCGCGATGGTACTCCTCCGGTGAGTCGTAGATGATCCGGGTATCCTTCCCGACGAGATCGTCCTCCGACCGGAATCCCAGCATGTCCACCATGGCCTGATTGACCCATTGAAATCGTCTCTCTTCGACTCGACACAGGCCTACCGGGGACGCGACCAGAATGCTCCTGAGCAACTGCTCGCTTTCTCGCAGCGCTTCTTCGGCTTGGACCCTCCAACTCACATCCGAGACGCACACCAAGGCCGCGGCCTCCAACGTGGAGGGGTCGCCCCAATTGACCTGCACGTGGCCGACGAAAATGCTTCCGTCACGGCGTTTGAATCGCACGTCCTCTCCGGCTTGATCGCCGGGAGTTTTCCTTCGCCTCAGGAAATCCCTGAACAGTTGGTACTCATCCGTTGAAGCGAACATGTCCGAAGGATCGGTCTTTAGAGCCTCTCGGAGACTGTGGAATCCGAACATCTGCAACATGGCTTTGTTAGCCCATTTCAGTCGTCCTTCTTCGTGGTAGGAGATTCCAAAGGGAACGGATGTGAGAATGTTTCTCAGGCCGCGCACGCTCAACGGACGGGAAGCGGAGAGGCTCGGGGGAGAATGTCCGGCTGCCTGTAATTCTTTGCGAAGGGAGCTCAATTCCTGGATGAGCTGTTCCTTTGTTTTGTCACAGTCGTGCATGTTCAGTCTCAAGCCCGTAGCTGAGTGTCGGCAGGGAAATTCCGGCCGCTGTTCCGGGGTGCCGATTTCGAGAGGCTGCCGAAACTGGCCGCGAGTAGAGGTGCAGCCCTCGGAACCGGGCACGATACGTTCCTGCTCACCGTTATCGTCTCCGGGAGGATGCCGCCCGGAAATGCATTTTCTGTTTGCCCGTCCGATGGAAGGACTCCGGCGCCGGACATTTTACACCGTGAAGAAGCTTCTTGCACGCCTGAATTTGCCTTGCAGGCCCTTGTCGGACCTCCGCGCTTCCGGGAGCCTTGCCCAAGCGTTTTCCGGCTTGACAGATCCCGCGCATGATGGGAGAATAATGAACGTGCCGAAGTGGCGGAAGTGGTAGACGCGCCAGGTTCAGGGTCTGGTGGGCGTAAGCCTGTAGGAGTTCGAGTCTCCTCTTCGGCACCAACACAGAAAAGTCAAAACCCGGTCGTCTCCGGGGTTTTTTTTGTGGGGCCCCGATCACGCCCCTTTCAAACCCGACTTGCCGGTCACCCTTTCCAGAGACCCCCGGAATGCCTCCAGAGAGCCAAGAAGATCCCGTTCGTTGAACACCTCAAGAGTGACCACTCCTTCAAACCTCCGGGCGAGAAGATCCACCACGGGGTCCAGATCCTCGGGAGGGACAACGGAGAGGCTTTTGTGATCCCGATGGGTAACGCCGTGCAAGTGCACGATTCGCGTTCTGTGAAGCCAGGCATCGAGAAAGGGGAGAGGATCGAGTCCCTGCTTCCACAAGTGTCCGACATCGATGCAACAGGAGACCGCTGTTCGTTCCAGGACCGTCTCGATGACCTCAGGCGGGTACGTTTCCAAATTTTCCACGCAGATACGAGACGCTCGATCGACTTGCGAGGTTAGGGCCTCCAGAGACCTCAAGGCATTCTCCACCCACGCGTCCCGGCTTTCCGATCCCATGGGGTCCTCCCCTTCCAGGTGAACCACCAGCCCGAGCGGCGACAGGCCCGCCGTGCTCCCGATCACTCGGGAAGCAGTCGTCATTGCCGGTGAGCCGGAGGCCAGTCGAAGATTCAGGGGAAGATGCACGGTGTACGTCATCGCATTGTCCGACGCGATTGCCCGAAGCTCCACAACGCTCGCTTCATCCGGAAGGTCGGCCCCGGAATCATCGACCTCGAAGATCACCAGCTCCACATCCTGCACCCGACCGGCGAGCCGTCGAACATTGGAGAGAATATCGGAAGGATATATATATGAGGTCGTTCCCAATCGCATGGCACTCTTCACCTGAATGACGCAGCCACCAGCACGAGTGTTTCCGAGAGCTCACACATGGCGCCCAGGACGTCGCCGTTGACCATGTTGAGCCTCGATTCGGCGAATCGCCGAAAGATGAGGGCTCCGACGTAGGCCGCGGCCACTCCCGCCAAACCGGAAAGACCCGCAATAAGAGCCGGCACAAAGGCTATGAGAGCCGCCTTGTTTACCGTGGAGCGATCGAGGCTCCGAACAAAGGAATTCCCCATTCCTTGTGCAGGAGCACGAATCCCGTACGCTGCACAGACCATCGCTCCCCGACCTATGACGGGAGACAGGAGCAGAATGGAGAGAGGCAGATCCGGACCGGCCAGGGTCGAGGTCTTCACGGCCAGAAGGAGAATCAAAGCCAGCCCGCCGAAGGTGCCCATCCTTGAATCTTTGAGTATCTCGTACCGGCGCTCCGGCGTGGTCGCAGCGGCAATCGCGTCCCAGCAGTCAGTCCATCCGTCGAGATGGAGGCCGCCGGTCAAAACAGCCCACAAGCCGACAAGCAGGATGGCGGAGAGCACCGGGGGCACATGTGAGCCGATCAGCAATCGGACCAGTACGAGGATTCCTCCCAGAAGGACTCCCACCACAGGGAAGGCCCAGGCGGACCGGGCCACCTCTCCCATGTCGGGAATCGGCTCCACCCTCACTCGGAAGACGGTGAGAAATCCAAGGGATATCTTCAGGGATCTGAGCATGAAATCGTTGATAACACGGCCCGGGAGTAATGACAAGCACGGCCCGTGAATGCGTGAACCGAGTGTAACGGCTTGCCGGGAGCGGTTCTCGTACGGGGGGAGGATAACAGTGGTCTTCGCGACAAAATCGAGACGAGGCCGGCATGCCCATTCTGCAGCGATCGGTCGGACCTGGCGCCGCTTCAGAGGCATGCCGGACGTGGTGTCCGGCTCCCGGAGCTGCACCTTCCCTTGTTTTTGGGCGTAATGATCTCGGAAGAATCCTCCTCGAGGGAGTTTTCCACAGAATTGCCGGCAGGAAGTGCCATTTTCGCACGGAGCGCCATCTCAATGACGTAGTGTTATTTCAGTAACTTACCCCCATTCTTCAGCTCGCCTCTCCAGGTGGTGCGTGTAAAATACGCAATTATCCGTCCCATGCCGAAGAAGGACTGGAAGCTGGATACGCTCAAACCGGCGCACAATGCCGTAAAACAAATATCCAATGGTTCAGAGTTTTGGCATGTTTTGTGCTTAATGGAACGCGGAACACTCGCGTCGCATGGGAGATTGCCGCGTTACCGCCTCGGGGGGAGACCGGTCCGAAGGGTGCCTGGGTCTGCTCGGGCGGAAGCGGTTGCCGACAGGTCAAGCAACAAGAATAAGCTGCTCGAATGGTGGAGATGGAGTGGGGCGAACGGTGGATTTTCTCCTGGACGGCAGACGCCCGATGCGGCACCGAGAATCTAACTACGAGGCGGAAGTGGAAAAATGCACATCGGCACGACGGTAGTCGGATCGAACCCGGCGCGTCTTCGATGAAGCTTTGGAGCAGACACCCAACAACGATCGAAAGAAAGGACAAACAATGGCAGCGGACAAAATTGATACAAGAGCGGTAGAAGGTATTCTCTACGGCCTATACAAGGCCCTCCACAGCGTGGTGGGCGAGAGCGCGGCTGCGGTAATGCGTAAAGCAGCTCCCGACATGTTGGACGAGTTGGGGAAACTCGGCGTGGACTTCTCGTGCGTTGACGACGTAGATAAGCTATCTTCCAAAATGGGCGAGACAGCGGTTAATCTCGGCCTTTGCGACAACATGGCGTTCAGTTTGGATGGCAAGGAGTTGACGGCCAATATCACCAAATGCTCATTTTTCAAATTGACCGCAAGACTGAAGGAAGAAGGCGTACCTCCTTTCGGCTGTCCCTTTGCGGCGCTTACCATAGCAATTGCGGAAAAGAACCTGGGCAAACGAGCCAGATTGGTGAGCCTGGAACCCGCCGGCGGTGAGGGCAACACGAAGATGGTGGTGGAGCTGATTGACAAATAGTGACAGTCCCGAAGCGAGAGTTTCGGGATGCTGACGTCGAATTGGAGCCGCAAGATTGTCGCTTTTCCACGTATGGGCGCGTTATCGGCTCGTTGAAACGAGCCCGAGGCGTTGAACGGCCGGACGCATACGTCGGATGCAGGCACATTGCCCTGCAGGACTTTATCGAGTGCGAGCACGCACCAGCACATTTGTTATTATTCCGAATAAGGAGAACAGTATGGCACAGCTCAAAGAGCTTCTGAAAGACATGTTGGATGTTGAGGGTGTAACCACCGTGGTAGTCGTCGGTCGAGACGGATTCGTCATAGAAGGGATCTCAGGCGGACGGAAAATGGATATAGAGGCTGTCGGAGCGGTGGTTTCGACGGGTATCGGTTCTTCGGAAGTTATGGGGCGTGAGCTCAATGTCGGGCGCATGACCCAAGGCCTCGTCGAATACGAGGAGGGTATCATCACGATCAGTTTTCTTGGGAAGGACGCTATTTTGGCCGTTGTGGCCGATCTCAACGCCAACCTGGGTAACGTGAGGTACCAGGTCAAGAAGCGGACCCCCGACATCCACAGCGCATTGTAGGAAGATTCGACCGACCTCGAAACATAGGCGCCAAGTCGAAGCCAAAACCGGCCGGGATTCTCGATTTACCGCCCCATGATCTCAGTTCGTCGGCAGCACGAGTTGGCGCCTGTGGGGCTTCGGGGGCTCCTTGATTCTCTTGGCCGGCGCCGGCGAAATGTTCCGAGGTCTTTCCTCCTCCTCGAAAGTCTTACCAGCACCTCCAAACCTCTCTTCGTTGCCCGCAACTTTCAAAGCGCTCTACCACAACTTTCCCGTACGACTTCGCTCCGGAGACCGGCCGTCATTGTTATGGATTGGATCGCGAAATGGTTTGAAGGGTCTTGACTCGCTCCTTTTCTTGTTATATCCGCTTCAACTTGATCGGTCTCTCTTATCGGCCTGAACATCGGGAAAGGAAACGTGCGTGCCCATGACCAAGGACGAGGTACTCTCAAAGGTAAAGAAGCTCTTCGAGCTTTCCAAGTCTCCCAACGAAAACGAGGCCGCCTTGGCAGCGTCAAAGGCCCGCGAGCTGCTCTCCCGCTACAACCTGTGCATGGCGGATCTTCCCCCCGATGACATGAACGGCGCGCTCGACGTCACCGAGGCCTGCGTGGAAACGGGCAAATTGCTTCGGAACTGGATCAAAGGCCTCATGATACACGTCGCAGAAGGATTTGATTGCAGCCACATCATTCGCCGACGCACCGGCTCCAGTCCGATTCTCAGCTTCATCGGGACCCAAGCCGACGCGCAGATCGCTGCGTGCACGTTTCAGTTCCTCCACCGGGAGCTTAATCGGATGGCAGACAGCGCTCTGCCTCGTTTGAGCCGTGAGGCACGCGGATGGAACAGGGGAGCACTCCGCTTTGCCTATCTTGAGGGCGGTGTGACGAGAATCGGGGAAAGGTTCAGGGAGCAAACGCGGGAAGTCAGGGAGGTGGAGAGGGAAACCTGCAAGGACCTTGTTCTCGCCAAGGAAAAGATGATCCACACCTACATGAGCGCTACCTTCTCAAACATCCGCAAGGAGTACGGTCGAACCAGGACCGTCAGTTCCCTGGCTTTCGAGAAAGGCTACGCGGACGCCGACCGCGTCGAATTACGACCGGCTGACAAAGTCACTCATTGACCGAGACCACCCCGGGACGGTAATCTAAGTGGAGCGCGAGCGGAAGGCCGCGGCTCACATTTGAACGAACAGCCACGCTTCGTCTTCCCGTTCCCGCAGTTTTCAAAGCGCTCCACTATCGTATCCCGGCTCGGGACAGGCGGTTCTGCCTATGGCATCCAGAAGGGATTTCATCAAGAAGGTGTTGGCAGCGTCAGCGGGGATGGCGGTGCTCGGGGATCGTCTTTCCTATGAAGCCGGTTCGGCCTCTTCCGCGACGGGAAAGAAAGAAAGTCCCGAACGGAACGGCAAGAATATGCTGAAAGACATGAACCCACGAGATGTCGATGTGAAGGGGCTCGAAATCACCCCGCTGAAAGATTTCGGCACCATGGGTTTGGACGACCGGGAAACCGATATCGATGCCTGGCGTCTTGCGGTGGACGGTAGTGTTCGCCGGCCCCTGAAATTGACCTATGCCGAGGTGCCGGCGGCCCCTTCGGTTGAACGGGCGGTGTTGCTCATCTGCCCAGGCGTGTTTGCCAATTACGGACTCTGGCGGGGAGTCTCCTTGAGCAGCCTTTTGAAGAGAGCCGGGATATCAGACGAAGCAAACTTTGTCACTTTCAGGGGTCCGGAGGGTAGGTACGAAAAAGTGATGAGGGTGCCGGTGGAAGATGCGCTTTCGGAGAAGGTGTTTCTTGCGTACAGCGTAAATGGAAGCCCGCTCCCGCAGAAGCATGGATTCCCTCTGAGACTGGTCGCTGAGGGTTACTACGGTTACGACTGGGTGAAATACGTGTACAGGGTGTCGGCTGATACGATCAAAACCTGAGCGCGCGGCACCAAAGGGACGGCATCATGGTACGGGAACCTTCCCATAAACTGTGTTTGGCAGGAGACATCGGCGGGACCAAGACGAACTTGGGCCTGTTCAGCCTCGGCGACGAGCGCCCCGTCCCCGAGGCTATGGAGTCATACGCGAGCGCCGAAACGACGAGCCTCGATGGGCTGGTCGAGCTGTTTCTGGCTCAATGCGGCGCGACGGTATCCGCAGCGTGCTTCGGCATTGCAGGTCCGGTGTCCCATGGGACGGCGAGGGCCACAAACCTCCCCTGGGTGGTCTCCGAAGAGGAATTGGCCGGCAGATTCGGTTGGGAGCGGGTAAGCCTCATCAATGACCTGACCGCAACAGCGTATGCCGTGCCGGTACTTCGGGATTCCGAACTGCACATGCTGAACGCCGGCGAGGTCGATCCGGAAGGCTGCATCGGTCTGGTCGCTCCCGGTACGGGGCTGGGGATAGGATTGATCGCGGTGGAGGAAGGTCGTTTTCGGCCTCTACCGTCGGAAGGGGGGCATGTGGAATTTGCCCCCAAGGACCGGCGAGAAATAGATCTTCTCGTCCACCTCCTGGAACGGATACCTCACGTGAGCCTGGAACGAGTTGCTTCGGGTCCCGGTCTCTTCAGCATCTACTCATGGATCAGAGAGTATCGGGAGCATTCGGAGCCTGTTTGGCTCACTCGGAAAATCGAGACGGGAGATCCTTCCGAAGCGGTCTCCCAAGCAGGTATGGAGGAGAGAGATCCGATCTGTGTGGAGGCTTTGGAGCTCTTTGTCTCCATCATCGGGTCCGCTGCCGGCAATCTTGCCCTCACGGCCATGACCACCGGGGGGATCTACCTCGGCGGGGGCATATGCCCAAAAATATTGCCCATGCTGGACAAAGGCCCCTTCCTGGAGTCGTTCACGGACAAGGGGAGATTCACGGATCTCCTGAGAAATATCCCCGTGAAGGTTATCCTCAACGATAAAGCAGCGCTCTTGGGAGCCGCGTGTCACGCGTTCAACTTGTGCGACAATTGAGGGAAGCCGGTGAGAAGCCGGTGAGGAGAACGATGAAATTAGATAAGGAAAGCCTCGACAGGTACATTGATGCCGTGGCAACGAGCCATGTACCGGACATGAAGGTCCCCCATTACGCCTGTCTCGTGGAAGACGGTCTGGAGCCTTGTCTGATGGTCATCTTCGGCGCCACGGGGGATCTCACGGCCCGCAAATTGGCTCCCGCCCTTTACAACCTCTTTCTCATCGGTGGATTGCCCGATTCATTTGCCATCGTGGGCGCATCCCGGTCGGAGTTGAGCGACGACGAATTCCGAGACCACATGAGGAAAGCAGTGGCCCCCAAGGACCCCACCAAATGGGACCAATTTTCCCGGTGGCTGTTTTACCGTCACGTGGAATTCGACTCACCCGAATCCTATTCCAGGTTGGCAGCCGATTTGGAGTCGCTGGACAAGGAGCGGAGCCTCCATGGAAACCGAATCTTCTACCTGGCTATTCCGCCTTCACTGTATGAAAAAACCGTCGAGATGTTGGGCGGTGCAGGGCTCTCACGGACGGGGAACGGAGGACAACCCTGGACGCGGGTCGTGATCGAGAAGCCTTTCGGCAGGAATCTGAAAACCGCGCTGGAGCTGAACCGAACGGTGCAGAAACATTTCCGGGAGCAACAGGTATTCCGGATCGATCACTATCTCGCCAAGGAGACAGTCCAGAACCTCCTGGTACTGCGCTTCGGCAACGCCATTTTCGAGCCCCTGTGGAACCGGATGTTCATCGACAGCGTCCATATCACTGCAGCCGAATCCCTGGGCGTCGAAAACCGGGCCCGTTATTACGAGGAATCCGGCGTCTTGCGCGACATGTTCCAGAACCACATGATGCAGCTTCTGGCATTGACGGCCATGGAGCCTCCCTCCCGTTTCGAGGCCGATCACGTCCGGGACGAAACCTGCAAAGTCTTCAGGTCGCTCAGACCCTTTACCGGAAAGGATGACGACCGCAACCTGATCCTGGCTCAGTACGGGCCCGGAGAAACGGGAGGGCGGGAACTGCCTGCATACAGGGAAGAGCCGGGAATCAACCCGCAATCGTTGACCCCGACATTCGCCATGATGAAGGTCTTCGTGGAGAACTGGAGGTGGGAGGGGGTCCCGTTCTATTTGACCTCGGGCAAGAGGCTGGCCCAAAAGATTACGGAGATAGTGATCCACTTCAAGAGCGTCCCTCACTCGATGTTTCGTGATGTTCTGGGAGACGGCATCCAGGCGAACCGGTTGACCCTGGGGGTGTATCCCGACGAAACGATCAATCTCACGTTTCAGACCAAGAATCCCGGGGCCAAGTTTTGTCTCCGATCGGTGAACATGGATTTCAATTACCAGCAGAATTACTCCGGCCCCGTGCTCGACGCGTACGAAAAGGCCTTAATGGACTGTATCCAGGGAGACCAGACACTCTTCTGGCGTCAGGACGCTGTGGAGCTTTGCTGGTCTTTCCTTGAGCCGGTCCTGGAGGATTGCGAGGGGTGCATAGACCGATACAAGAAACTTCTCTTCTACCCGGCAGGGAGCTGGGGACCGGAAGCGGCCAAAGCCTGGAGATATTGAGAATTTCACGGAGAGAACCGTTGTCTTCCCCAACCGACCGGCTACAGCAGGTTCTCTTTTTCCAGCAGCTTGACGAAAGGCAGCGTCACGCGGCGCTTCATCCGGAGAGAGGCCTCGTCGATGATGTCCAGGAGTCCGTCCAGGTCCCTCACGTTGCGTGACTTTCTTGTGACGAGATAACTGCACACGTCGGGCGAGATTCTCACGTTCCTGTCACGCGCCATCTTGTCCAGAATAAGCACCCTGTCAGGGTCCTCGGGCGGGTCCAAGCCGAACACGAGCCCGGAGAGAACACGGGTTCGCAGGTGCGGATCGTCGGCAAAGATCTCTTGAGGCGGTACCGCCGAAGCAAGCACAAGGGGTGCACCGGACCGGTTGAGCTGATTGGCGATGCTGAAAAGATGGGCGCAATCATCGCCCCGAGCGAGATGGACGTCGTCCACAATCACGCCGCAATCCCAGTAGTCGGAAAGGTCCTCTCGTGCGAGGAAGCCGACAAAATCGGGAAACGCCGTTGCCTGGTCCCGGGCCTCAAAGAAAGCCGGCCCGGCGTCTTTGCCGTCCCCCCGGCCGAGCAGGAGGGCTTCCAGAGCCCTGAGAATGTGAGTCTTTCCCGTTCCCGGCCCGCCATGGAGAAAAAGCGCGGGAACCGGTCTGCGGGGTTCGGCATAGATCGAGCGAATTGCCTTGATCGCTTCCCTGTTGCCGTCGTGGATCACCAGGTTCTCGAACGTATACCTGGGCGGAGTGAGGAGAGAAAGAAGGAGTTGGTCCATGCAGCTCATTCTAGGACGGTCATGCCCAATGATCAACGGAGAAAAACAAAGTACTTGACAGATCGCGTCCCGTTGGTTATCAAAGGATTTGACCGCTAACAGGTACTCCCACCAGGAGAGCCATCCCATCTGAGGAAAACCATTGCAGGGTTCGGGGCTGTCGGAGACTTAGAGCCTTCCCCTCTCTGATAAAAAACCTTTCTTGAAAAAACTTCAAAAAAAACCACAGAAGTCGGCCGGCGCGTCGTCAGACATGCGATCAGGAGACCTTATGGACGTCGCAGAATTGAAAGAAAAAAAGGTCAGCGAACTTCTTTCCATCGCCAATTCTTTGTCGGTGGAAGGTGCAAGCAGCATGCGGAAGCAAGAGCTGATCTTTGCCATTCTCCAGGCCCACCAACAAAACGAGAAGGAGCAGCCCATACGGGGTGAGGGAGTCCTTGAGACGCTCCCCGACGGCTTCGGCTTTCTCAGGGCCCCGGACTACAACTACCTGCCGGGACCGGATGACATCTACGTGTCTCCGAGCCAGATCAGGCGATTCAACTTGCGCACGGGAGATACGATCTCGGGGTACATCAGACCCCCCAAGGATACCGAGAGATACTTCGCACTGCTCAAGGTTGAAACGGTCAACGCGGAAGATCCTGAAGCGACCCGGGACAAGGTGTTGTTCGACAACCTTACCCCGCTGTATCCCAACGAGCAGCTCAAGCTTGAGATAAGCCCGACGCTCTATTCGACCCGGATCATGGATCTCCTCGTGCCCATCGGCAAGGGGCAGCGCGCCCTGATCGTCTCCCCGCCGAAGGCCGGTAAAACGGTGCTGCTTCAGCAGATCGCCAATAGCTTGACCGTCAACAATCCGGACGTGTACTTGATCGTTCTGCTCATCGACGAACGACCGGAAGAAGTGACGGACATGCAGCGGTCGGTCAAAGGGGAAGTGATCTCCTCGACCTTCGACGAGCCGGCTCAGCGGCACGTGCAGGTGGCCGACATGGTCATCGAGAAGGCGAAGAGACTCGTCGAGCACAAACGGGACGTGGTCATTCTTCTGGACAGCATCACCCGTCTCGCACGGGCCCACAATACGGTGGTGCCTCCGAGCGGAAAGATTCTGTCCGGTGGTGTCGATTCCAATGCGCTGCACAGACCCAAGCGATTTTTCGGAGCAGCGCGTAACATCGAGGAAGGCGGAAGTCTGACCATTATCGCCACCGCGCTCGTCGACACGGGGAGCAAGATGGATGAGGTCATCTACGAGGAGTTCAAAGGAACCGGCAACATGGAAATCCATCTCGATCGCCGCCTCCTCGAGCGCCGTATCTTCCCGTGCATCGACATAAACAGGTCGGGAACCAGAAAAGAAGAGCTGTTGACCAACCAGCACGATCTCCAGCGGATTTGGCTGTTGAGAAAGCTTCTGGCGGACATGAACTCTGTGGATGCCATGGAATTTCTCCTGGACAAGGTCATGCAGACCGATTCCAACAGAGAGTTTCTCGACGCCATGAACAGATAGCCCTCACGACGCCCCCCCCCAGAGAGGGTGTTGCCGGCCCTTGAGAGACCATTGACCCGACAAAAAAATTTGTGTCGCTTCGCGTTCGGCCTAGCGACACAGCCGCAAAAGTACGATCGCCGCCCTACCATGAGCGGCGTCTTGTTTTTGCTTTGTTGTATTTAAGAGCCTGTGGTAATATATAAGATTCAGAGTTGCCTATGGAGGAAAGCAAATGAAAAAGGGCATACATCCCGAATTCGGCGAATCGGAATTCAAGTGCGCGTGCGGCGCGGTCATCACCACTCGCTCGACAAAGCCGGAGTACAAGCTTGAGATATGCTCGTCATGTCACCCCTTCTTTACCGGAAAGCAGAAGCTTGTGGACAGCGCAGGACGCGTTGAGCGCTTCATGAAGAAGTACGGCGACAAGCCCATTGCAACGGGTCAGAAACCGGCAAAGACTCGCAAGAAAGTCGAACCGGCGGGCAAGAAGATCCTAGCAAGGCTCAAAAAGGAAAAACCGGCAAAGGATGCCAAGAAGTAAGACGCGCAGCGCACGGGCCGGGCATTAATCTTCCGAAGCATGACCGATCGAATTAATTATTCGGCACATGGGACATCATGATCATCAGCAATAGCGAGGGCAAGAATTCTCAGCAGATCAAGGTCGGCGGTCAGGCGGTTATTGAGGGCATCATGATGCGCGCCCCCAAGACCTTCACGGTTGTGGTGCGCAGACCTGACGGCGAGCTGTCCGTACGCGAGGACCGTTGGTATTCTCCAATGGAGAAGTGGCCTATCTTGAAGAAACCCCTCCTGAGGGGTTGCATCGTCCTGTACGAAGCTCTGTTCAATGGAATCCAAGCTCTGACATACTCCGCTCAGGAAGCCCTGGGTGAGGAGGAGGAGAAACTGGGTCCGTGGGCCCTGGGAGGAACCATCGCACTGGCCCTCGGCGGAGCGATCCTTCTCTTCGTGGTCATTCCCCACTTGGCGACTTTGGGCGTGGGGGTGCTCCTCGGCAAGGACTTGGGCGTCCGCAGCATCTGGTTCCACGTAATCGACGGCGTCATCAAGGTGGGGATGTTTATCGGATATATTCTCCTCATTTCACTGATCGAGGAGATACGCCGCGTCTTCCAGTATCACGGTGCCGAGCACAAATCGATCCACGCATACGAGAAGGGTGAAGAGCTTACCGTTGAGAACGCGAGGAAATATCCGACGCTTCATAACCGCTGCGGAACCGCTTTCCTTCTCATGGTGCTGATGTTCAGCATTCTGTTGTTTACCGCCGTCTTCCCGCTCCTGCCGAAAGATCTTCTGGGAAACAGAATTCTTACCAACGCTTTTTACATCTTCTTCAAGATATTGTTGATGCTCCCCATTGCAGGCTGCTCGTACGAGATCATACGGCTGGGAGAACGCCTCAACAACCCCGTGCTGAACCTGTTGTTGCTGCCGGGTTTGTGGCTTCAGAAGCTGACTACCCGGGAGCCCAGCGACGATCAGCTTGAAGTTGCTCTGGTGGCTCTGAAGAAGACGTTGGAAAAAGAAGAGCTTTGGGCCAAGGGCGAGACGTCGGTCTGATAGGGTTATATGCAGGTACTTGATAAATTAGAAGAATTGAGCCAAAGGTACGACGAGCTCAACGAAGAGCTCTCACGTCCCGAAATTGTTGCCGATCTGGATCGGATGAAGAAGGTTGCCAAAGAGCAAGCCGACCTGGACCAGATCATCAAGGTTTACCGCGCCCTGGGCGATACTCAACGAGAGATCGAAGACCTGGAAGAAATCATCGACCAGGGAGAAGACCCTGAGTTGGTGAACATGGCACGCGAAGACCTCCCTGCCCTCAAGGAGCGCATAGCCTCGATAGAGACGGAGCTCAACCTGCTCCTTCTGCCGAAGGACCCGAACGACGCCAAGAATACCTTCCTCGAAATCCGCGCGGGAACCGGAGGAGACGAGGCGGCTCTCTTCGCCGGGGATCTCTTTCGGGCGTATTGCCGGTACGCCGAGTCAAAGAGCTGGAAGGTGGAGATGATGTCCACTTCCATGAGCGGCACCGGGGGTATCAAGGAAGTGATAGCACTGGTGCACGGTCATGGCGCTTATTCTCGTCTCAAGTACGAAAGCGGCGTGCACAGAGTCCAGCGCATACCGACCACAGAATCCCAAGGGAGGATTCACACTTCCGCGGTGACGGTGGCTGTGCTGCCGGAAGCGGACGACCTCGATGTGAGCATCGATGCAAAAGATCTCAAGATAGACGTGTACAGGTCGTCGGGCCCCGGGGGCCAGAGCGTCAACACCACCGACTCGGCCGTACGAGTCACGCATGTGCCCACCGGCCTGGTGGTGACGTGTCAGGACGAGAAATCCCAGCACAAGAACAAGGCCAAAGCCCTCAAGATCCTCAAGGCGAGACTACTGGATCGCATGGAAGAGGAGCGGGACTCCGAAATCAGCAAGGAGCGGAAGAGCCAGGTGGGCTCCGGGGACAGGTCCGAACGGATTCGCACGTACAACTTCCCCCAGAACCGGGTGACCGATCACCGAATAGGCCTGACGCTCTACCGGCTGGAAGAGACCCTCTCCGGAAAGCTTGACGACATCATCGATCCCCTCGCCATCCACTTCCAGACCGAAGCCATGAAGGAAAACCTTCCTCACTGACTCCCCCGTCAGGACTGACCGGCCGGCCTCCGCCTATTCACTCAATCCTCAAGGCAGAATCTTCACCGGCGTTCCTATCTCGACCATTTCATAGAGCTCACGGGCGTCTTGCGGAAACATGTGGATGCATCCGTAGGATTTCTTGAGCACGCCCTGCTCATGGTGTTTGTCCGAGTGGATGTGGATGCAGTCCCCGGTATAACCTCTTGCCAGTTCTTTGGCGTTGGGATAGTCGATGCTCATGATCGACCCCTCATCACCGCCATACGATTCGCTCCAGAGCTTCTCCAGGGCCGGCCCGCGGGTGGCGTCGGAATAACGGTTGTCCTTGCACCAACTTCGCCCTTCCACGATCCTGTGACCTTTGGCGGAGTGCCTGGACGCTTTCCAGGAGATTTCATAATCTCCCACCGGCGTTCGATGATCGCCGCTGCGTCTCTTTCGCAAGCCCCCCTTCCCCGTTTCGATGGGATATTCCCGGACGAGCTCCGTGTCGTGCCACAGTTGGAGAATGTTCAGCGAGCAGTGAATGGCAATGCGGTATTGTGCGTGCTTGGGCGCTGGTATCTGCTGAGGCTCGGCCATTACGGGGCCGCGACAGAGAAGAATGACAAGGCACGCAAGTCCTGCAAGGATTAAGCGGCGCCACAATCCTTCGACTTCTAATCGTTCGGGGGCGGACGGATGTGAGATCCTTGACTTCAAATTGCCTACGATTCCTGCTATGAAGGTCCCTGGCTCCCATCGGACAGATGGGGCAAGGCCTTCATATCACACTCCGAAGAACGTGGCTACGACAAGGACGAATCGGATAGAGGAGACATCCGGTGCTTCAAGATACGGATCAGAGACGGCGGGAAACCGACGCGGCCGGCTCGGACTACGCCTCGTTCCGGCCCCCATGTGCGGGCTCGGTCTCTCTGAACCGCGGGGTGAGGGTGTTGCTCTTCGGTTTCATTCTCGTGTTATGGAGCTTTTGGCCCGGTGTTCCGGCACACTGCAGCGCCGCGGACCAAGAACCCGACGGGGAAGCCTCGCATCTCGCCACCGCGGCCGATGAGGCCTACGATCAGGGAAGGTTCGTGGATGCGGTCCGGAACTACAGTCTCGCTTTGAAAAAAGCGCCTGCAAACGCTTCAGTCTATTACCGACGCGCAATGGCCTACGAAATGTTGGATCGACCTGCCCATGCAGTGTCTGATTACCTCAAGGCCATCGAGGTGGACCCTGGAGATTTCAAGGCGATGGAGAACCTCGGCGGCATGTATGAGCGTGACGGCAGTCATTTCGTCGAGGCCATATCATTGTACAAACGGGCGCGTGAACTTGACCCCCGACCGGTATGGAAAGAAAATCTGGCTGTCTGGATCGCAATGCTTGAGAGTCGGATCCGGGGGGAGGAATCATCTCCGGCGGCTGCTTGGCATCTCGGGAACAAGAAGGCCCGGGGCGGGGACCTGAAAGACGCGCTGGTACAATATTCCAAGGCCATAGAGATTGACCCGAAGATGTTTCAGGCCTTTCACAGCAGAGCCTTGGTCCGGGTGAGGATGGGAGACATCCCCGGTGCGCTGGCGGACTTCGACGCGGCCGTGGAGTTGTGCCCTACCCTTCGGGGTGCACTTGTCCTGCGCGGTCTCGTGCGGGAACGCATGGGAGATAATGCCGGAGCGCTCCTGGACTTTCGACGTGCCACACGGGTGGACCCACGGGACCCCCAGGCCCACTATGAACTGGGTAGAATGCTTGAAGAGCAGATGGAGCCGGCCGAGGCGCTGCAGGAATATGAAGAGGCTTTGCGGGTGAGACCCAAACCGGAATTGCGGCGAATGGTGCAGTCGCGGATAGCCGCCGTGCACTCCGCAACCGGTGCGCGAAATGAGGAAAAACCAGAGACCCCGAGAATCTTGAAGGAAATGTGGTAGCCACGCGCATGATAGCTCGGTCCCAAGGGGAGACTTCACCGCGAGACGGCGAAGCCCTCTCTCAAATTGAAGCAGTTGTTGACTTTTCCGGAAAAAGTCTCTAGATTGTTGGGCTGTGGAGAGTGTAGCTCAGTTGGCAGAGCACAGGGTTGTGGCCTCTGTGGCCGTGGGTTCGAGTCCCATCACTCTCCCCACCGGGCCTTCGCCCCTGCCCCCTTTCCTGACGAATCGAAGTAAGCCGTTGAGACGGCCAAGATGCAGTTGTTCAAGCCTTACTATTCTGTTCTTTGCGCCCGTAGCTCAGTTGGATAGAGCGCCGGACTTCGAATCCGTAGGTCGCAGGTTCGAGTCCTGCCGGGCGTACCAAGAAAACCTTCCCGATCAACACTGAATACACCACTCGCACGTATCCTACGCTTTGTTCCGGAATTACGCCTGTCTCTATTTCCTCCCCTCACGCCCGGCAAATCCACTTTGAACTTTCGACCGGCCGGAGCGACTCCGGATTGCAGCAAGAGGGTGTGATCCGTCCACGGTCTTGGAACGCCTTTTCGGAAACACGGTTCCTGAAAGCAACCGACTCCGAGATTACCCCTGACAGTCCAACTTCGTCACCCCGAGCGAAAGCCGGGGTCCAGAGTGTTCGGAAGAGTCCGGATTTCTGCCTCCGCAGAAATGACGGGGAAAGCGTTTGACCATCAACGGACAGGTTGATAGCGCCGCCGGAGGTGTAATGCACGAACGAACATGTGAAATCGCATACTTGGTCGAGCGGGTCAAATTAACCCACCAAAATTCCCAGGCATGCTTCTTCAACTGCAAAGATCGTTTTTTTTGTCAGATGTCTCGGCCGATCGCGATCTATAAAAGTAAGGCGAAACGCCGAACCGTAAGAACATGGAAGGAACGCGAATGAAAACCTTAGGCGCTTTGGCTGGAACGATCCTGTTGGCGACCGTCGCTCTCATCTCTCTTCCTGCGGGATCGGCGTTCGCGGGGCCGCATCATCCGGGGTCCGGAAAATACTACGGCCACAAGCCACACGTCGGATCGAAATTCCACGCGGGTGTCCGCCATTTCCGCGGAGCTCGCTATTACCGGACCGGCGGCTATTATGTCACGGGCACGGACTGCCGGGTGATCGATCGGTACATCAACTCTGACGGCTATGAAGTGTTAGTCCGGCAGTGCAACGACGGACGAGTCTACCGGATCGTCCTGGAATAGACCGGATGTGCGCACATCAAAAAACCCGCCTGCAGCTTGGTGTGCGCGATCCCCCTCCCCTCACCGTCAAGTTCCCCGCGAGTGCCGTAATCAGCGCCGGTGAAGATCCAGCCTAAAGACTGTTCTATCCCCCGAGTATCGATGTTTCAGTTCTTTCTCTGTCCTGGACAACTCGTGGCCGTGTACGGCATTCTAACCAAGGGGGGCCGTCCGGGAATGATTCCATACCAGAGGGCAAGACAAAGCCAAAATCGTGCGGCCCCTATTCCGACCCCACCGCATTTCGCACCGCCGACGGGCGCGCTTCCGACAAGCGGCACGACCGATGCAAAGGGTCTCCCGTTTTTTTGGCGAAGGCGGACCCCTCCTCTGAGCGCAAGTGTCCACGGGGATTTGGTGCTACCACGAGATATACTACTGATCTGTAAACGCAAAACTCTCACGGAGTAAAGCGACGGATTTTTTTTGACGAGGGGGAGGATTTTCGGAAACTTCCGTTCACCTGAAGTGTCGTTATCAGTGAGCCCATGTGCAGGGCACAGAGGGGTGTGCCTGTCGTCTCTCATGCTCCGGAGGAGCACGCCGCGTTTCAGAAGGTCGGATTTTTAAGCGGTTCCTTGGAGAGCAAAGACCACATGGGCTCTACCTGTTCTCATTGCCTTATTTTTCGTATCTGAAGACCTCTTCTGGCCGTCCCTCCCTCTTTCATGTATTGAAACAATCAGCATCGTCGGCGGAACAGAGCTCTCCGGAATGGATTCATTCGGGGGCCGTAACGGCCTCTCACCCGGAGATTACCGATATCACGGACGGCATGCCTCCTTCGTTGTCCCTTTTGGTCATTATTGTTGGTATGATCTCACGGATCAAAGAGATCGACAGATTTTGCCCGGCCGCCTCAGGAAGGGTGCACGAGAAAGATTCGCGGAGCAAACCCGCCATGGCTCTTATTGAACCCCACAGCAGGCTGCAAAGATTGGAGACCACTGCCGGAACGGTATTGGCGGCGAGCGGGCGACGACGATGGATGTTCTTGCTTGCTTTATTTGCAGTTTTTTATCTGATCGCCCTGGTACTGCACTATCCCGGCCTCACATGCCCCATGGTTTACGACAGTCACGAGTGGATCAAACAAAGGGCACACGTTTTTGAGCGCAACGATGCCCTGGAGGTTATCTCCATAGTTCCCGTGCGTCCGCTGTTCATGCTCACCCTTTACGGCAACTATCGGCTCGGGGGGATGAATATCATCTACCTCAGACTTGTGAACCTGGCATTTCTGGCCGCAGCGGGCATCGCTCTCTTTGTCTTGCTTTCGTTGGCCTACGACATTCCTCGGACGGCAACGGGAGGCTCGAACGCGCGGAAGCAAGCCGTGGCGCTGTTTTTTTCGCTGTTCTTCGTGATGCACCCACTACAAAGCTATGTCGTCCTCTACATCTGGCAGCGCGAGGCGATCCTCGCCTGCCTCTTCTATTTTTCCACCATTGCAAGCTATCTTGCGGTTCGTTCCGGTAGCTATGAGAGGCCGCTGATAGGTTACGCTGTCACCGGCCTGCTCTTCTTTGCGGGCCTGCTGTGCAAAGAGAACGTCATCACTGCACCGATCGCCCTGCTTCTGGCCGAGCTCACCCTTTTCGGTCAAACACCGCGCCGGCTCGTTTCAAGAGCCCTGACCATCGGTCTCATCACCCTGCCCGGGCTGGCAGTTTATATGGTCGTTACCCGGAGTCTGTTCGGCGTGGAGAGTGAAGTGGCCAGGGGCGTATCGAATCGCTTGCTCGGTTATTTTGCCGCCTCGGGGCTGACCGTGGCTCAGGTTCTCATGACCGAGTGCCGGGTCGTGTTTCGGTATCTGGCCACAATCGTGGTACCTTTGCCGAGGTCCTTCACTCTCGTGCATGCCATGACCGTCTCCACGTCCTTGCTCGCTCCCCCTGTTACCGCAGCGCCCTGTATTGCCGTCCCTGGAATTATTGCTCTCGGTGTCATGCTCATTCGACGAGCCCCCTTGATCTCATTCGGAATACTCCTCTTCTTCGTTTGCCTCACTCCGGAGTCTTTGCTCGTCCCCCAGTATCTTATCTTCGGTTACCGCGCCATCCTCCCCATGGCCGCACTTTTTATCGTCCTCGGGAGCCTCGTGCTGAGAGGATGGGGACACTTCCAAACCCGGAAGGATGAACGACGCTTCACCATAGCGTTCGTGGCGGTGTCGCTGGTAATAGCCCTGGGATTGGGAGTCGCAACTCATGCCAAAGCAAAGCGATGGAATCCCCTCTCCGTGTGGATGGATGCCTATGAAAGCTTGCCACCGTGGTCCAAATCGGTGGAGAAAAGACCTTATGTGGACATTCTCACCAACCTTTCCGGAATATTGGCTAACGCAGGCGACTCTACCAAGGCGATATCGTTGTGCCGGCAAGGTCTGGCCATCGCACCCGAGCAGGGCATGCTGCACAACAACATGGGGGTGGCGCTCCTGTATTCGGGCAGGGCTCAGGAAGCAGTGGACCGTTTGAAGAAGTCCGTCGAGCTGAGGCCCGGGTCCCTGGTGCCTCTTAACAATCTCGGCAACGCGTTGCTGGCGGCGCATCGCATTCCCGAAGCGCTTGAAGTATACCGGAAGGCCACTAAAATAGGTCCGCACCAAGTTCAGCCGTACTTGAATCTGGGGGCCGCCTCACTGCAACTGAAACGGTACGACGAGGCGGTCAGGATTTTGGAAAAGGCCGTAACGATCGATCCCCGTCACGCGAAGGTGAGAGCAAATCTGGGAATTGCACTGGTCACGCTCGGACGTTTCCCCGAGGCAATCACCCACCTGTCAAAGGCCGTGGAGATCGATCCGAAGCTCTCGTTGCCTCATTACCACCTGGGAATCGCCTGGGAGAATCTGGGGGAAACAGGTCGGGCCGCGAAGGAATACGCTGAAACAGTGGGACGCGCCCCGGGTTGGGCGGAAGGTCACGTTGCCCTGGCCCGGATTATGATGAAACTCGGTCAAATCCCCAAGGCAATCGAACAGTACGAGGGGGTGCTCCAACTTGAGCCCAACAGTTTCATCGCGCATAACAATTTAGCCCGCGCTCTCCTCATGAGGTCGGAATTCGCCAACGCGGCAAAGCATGCACGGGAGGCGTTGAAGCTCAGGCCCGGCTCTCCCGAAGCCGAGGAAAACCTCAAACGGGCCCTGGAGGGTTCGGGGGAAGTCGGCTCCACAGAAAGGAAGCCATAACAATGATTGACCGGCAAAGGCTCGCGGAAGTCATCCCTGAAACCGTGGATCTCTCAATGCTTGAGCCTGCGGTCTTTTCTCTTTACCCTCCCGGGGAGAATACCAACCAGTACGACGAGATGGGGAGCATTTACGACCGGGTGGCCTGCAATCGTTACTACAATCGCCTGATCTGGGGATATTGGCCCGCTGAATATGAAGTCTTTTGTCGCGAAGCCCTCGCATCATCCACGGATGGTTGGGTACTGGACGCGGGTTGCGGCTCGCTGGCCTTCACGGCAAAGACCTACGTTGAATACGCGGAGCGTCCCGTTGTCTTCCTGGATCAGTCCGTCACGTTGCTGAAAATGGCCAAAGCAAGATTGATCGAGCTCAATGGGGAGGTCCCGGAGAATGCGGTATTCCTGCACGGAGACGTTCTTTCCTTGCCGTTCAAGCCCGAGAGTTTCCGAACCGTTATCTCCATGAACGTTTTACATGCCGTTCATGACGCGAAGCTCATGCTGAGCGAGCTCGGAAAGATCCTTTGCGGTGGAGGAACGATCTCCCTTACCACCTTGATAGCGAACAACAGACTTGCCGACAGGTACCTGTACATGTTGGGGAGAGCGGGCGCGTTGGTGCCGAGGAGCATAGGTGAAGTTCTTCAGATCTTCGCCGAGGTGGGCATGAGGGTCACCCCTCGGTTAACCGGAAACATGGCATTTATTTCGTATAAATGAGGAGAAGACCGAGCACGTCGGCCGCCGGCACCCATTGAGCGGACATGGTCGTTGCGGCAGGCCAACCCCGCCGCAACGGGCATCCATCAAAGACGAGTCGCTCACGAGAAGCTCGCAATGAGACCGAGGATCTCGTCGGTCTTTTCCTTCAACAACTTCCGATTCTGACGGGTTTCCACGTTCAGCCGGATGACGGGCTCGGTGTTGGACGGCCGGAGGTTGAATCTCCATTCCTTGAATTCCATGGTAGTCCCGTCAAGGTGATCGAGCAGCAATTCGCTTCCTTTGAAGTGCTCCTCAATTTTGCGGATGACACCGTGAGGGTCCGAAACCGTGCTGTTTATTTCACCGCTCACGGGGTACTTCTCAATCCTGCTCCGGACGAGCTCGGACATGGGACGCCCCTCCTGACTCAACGTTTGAACGAGGAGGAGCCAGGGAATCATCCCCGAGTCGCAGTATGCAAAGTCTCTGAAATAGTGGTGAGCGGACATCTCCCCACCATAGACGGCATCTTCCAGGCGCATCCGCTCCTTGATGAATGCATGGCCGGCTTTGCTCATCACGGGAATCCCCCCGGCCTCGGTGACCATTTCAATGGTGTTCCACACCAGTCGAGGATCGTGGACTATTTTTGCCCCGGATTTGATTTTGAGGAAAGCCTGGGCCAGGAATCCGACGATGTAGTAGCCCTCCAGGAACTCCCCCTTTTCGTCAAAGAAGAAGCACCGGTCGCAATCGCCGTCCCACGCTATTCCCAGGTCGGCTCTATGGGACAGGACTGCTTCGGCGGTGACTCCTCTATTCTCCGGGAGGATCGGATTGGGAATTCCATTGGGGAAGGTTCCGTCGGGCTCCGGGAACATCTTGATGAACTCAATGGGGAGTCTTCCTTCAAGCTTCTCCAGAATCGGGTCGGCACAGCCGTTGCCGCAGTTCATCACCACCTTCAATTTCTTCATTTTGGAGGGGTCTATGTAACCGAGCAGATGGTCGATGAACGCATTTTTGGTGCTCACCTGTTCTATCGAACCCTTGGCGGCCGCTTCAGGCTTGAAATCGTTGGTACGAACGAGCCGCTCGATGTCCTGGAGACCGGTGTCCCCACTGATCGGTCGCGACTCCTCTTTCACCAGCTTCATGCCGTTATAGTCCACGGGGTTGTGGCTGGCGGTCACCATAATTCCGCCGTCCAGGCTCAGATGTGACGTCGCAAAATAGACCTCCTCGGTGGGACAGAGTCCGATGTCCACCACGCTGCAACCCTGATCGTTGAGGCCTCGGGCCACGGCAGCGGCAACAGCCTCGCTGGACAACCGCACGTCGCGGCCTACGCACACTTTGGAGGGGGAAAGCAAGGTGGCATAGGCCCTACCGATCTTGTAGGCCATCTCCTCATTGAACTCGTCGGGAATCCTCCCGCGTATGTCGTAGGCCTTGAAACTATTCAATTTTTTTTCAGTATTCTCAGTCATGACGATTCCTTTCGCAGTAAGAGATTGCCCCATCGGGGAGCCTGCACTTCCGGTCGTTGATGCAATCTTCTTTCTTCATCGTATCGAATCGGCTCTCGTACGGACCGCTCAGAATCTTCACCCGGTTTCCCGATCGTACGCGCGGTCGCCGGTAATCGTTGAAATCAAGGGTAGGTCGCGTCCCGAAGGACACTACCCCGTGGAATTCTGTACTCGTCGGTTTCCGGGGCTGCAACTACGACGCGGCCTTGAATCTTGACGTCTCTTTCGAAAAAGACCGAACCGGAAACCTCAAAGTACTCCGCTTCCACCAGTGATACGGTGGTCGGGTCTCCAAACCGCTCGTGCATGTCCAGGGGCGTGTCCAGGAAATTGTCGTGAAATACCACCTGAGGTCTCACCGGCAAGGAGGACGGCCTTTGAGGATTGACCTGAACTTTGAACATGGAATCCAGCACGCAGGCATCGGATTGCAGAACGAACAGATCCTGCACCTTTTTCGTGGGAAAGAACCGCTCTCTGTCAACCCGCAGTCCCATGGCACGATCGAAGGAGCCGATGGCCGCCCCCATAGCCGTCTCAAGCTGAATGATTTTCTCTCCGGCAATGGTCTTGCGGTTTTGAATGATGGGCAAGGCCATCCCGGGTTCGCCGAGAGCCCCTTCCAGCGCGTCCAGATCGACCCAGACGTTGTTGGTATTGAACACCCTGAAACGCTTGAGGTCCATGAATTGCCCGCGTTCTTCCGGAGCCGTCTGGGCGATCTCGAGGAGGTCCAGCTTGCCGTTGCGGACCACAAGGGTCCCGCCCTTGCGATCCACTGCGGTCCTATCGGTGACCTCGAGAAGGAATTCGATGCCTTCTCTTTCGATGAGACCAAGTATCCACGGTTCCAGGCACGCAGCCAAATTGTCGAGATTGGAGATGAACGCCCACTTGCAGCCTTGCTCTCGGAGCCGGTCCAGAAAGCCCGTCTGCTGTAGGCTTCTGTACACATCCCCGTGGCCCGGGGGCGCCCAATCCTCGTCCGTCCCGGTCTCCAAAGGGGCCAGAGTCTCTTCTACAAGTCGAGGCACTTGATTCTGCACGAACGTGAGCACAGGAAAGTCAAACCGGCCTATGATCTCCAATGTGGGGCCGTGGGTGAAGAAGCTGTCCATGAGGACGAGAGGGATGTTCCTTCCCCTGCTCTTTCCCATGGCTTCCATCTGTCGGATGACGATTTCCAGGTACGGTCTCCCGTCCTTGGCTATGAGAATGCCTTTGGGGACCCGCTTGTCCATGGTGGTGCTGCGGCCGCCGTTCAGCTTGATCACCGCCACTCGGTCGAGAAGCTCTCCCCCCCTCTTCGCCGCCTCTTTGAGAAGCTTAGAGTCGGTGGGTCGATTCACAAGCAGTGCATCGTCGGGAGTCTCCACCGTGGCCAAAGGCACGTGAGCGGGCTCTTTGTCGAAGACTCTGCTCACCATGCCGAGGAAGCAGTCAACGGCTGATTGACTCACTCCGCGAGATTCCATCTTATCCTTTAAGCGCTTTTCGATGATTTCCGGGACCATAAAACTCCTCATGGGAACATCAAACCACAGAGCGCTGTGGCCTACCTGAAGCTCATGCAACTGCGTTAAGCCTCGCGTAGCCCCCGGGTATCTTTCCGAGACTCTCCCGTTTCGTCATTGCCGAAGGGAAGGTCTGTTCTCGACCCGATTGTCATGGAACGAATGTTATTTTCCAGACTATCACGCGATCCCTGGTCCGACAACCCATCGATATGGCGGGAGGCATCCCGTGGAAATGAATCTGGCGGGCGATCGAATGCGGCCGGTCGGAGTGCTCCCGCTTGAGCCTCAACGAGACCGGAGCTCGCACCGGCATTGCGGAAGTCTACTCATTCTTCTTTTCATCAAGGACCTTGCGTGCTTTTTCGATGAGCTCCACCAGCGTAACCATTTTCGGCTGAGGAGGCTGTCCGAACCAACCGAGGCACTCCTCCGTTCCGAGCCTGTCCCGGAAGAACTCCTCCGCGTCGAAATATACCGACCAACACTTGATTGCCCGGCGACACGGTCGGCCCTCTTCCTCGATGCGACAGTACTCGAACGTGACTTGGCCGCCCAATCTCGGACAGCGAATCTCTTTTTCTCCGTACGGTTGTTCGTCTGATGAGCCGGTCATAGGTGTCTTTCATGGATGGGGTAGGACGTAAGGTAGGGGAAGCCGATCCCGGATTCCCCTACCGACAGCTCTACATCTTCGGTTTCGGGAATCCTTCCAGGGCCTTAAGAGATTGTTCTATCTCTTCCATCGGCATCTCGTAATCCGATAGCTTACCCTGGAAAAACGCGTCGTACGCGGCAAGGTCAACGAGTCCGTGGCCGCTCCAGTTCACGAGGATGGTCTTCTCTTTGCCTTCCTCTTTGGCTTTCTTGGCCTCCTGGATCACCGCGGCCAGTGCGTGGTTGGTCTCCGGGGCGCTGATGAAGCCTTCAGTCCTGGCCCAGGTAACTCCGGCGTTGAACGTCTCAAGCTGGTACACGGCGCGCGGCTCGATGAGGCCGTCCAGAATAAGTTGGCTCACCAGAGGTGCCATACCGTGGTAGCGGAGTCCGCCGGCGTGAATGGGAGCGGGGATGAACGCGTGACCCAGCGTGTGCATGGGCAGCAATGGGGTCATCTGGACTGTATCCCCAAAATCGTAAGCAAAGGGGCCCTTTGTCATGGTGGGACATGACATGGGCTCGACCGCAATGATGTGGACCTTTTTCCCCGCTATCTTGTCCCGGATGAACGGGAACGCGCAGCCGGCAAAGTTGCTTCCGCCACCGGCGCAGCCGATAACGATGTCGGGATAATCATTGGCCATCTTGAGCTGCTTCTGGGCTTCCAGGCCTATGATGGTCTGATGGAGCATCACATGGTTCAGAACACTTCCGAGCGAATAGCGGGTGGACGGTCTCCCTTGCGCTTCGCTTGTGACCGCGTCTTCCACGGCTTCGCTGATCGCTATGCCCAAGCTGCCCGGGGAATTTGGGTCCTTGGCCAGCATCTTACGGCCGGCTTCCGTCTCCGTACTCGGGCTGGGAACGCAGGTGGCGCCCCAGGTATTCATCATCAGCCTTCGATACGGCTTCTGCTCGTAACTGATCCGAACCATGTAGACTTTAGCCTCCAAGCCGAACTGGCTGCAGGCAAAGCTCAGGGCGCTTCCCCATTGCCCTGCTCCGGTCTCCGTCGATATGCGCTTGATGCCGAAAACTTTGTTGTAATAGACCTGAGGGATGGCGGTATTGGGTTTGTGGCTTCCGGCCGGGCTGACACCCTCGTTTTTGTAATAGATCTTCACCGGACAATTGAGGAATTTCTCCAGACGGACGGCCCTGTACAGAGGAGTGGGGCGCCAAATGAGCAGCTTATCCAGCACCTCTTCGGGGATGTTGATCCACCTTTCCTGGCTGACCTCCTGCTCGATGAGGTTCATGGGGAAGACAGGCGCGAGGTCCTGCGGCCCCAGAGGCTGACCGGTGCCGGGATGCAGCGGCGGCTGCATGGGGTTCGGCATGTCGGCTACGATGTTATACCACTGGCGGGGTATCTCATCCTCGTTGAGAAAAATCTTCACTGTCATGGGCATCTCCCTCCTGTATTTGTGGTACCGTTACCGTCCGTCGTCGCGGTGAACCGAAACGACGGCGTATGAGTGACGCACTGAGAAGATGACCGGACTTGCAGCGGCGTCCGGCGCCGGGAGCCGAAGAATGGTCGGATGTGAGTAGTGTGGGACCGTCGATGTCCACTCATTGAACCGGGTGTAGGGGCTAGACCTTATAACGTGACAGATTTTACCGGTGTCTCGGCTATCGTGCAATACTTTTCCACAGCCTTCATCGGATATGGCTATGAGACGGGGCACCCGTTTCGGTTCGGAGCCGCTCTTCGAGAGAGCCTACTTGATGGGAGTCCCCGGCGGCACGTCCTCTCCAAATTCGCAGACCACCACCTTCCCTTGCCCGTTCTCTGCGGCAAGAACCATTCCGCTGCTAACGCCGAATCTCATCTTCCGAGGTTTGAGATTCGCTACCACAGCGACGGTGCGGCCCACAAGCGCGGCCGGGTCGTATGAAGACTTGATACCGGCGAAGATGGCTCGCTTTTCCCGTCCGAGGTCCACTTCCAGCTCAAGGAGCTTGTCTGAGCCCTCCACCACTTTGGCCGCAAGGATGCGACCGGCTCTAAGATCGGCCTTGGCCAAGTCCTCTATGGTTATCTCTTCCTTAAAAGGAGGGACTTCCGGGGCTGCCGAGGCACTACTTTCCTGCGGTGCGAGGCTCTCACGCGATGCTTCCATGAGCTTTTCCACGGTGCCCGGCTCGAGCCGATCCATCAGTTTCTCGAACGTGCCGATCACCTTCTTCTCCATGTCGAACTTGGCATCATCCCATGTGAGATCGGGAAGGCCCAGGATCTGTTCCACTCTGGCGCAATACGACGGGAGAATGGGTTTCAGAAGGACGGTAATAATCTTGATACAGTTCGCTGCAAAGGTCAGATCGTTCCTTGCGCGATCGGGCTCCGCCTTTGCAGTGGCCCAGGGTTGAGCCTGCTGAACGTAGTTATTGGCTACGTCCGATATGTGCAGGATTTCCCTGGTGGCAAGACCGTAACGGAGACGCTGATAGCTCTCTTTGGTCCTCAAGACGGCACCTTCCACATCTTCCACAAGGTCTCGGACGCTCTCGGGGATTACGCCCAGGGTCGAATCGAGCCTTTTGTTCAGAAATCCCACCGTACGGCTGATCAGGTTGGTGATGTTGTTGACCAGCTCGGCATTGGTGCGGTTGACGAACTCCTCGGGGTTGAGATCGAGATCGTCTATGGAGCTCCCGAGCTTGGTCGCGTAATAGTACCGGAGATACCAGGGACTGAGAAAATCAGCGAATTGGCGCGCGGTGATGAACGTGCCCCTACTCTTGGACATCTTGCGCGAGTCCACTGTGAGGAATCCGTGTACATGAACCTCGTTGGGAGTCCGGTAATCGGCCGCGGCCAAGAGCGCCGGCCAGAAGAGGGTATGAAAGTAGGCAATGTCCTTGCCGATGAAATGGTGGATTTCCACATCGGCCGAGGGATCGATCCAGTAGTCCTCTACCGTGCGATCTCCGCGCTTGGAGCAGTAGTGCTCGGTAGCCGCTATGTACCCTATGGGAGCGTCCAGCCAGACGTAAAAGAACTTCTCCGTTTCCCCGGGAATCAAGAATCCGAAGTACGGCCCGTCACGGGAGATGTCCCAATCCTGGAGGCCGGTGTCGATCCATGTCCGGACGAACTCTCGCACCTCGGGCTGGAGGCGTCCCGGAGCGGACGTCCATTCGATCAGATAGTCGCTGAAATCCACCAGTCGGAAAAAGAAATGCTTCGACGTCCGTAAGGACGGGCCGGCGCCGCAGATGGCACAGCGAGCTTCGATAAGCTCGGTGGGGCGGTACGTGGCACCGCACGACTCGCACACATCGCCGTACTGGTCCGCGGTCGAACATTTGGGGCAGGTCCCCTTGATGTATCGGTCAGGCAGGAAGCGACCGCATTCCACACAGTAATACTGTTCTATATCGCGGGTGGTAATATGCCCCTTATCCTTGGCGCGCAGATAGATCGTCTCCGAATGCCGCTTGTTCTCGGGCGAGTCTGTGGAATAGAATTCGTCGAACAGAACTTCGAACCGCGCGAAATCCGTCTTGTGTCGTTGGTGGAATTCGCTTACGAGCTCTTCCGGTTTAATTCCTCTCTTCGAGGCATTGATCTCTATGGGAGTGCCGTGAGCGTCGGACGCGCAGACGTAGACCACGTCCTCTCCGAGAAGTTTGAGGAACCTGACGTAAATGTCCGTCTGGATATACTCCACGAGATGCCCTATGTGTATATCGCCGTTGGCGTAAGGAAGGGCGCTGGTGACGAGGATTCTATGCAAAACGCTCTCCTGTGTGATGCAGCATGGCTCCGCGAGCACTCCGGCCCGCGAGACGATCGGGGCGGACCCGTGCGTCTTTCAAAGAGCCTCAATTGTTTGATTCGAATGAGGCCCCTCCCCGGGTGAGTCCGGCCACCGAGCCGGCCGTTTCTCCCAGACTTCAGCGGGGCAGGCTTTTTCGACCGTTCACGAACGCGAGGGGAATCGAATGACGCCGTCCTGGGTTACTCGGGAACGATTTCCATGGCTTCCAGATTCGGATCCTTCTCCCGATCTATGGCGAAGACTCTGGCTTTCATCACGACCGTCTCCGTTTCTTTGAGCTTGTCCAGGATACCGGCCTTGTCCTTTTTCATCCACGCCTTGTTGAGGGTAATGTAGCTCACGCGATCCATCACGATAAAGTTGACATAGTCCTCGCCAAGGGGGCACGGCAGATCGCCCTTCTTATAAAATCGCACCGAAATGACTATCGTTTTATGCAGATACTTGTTGGGATTCTCCGTCAACTTGACAATGGTCAGGTCTTCGTCCAGATCCTTATGAATTCCTCCCTTGAGGAAATTCGAAGCCGACGAGCACGAAAGGGCCAAGCAGGCGACCAATGTTGTCAGGAGCAATGTTCGATGGGTCATGGCGCAATCTTTCATGCCGCTGGTAGCGCAGTCGTATACCATAAAGAATTGAGCGACGAAAGTCAAAAAGATTTGATTTGACCGGAGAATGTGTGCGCGTCGGCGAGGATGGACTCCGAGGCTCGAGAGACTCGGCTCCTCGCCATCGAACGCTCGACCGGCAAGCTTGCGAGGATGCTGAAAGACGCGCCCGCGGGAGGACATCACCCCCCGGCGTGCATATTGACTGCGGGATTGGGACGTGTCATAATCCATTGCATCCCGAGCCTCTCGATCCAAGGAGCAGAGGGCAGACGCTTTTCAGGCGTCCGGTGCGCAGCATGGCCCGCCCATCCGGCGACGGTATTCTCAAGTCGGCGATCGCGTCGCGGTCAGGAAACTCACCAGATTCCGTAAACGAATAGGCCGATTGGATAATAGGGAACCGCTTCGAACGCGTCGATTCAAGGACGTGTCGGAAAGAGTGATCCGGGAAGTACGGACGGTCATAATGTCGTGGTTCAGGCTTGCAGCCGATCCGGAGGGAAGACCGGCCTCGTCCGAGGCGATGGCACGGACTTGACAATGACGAGCATCGTAAGTAATTAAGAGAAAGTGAGTGACTATTTTTCTTTGTTAGAAAAACGACAAGGGGTTTGACAAGTTTTTCGGCAAGTGATAAGTACGAGTTAGATGTCGGGAAGGTAGTAGGAACAAAACGTACAGGAATTCCCGAAACGAGACGTTTGGTTCGATATACTCAACTCCGCATTCCACCGAACCTAATTGGTAGAGAGTCGAGAACGGATATGCGGCCTTCTCACCCAGGAACTGCTACAGACGCTTTTGACCTCGGGAGAGAAGAGTCCTTGAAACGAGTGGAAATCCCGACAACGTAGAGAAACCCTCAATCACAAGCACCAAGGGGAAAGCGACGACGATCCTGAGTGGTCGTTCGAATCGGTCTTGGACGTGCTGATTTGGGCATCGCCCAATGGGTGCACAAGGATGCCGGCCGCGGCGCCGGACTGGCCGTATTTGTCGCTATTCAAGTTGATTCCTTTGAAATGCACTCCCTAGCAGATGTGCTACGGCAGATCCAGGGGTATGCACAGCTCGGTATTGAACGAGGCAACCCCTCGGCCCTTGGGAGACATCGGGCCCCCAACCCGACGATATAAGAGGCCAAAGGCCGACAATAGCAAAAGGTGTTGACAGAGACGGTTCGGCAGACTATACAGCGGTCTCTATCCGACTCGCAACGTGGACCAAGTTTGATTAACCCCCAAATTGAAGGGGAACGAGGAAACTCGTAAAAACGAGAGGCCGATTTCATGAACGGCCAAGGAGGTAGTGCTTTGCAAAGATGTAAAACCTGCGGCAAAGAGTATACGTCAGTTCAGGCTATGACCTATTCCGAATACGGTTATTGCTCATGGGACTGCTTGATGAAGAAGAAAACCCACACCGGCAACAACCAGAACAACAATGGTAGGGCCAATCGCAGAAACAACGGTCAGCGGACGTACGCGGGCTCGCGTAGCAAATGGGCCTAGACCCCCAGGTCCGATCACCTCGAACCCCTGATTTACAGTCGCCCGCGTGAGAGCGGAGGGGGGTCGTTGCCTCCCATGGAGCATGCCGTAAGAGGGTGCTTACCTTCTCACTCGGTCACCGTGACTCTTCGCTCGTAGCCTGTCCGCCCTTCTGATTCGTTGCCTCCCGGCAATGAGTCGGCCGGCCTACACAAGCCGAAAAAGAGTACATCGCACGCGTTGCTCACTGCCTAGCCTGGGGCTGTGACCGTCAAAGGATGCGGCTCATCCGCGGGAATCCGGCGGATAATACCTCGAAGCTCGGGATCGGTCGAAGGAAAGAGAAGACGGCCGTCAGAGGCTTTTCCGCTTGAGACGGACCGGCTCAGGTACCCTGGGACGCGAAGGCACTCGCTCGGTCTTTGTACTATAGTGCCGCGCATTGAAATTCGCGGCATTCTTCGACTGGAAGGCCAATGAGCCTTCGACGACATTGTACCCGGAGATCGGCGCGATTTTTCCAAGAGTAGCGGCACCTGCTTGAGACTTATGGCAGACCCCATAGCGGAGCGCAGCGTGCTATCCGTAGGCTTCCCGATAACCCCAAGGCTCTCTTGGCTTCCCCCGGTTTTCAATGCGCCCCACCAAGTCACTCCGTTCACTGAGGTGGGGGGAAGCGCTCGCCGAGAACTGGTGAAACATTCATTCCTGTGGTAAAAGAGAGGTTTGGCCCATCCTTGGGAGCCGAGTGCGCGGAATGCAGCGGGCTACAGGGTTCCGAGGATTCCCACACCGAGCGGACTTCGGCGGAAATGTCCTGTCCATGGTCCGGCGAGTCCGCTGAATCGGTTGTTTTCCCGGAACGGGCCTCGCATGGGCCGCGGGGACGTTGCCGATTGTTTGGAGGCACTGCGCCGTGCACCATGAGTATTGTCGGCTTGCCCGATGTTGCGGAATCCCGAGTGTAAGGGTCGGGCCGACCTTATAGCAACTCCGAGAGGAGCTTCCGTGAGCAAACTGACCCTCGAAAGCGTCGTGGAACAGATCGACTCGGTCCATAGGGACCTCGCCCAACTGACCGTGGATCAACTGCTCGGTCGCCCGTACGCCCTGAACAGTCAGGACGTGCTCGAGTCCCATCCCATGCCCTTAAGGCCGAAGACCGCCGAGTTCCTGAGAAAATGCTTGAAGGCCACTGAGGATGCCGACGAAACGGATCGGATAGAACGGATTCTCTTCGGATGCATGGACCTTGTCGTCGAAGAGGAGATCGTCTCTCTGGGAGACATGCTGATTTTCTACATGGAACGGGGAAGGATGATCGTAGACGGCGCCAAGATTCCGGCGCTGGAAGTTGTGCCGTGGCTACAGTCAGAGCCCGATTTCGAGCGTCGGGAGCAAATGCGCAAGGAAATGACAATCTTCCTCAAGGGGATCGTCAATCCCATGCTCCTGGGGAGCCTGGAGCTGACCCTGCGGGCGGTGACCGGGAAGCTCGGTTTCGCCGACTACGCGCGCTACAGTGAAGCCAAGAAGGGGGTATCTTTCTCTCAGTGGGCCCAAGCGGCCGAGTCCTACTTGCAGAGGACCGACGCGGTGTACCAACGATCGATGGCTCCGTGGACCGAAGAAGTCATCGGCCGACCCATGACCGATCTGAGTAGGTACCATGCGATTCATTTGTTGCGGATCAGGAAGTTTGACGAATATTTTCCCCTGTCCGGGCTCAGAGAGGTCGTAGGCCGGACCTTTGCCGGCCTGGGACTCGATATGTCTTCCGACCCCGGAATTTCCGTGGAGCTGTCCGACCGACCGGCCGGAAATCGGGACGGCTTGTGCGTGGGCGTAGAGATTCCCGGCGCGATATTCGTGGTCATGAGGCCGGTGGGCGGCCTGATCGACGTGGAGACCCTGCTCCACGAGATGGGGCATGCCTTTCTTCTCAGGAATATCGATCCCCGTTTGCCCGTAGAGTATCGACGCCTCTATCGATCGGCAGCATTGGATGAAGCTTTTGCAATCCTGTTCATGAATTTGATTGAAAACCCGGCATGGCTTACAGGAGTGGTCGGCATGCCCGTTGCCGCGGCCGACGAGTTGACCCGAATGCATCGGATCAAGAAACTCTGCCTCATCAGACGGTACATCGGGAAATTCCTCGCGGAAAAGGAGTTTCACGAGAAAGGCGACATCAAGGATTCAGGCCCCTATTGCCGACATCTGGGAAGGGCGACGGGATTCACCTACGAACCGGAGGGGTACCTCATCGACATGGAGTCGGATTTCTACTCCCTCGATTACCTTGCGGCTTGGGCGGGCGCCGATATGCTCTCCCAATTCCTGGAAATTCGTTTCGGTCAGGAGTGGTTCAACCGTGCAGAAGCCGGCGCGTTTCTCCGCGAAATCGCATCCTCGGGTCGGCGAGACGGACTGGAAAAGGTCCTTGAAGATCATTGCGGCGAAACGTTGCGCCTGCCTGAATTCGACAACTGAGGGCTCGCGTCTCAGTGGACGGCAAACGGGGTTGGTGACGACCCCATAGGCCGGTGAGAGTTTCTCAGGGAACCGTCGATCCGGAAAAGGGAGCCCGGCCGCAAACATTTGTTGCGTAAGGCTGCAACCCTTGCCGGAAGTAAGTGTCGAAATTGTTGCATGTGGTGATGGCCGGGGACATGCTTCCCCCGTTGCCGAGAGGGTTGCCTCTCAATGGCGGCGGGTACCGATACGGACTCCCGGAGGCATGGAAGGATATTGCCGAGCCGGCCCTTGGCGACGGAGGTCACGTGAAACCTCTTTTTTCGGCTTCACCTCGTTGCGATTTGAGACCCGGTCGTTAATGCGGAAGGAGCTGTGCCGAAATGCCCAGAACGCCCGGCAGTGAATATGCCGATTCGGACGGTAGATACGGCCGAGTGGAAAAGCAGTTTGCCGAGTTCGACGGACTCACCCTGGAGTCCGGGACATTCATGGGGCCCGTGACGGTTGCGTATGAGACATACGGCGTCCTGTCCCATGCGAGGGACAACGCGGTGCTGATCTTGCACGCGCTGTCCGGAGACGCGCACGCTGCGGGGATCAACGAGAACGGAAGGCTTGGCTGGTGGGATGCCATGATCGGACCCGGAAAGGGGATCGATACGGACAAGTATTTCGTGATCTGCTCGAATTGTCTGGGAGGCTGCAAAGGTACTACAGGGCCGTGCAGCACCAACCCCGCTACAGGCATCCCGTACGGAAGATCCTTTCCCCTGGTCACCATCGGGGACATGGTAAATTTGCAGGCCATGCTCGTCAAACATTTGGGCATCGACCGCCTTCACAGCGTCGTGGGAGGCTCCATGGGCGGGATGCAAGCACTGGAGTGGGCGGTGAGTCATCCCCAGGCCATTCGCTCGGCCGTGGTGATCGCGGCAACGTCAAGACTTTCCCCTCAGGGGCTGGCCTTCGACTGGGTCGGAAGGAACGCCATCTACAACGATCCGGCCGGCGGACGCGCGATCGTCGAGCCCGGGGGGCCCTCCAAATCAGGGAGAGGGCTTGCCGTAGCGCGCATGATCGGCCACATCACCTACCTTTCGGAAGACACTATGCAGGCCAAGTTCGGTCGTAAACGAACCCTCAAGGACGTGAACGGCTTCCGATACAGCCTCGGAGAGAACGGCACCCAAGGCGGGGAATTTGAGGTGGAATCGTACCTGGAGCATCAAGGTAGCAGTTTCATGCAGCGCTTTGACGAGGATTCCTATATCATCATTACCAAAGCGATCGGCCACTTCGATCTTGAGGGAACGTACGGCGACCTCGTCTCGGCCTTCAAGAACATCACGGGAAAAATCTTCGTTATGTCGTTCACCTCGGACTGGTTATATCCCACATCAATGTCCCTCGCCATGGTGCGAGCCTTGCAGGGCTTGAAGAAGGACGTGTCGTTCATAGAGCTCGATCTCCCTTACGGTCACGATTCGTTCCTGGTCAACGCAGGTATGCCGACTCTGACGAGAGTCCTCAGGGGGTTCTTAGACGGTGTGCGCTGACAACGTGCAAGCCATACGAACTCCGTTTCACGAGTTCCAGGTTGGATTCAACGTTATCATCGACCTCATTACGCCGGGAACACGTGTGCTGGACTTGGGCTGCGGGTCGGGAACCCTCCTCCGGCGTCTTCGGGACGAAAAGGACGTTGAAGGCTGCGGCGTTGAATTGGATCAGGAGAAAGCCATCCAGTCTATCGAGCGTGGCATTCGTTTGATCACTTTGGACTTGGACGAAGGGTTGGAAGGCTTTCCCGATCTGAGCTATGAATATGTAATATTGAGCCGGACACTCCAACAGCTCATGCATCCGGAGAAAGTGGTCCGAGAAATGCTCAGGGTGGGCTCGAAATCCATCATTACCTTCCCAAACTTCGGACATTGGAAGATCGTGCTCAAATTCGTCGGCTCCGGCAGAACCCCTGTGAGCGAGACGCACCCTCATCCATGGTACAATACCCCCGATGTCCATCGGCTCACCATTCAAGATTTTAGACATTTCGTGAAAGAAATCGGCGGGAAAATAGAAAAAGAGATTCATATTATTAACAATATGCCCCGAGAAAATGCGTTTTGGGCCCATCGAAGGGCTGAATGGGGATGTTTCCTCATCTCCAAGGCCTAGCCGTTACCTTGAGAAACTGTCTCAAAACCCGCGATTCGACCCTATCGTCTGTAGGGGCGGTTCGTGAACCGACCAAAATCACGGCGCTTCTCGAAGCGCCCCTACACAAGAATTCCCGCATGGCAGAGTTTTGAGACAGTTTCTTGAGGGAACAGGTGACCCGCCATCGCAAGTTTTCTCTGTCGGCCGTCGATCTTTTACCTTGAAGAAAGTGCCCTTCAACAGCTATAAATATGTTAGGATCGTGGCATAGTCCAGGCTTCACCCCGGCCGCTCCACCTTCATAGAAGTCGCCACGCGTCACGTGGTGCGGATCGGCGGAGGGCTCATTATATGGCACCGAAATTCTACATAAACGACGATTTGGTGTTCACCCTTCTGGAAGAATCCGAGTTCTTTCGAATGAGCGTAAACGTACCTGAAATCGAAGAAGACCATGTGGAAGAATTCATGGACACCACGGTTGAGTGGCTCAGCACCAACCCTCAGAAGGGCATATTGATCGATTTCAAGGGAGTCCGGTACGTATGTGGCGACTTTGCCGTGACCCTCAACAAGTACTACGAGGACATTAAATCGCGTGGGCTCTACGTCCGGTTTGTTAACGTCGATCCCGGAATCGAGCCGTTCATCGACGTATCCAACATAACGGTGGTGATGAGTCTGCCGCCTCAGAAGCCCCGCGTAACGGCAAGCGGAATCCTGGAAGACTTGGCCCAGAATCTTAGCGACGAGGAGCTCATGAGGAAGCACGGCCTTTCCGAAAAAGGGCTCGCTCGCACGTACGGAAAATTACTTCGCAAAGGTGTCACGGGCAGAGGGCCGGTCGCCAAGAAGGTCGATACGGACCATGGAGAGGCGGAGATCGGGTTCGATCCGGATGATTCCCACCACAACAAACCCGTGGTCGATGTGACGGAAGTTCTCAAGGACTTGGCCTTCGGTGTGTCTAATAGCGAGCTCATGCACAAGTACAGGTTGACACAAAAAGGCCTGGAGAGCTTGGCCCGTAAGCTGTTTCACAAAGGCCTCATTACCAAATCAACGATGATCAGACTCATCGGCAACGAAGGCAACCACTTAGGCCACTAGGAATCCTTGTCTCGCCATCTCCTGCGTTGTTCCGGAGATAGCCCGGTGCAAGACGGACACTCCGGTGCGGAATGTTGCAAGACGTGCTGCCACCGCCTCCGAATGACGATCAGTCGGATCGAGAGGGCGCTGCGGGGCGGCCGGGGGGATCGGGATCCACGGAGCGCAACGGGATCGGTCCGTCAGTGTTCCCAAGTGTTATGACCAATGTATTCCCCGAAGACTCCCGCAACGCTTGAATCATCCTCAATTGCATCAGTGCGGGGTTCTTTTCCAGGGTTTTAGCGGCATTGGCGAGATTTCGCAGTGCAGCGGACTCTCCCCGGGCTCTCTCCAGGGCAGCCAGACCTTCCTTGCGCGCTTCAATCTCCTTGGTGAAGACCCTCTTTAACTCTCCGGGAAACATGATGTCGCGAACTTTGGTCGAGAGCAGCTTCAGACCTATTTCTTCCACCTCCGGCGCGCACTTGTCCATGAGCTGCGTGTCCAGAGCCCGTCGGTCCCGGAGAATATCGTCGATGACGCCGGCTCCCACGATCTCGCGCAATGCTATCTGCACGGTGAGATAGAGGGACTGGAGATAGTTTGCGACCTTGTGCGCCGCGATTTGGGGGTTCACCACTTGATACTTCACAGCGATGCTCACTTTGAGGGTCACGCCGTCGGAGCTGAGCACTTCCTGACCGACTATCGTGGTGTGGGTCGGCCTCACGTCCATGGAGACGATGCGGGTTGTGGGCTTGAAGATCCAGTACCTACCGGGAGCCACCTCTCCCGTGAACCGTCCTTTGTAATACCGAAGCCCTTTCTCGTATTCCCAGACGGTCGTCGCCGAGAAAAAACGGGTGAATGCGTACCATGCGAACACCACAAGAGCAATCGGGACAATCACGAAGGCTGCAATAGGCACGAGGCTTCTCTCCTGTGAGGACGTCCGGTCCGCGGGGTCGCGTCCTTTTCGGCGGAGGCCTTAACCTGCATGGCCGACAGGTCGCCGCTCGTAAGCCGACCCCTTGGAACGGACGGATCTGGTGGGTTTTGCACCCTGCGTGCCGAAGCACGTTCAGAGGAAGGGGTTTAGCACGGAACCGCCGCGAAGATTTCGCCACGACCGCTTCCACCTTCCGGCTCAATGATATACCATCGAACTGCCGACACGGTAGAAGAAATCAGGCGGCCCTCAGGGACCGCCGGCTCGGTGCATGGATCATGGAACACCCAGCGTCCTTTGTGCTTCCTCCCGACACTGTTGAGGATAGAGCCGACAAGGTGCTTGCCGATTTCCTGCCCGACAAGCCGAGTCGATCCACGGCGGCAAGACTTTTGCGAGAAGGTCGCATTCTCGTTGACGGACACGCGGCCAAGCCCTCCACAGTAGTCGGACCGGGAAGGATCATCCAGGTGCTGCCTCCTCCAGCGGTGGAGGAGACGATTGCACAACCGGCCCTCATTCCCTTCCGAATAATCTTTGAGGACGATCATCTGATCGTCCTGGACAAGCCCGCCGGCCTGGTGGTGCATCCCGGGGCAGGCCGTCCTTCGGGCACCCTTGTGGACGAATTGGTAAGGACGAGGCCCGCCATGCAGGGGGTCGGCGAAGAAGGTCGATGGGGGGTGGTGCACCGTTTGGATCGGGACACATCGGGGGTCATGGTGGTGGCCAAGACGACTGAAGCCCATGCAGATCTGTCCCTCCAGTTCAAGGAGCACTCCGTTCATCGGATCTACAAGGCTCTGGTCCGAGGCAGTCCCGGCTTCGATGAGGGGGTCATAGACGCTCCGCTGGGGAGACACGCCAGAGAGCGGAAACGAATTTCAACGGCAACTCCAAAGGGGCGTCGTGCCGTAACACGGTGGAGGGTAACCGGGCGTCTCGGAAGCCTGACACTTCTCGCAATAGCTCCCGAGACAGGTCGGACCCATCAAATCAGGGTCCATCTGGCATACGTCGGTCTTCCGGTGGCGGGAGACACTGTCTATGGCAAAGCCCGAAAAACAAGCGGAGCCCTCGACCCGGTATTGACCCGAGTCTTGAAGGTTCTCAAGCGCCAGGGACTCCACGCTGAGGTTCTCGGCTTCGTGCATCCGGTTTCCCGGGAATATCTCGAGTTCTCGTCGCCATTGGCCCCGGACATGGAGAAAGCCGTTCGCATCGCGCGCACCTATTCCTGCCGTGGGGATCTCTGAAAGGAGCAGGGGGGAGAAACGGAAGCCTAGGATCGTGGTTCAGGCCCCCTTCGTTCTTCGACCTTCTCGCGATACCTGTCAAACGACAGCTTAACTTTTCCCGCCGCAATTTATGGTAAGATACGGGGGAGCTCTCTGTGACGGGAAGCGCTTCTCTCCGCAATCGACGGCTCAGAACGATCCCTTTGGATGCAGAGAGCGCCGGTACGAACGCCCGGCTATTGAGCAAGGGCGCCGGCTTGCCTGAGTGCTCGTATCACAACGGCAATCACCCGAAAGGGACCGTTGAGTCAATCCGGCTCCATGGGCCCCGAAAGGAATCGAGGATCACATGATTCGCATTCTCATCGGTTGGGCAATACTCACGGTGGCCGTTATGGTCGCCTCAGCGCTCTTGCCGGGCGTTAGAGTGAAGAACTGGGGAACGGCATTCGTCGGAGCGGCCATTCTGGGAATACTCAACGCGCTGCTCAGGCCCATACTGGTCTTCTTGACCTTTCCCATCACCATTGTCACGCTGGGACTCTTTCTCTTTGTCATCAATGCGCTGCTCTTCCAATTGGCAGGAGCCATCGTAGACGGCTTTGAGGTCAAATCGTTCGGATGGGCCTTGCTCGGATCTCTCGTCGTGAGTGCGGTATCGGTCCTGGCGAGCATGGTGCTTTAGCGCAAGCGCGGGGCGGGGCGTTTACCGGTCACGGCGTTGGTTCGTGGAATTGGGCAGAACAGCACCTTCAGGGAGGGATCTCATGGCATCCGCCGACACGGAGCAGTCAGGCCGTTCCAAGATAATCGCGGTGCTGCTGGGGACGGGCCTTTTTCTCGTGGTGGCTCCCGGCTTGCTCTTTCTCGCATCGTACGGTTTGGAAAAGTACCTCCTCGCCCAGAGATGGAGGTCGGTGGAAATCGCGCTGGGCTGGATCGCCATCGTGCTGGGATTGGCCATGGTGATCTGGTCTCTCGTGACGTTCCTTCGAGTAGGCAAAGGCACACCCAACCCCATGGCGCCCACCCGAGAGCTCGTCGTGACCGGCCCCTACAAGTTCTGTAGAAATCCGATCCAACTCGGGGCCATGCTCTATTACCTGGGGGTGGGAACGTGCATACGGTCGCTGGTGATCGGAGGGCTGATGTTCGGCCTGAGTTTCGTGCTCGGCAGTCTCTACCACAAGCTGGTCGAGGAGAGGGAATTAAGGCGGCGGTTCGGAGACCGATATGAATCCTACCGCGCTGAAACGCCTTTTCTTATTCCCCGTCTATGGGACTGATTGCCGATCCGGAAGGGCTTTTTGCAGCGCAGGCACTTTCAGAATTCGTCCATCGTGGCCATCTCATACATCGCGAGACGTCCTTCATTGGAGAGTACACCATGAGTGAAGAGAAGAAAGAGATCTTGTTGTACGGAGCCTCCTGGTGTCCCGACGCAAGACGCGCCAGGCGTTTCTTCGATGAAAACAACATCGGATACAAGTGGCTCGATATTGATGAGACTCGGGAGGCTGAGGCTTTTGTCCGTAAGACCAACGGTGGTGAGAAAATCATTCCCGTCATTGTCTTTGAGGACGGTTCCATCCTCGTTGAGCCGTCAAACAAGCAACTCGCGGATAAGGTGCTGCCGCCCGATTGAAGGAGCCGGCAAAGTCGATAGTGGTTCCTGCGGACGTTTTCCCGCTTGCGTACGCGATAGACCGGCCTCGAAATTCGAGAGAGGCCATAGTGAACGATACCGCGTCCCGGTTCGGGGGGAACGGAGGTTTCGATGCAATCAAACGCGCACTCTCCAGCAACATCGCCGGCATGGGCCCTGGTATTGTTCCTGACAACAGCGTTCGCGGTGCATGGAGCGGACTACATGAAGGGGCTCGATGAGAGCCACCCGATGATAGCGGATAAGAAGACCGGAGAGATCAGGGTCTTGGCGGAGCTTCAACCGGACGCGTTTAAAGGCGGCTGGCTCACGAGCACCCCCGGCCATCATGCCGTCGTTTGGAAGGGCGGTAAAAAGGCTTCCGAAGCGCTCTTGAGCGCGTACGTCAGCGACGCGGACTTCTACGATGCCATGGTTTCCATTGGTGCCAAGCCGGGCAACAATCTTACGTCAGCGGCCTGGGAAGAGAGAAAAGACAAGAAGAGCACTGCTCCGGACACCCGCGTCGAAGGATCGCCGGTGGAAGCATCGGTTTGGTGGCCGGGACTATCTCAACCGCTGCCCGTCTCCGCACTCTTCAACGATCCCAGCGGCAAAGGCATTGATTTCCGCTTCGGGGGAAACAAGGCCCTTATTCCGGTATGGCGCTCGGGATGCATACTCTGTTTGCAGAGCTGTCCCGGCGGTAAAGTGAGCAATCATTCGTACACCATACGCGATTACGTGAACGGAAAAGCCACCTTCACGCTGAACACGAAGAACGTCCCCGAGGGCCGGCGCAAGGCAGTGGTGATATTTCGCTTGAAGAAGGAATAGCCGGACCGACGAGAAGTTATTTCCCCAGTGCGAGGAGATCGACGAGCTTGAGGAGCTCGCGCAAACCGACGCGAGAAATGCCGGTGATCTCGTAACCTGACGTTATTTCGCCGTCTTCCTCGTCCGATCTGACCCAGCGACAGGCCACGTCAAACGTGAAGGGATATACATCGGCGAACTCGTCGGCCTGAATGAGGAGAGTCTTCTCCTCTCCCACTTCGGCTCCGATACCGGACGCCTTGAGACCCAGCCGGTTGATGTCGATGACGTGCCCTTCAACGGTTAAATCGTTGAGGTCGTATACCGGGAGCGCAACGACCAGATAATGTCTGTCTTCCCGGCGCATCTGGATGGGACTGTCCGGGACGGGTTCTTCGGTCACGCGTTCGTCGAGCTCACCCTCCGAGATAGCACGCGCGGCAACCAGCTTGCCGAACAGATCTTTGAGGCCCGCCCGGGACAGACCGTACTTCGTCATGAGCTCCTGATTGGTCATGCAGGCGCGTATGTCGGCTACGACCTCGCTCGCTTTGATCTTTTGTTGACCGGACATGGCCGCTCTCCACCCTGGAGCCTCCCGGGACACCACCGTAAACACCTACGGCGGGGCTCCTCTTTTTCCACCTGCCGGGAGATTCCCGAGCTCGCCTTCCGTGTGATCGGTCTGTTGATTTCCCCAAAACGAGGGGTACATATGGAACGCTTTCTCCGGCAATCGAAACAGGTTTCCCTGGTGTCATCCGACCGACTGTCGGCGTTCCCTCCCTTTGTAACCGGAACAGGGGATTGTATCAAGTCCCAAAGAGGCCTAAGCATTGGTTGGCAAAAATTCGGCGATGAATCAAAGACCCCTCCCCACCCTCCCCGTCCACGGGGAGATAGAGGGGGGGCCTGCGGGGACGACGGATATGGACAATCCCTCTAATCAGAGGAAGAAGACCCTGAATTCGGAAGCGGGGGGAGACCTGCTCGGACATAGTCGGCCACCCGGTCGATCTCGGCCGTCATTCTCTCTCGGTCACAGGATTTGTACGCGTCGGTAACCTCGGTCACCGAAGCCAGGAATTCCTCCACAATCTCCGCTGTTTCCGGGTTATGGAGAGCCAAATCAGCGTACAGGCCGCTCCCCTGGTCCATCTGCCGGGCCAGCATCTGCACGAGGTTTGAAAACCATGGCCCCGACAACGGTAGATCCTCGGCCAGGTCGAATCCCATACGCATCAATCCGTGGCCGAAGCAAATGAGGAGGAGGTGGCGCAGCACCTGGACTTTCGCCATGAGCCGGTCATGGGCCTTGGGCTCCATTTCCCGAACCTTCGCACCGGAACGTTCGAGAAAAGAGCGAAACCAGGACATCCAGACACCCGAGCGCGCCGGCCAGACGAATACGAGCTGATCTTTGAGGGACTCGGTGCGGGGACCGAACAGAGGATGGGTGCCTATTACCTCACCCCGGCAATGCCTGAGCATGCATTGCACCGGCTCCTCTTTGAGGGACGCGATGTCTATAACCGCTCCGTCTTTCCGGGTGAGCGGGCCGAGTCGGCGGACCACATCGTCCATGACGGGAAGCGGCACGGTCAAAATAATTACGTCATGCTTCGCTACCTGGTTCCAGTCGATGGGGCCGACGGCGGAATCCGCAATGGTGACGTTATAACCGGCTTCCCGGAAAAAACGCACGACCAGCTTGCCCATGCGCCCCCCCCCTCCAACAACGCAAATACCGGAGGGTTCCATGCACCCAGCCTCCATGAAGGGACCCGTCTGTTCTCTGTGGATATCGTCGGAGAAGGGTAACCGGACCTGAGGCACGATGCAAGCTCTACAACCTTAATGTGCCGGTTTGAGGCGGGGCCTCGTCCGGGTCCTCCGACCGGTCCGTGGGCGGAATAAAGGGAACCGGGCTCGGCCTTTTGTCTATGAGCTCCCCGATGGGATAGCTTCCCAATATCTTGAACTTGTCCACCAGGGCCGAGAGGCTCTCCATAGCGGCCTGCACGTGGGGGTCGGAGAGATGGCCGTCGAAATCGGCGAAGAAGATGTATTCCCATGGCCTTTCCTTGGCAGGCCGCGATTCGATTTTCGACAGGTTGAGACCCGCATCGTCGAAGGGGCCCAGCGCGTCCCTGAGTGCACCGGGTCGATGGGGAGTCACAAAGAGGACCGAGGTCTTGTCCCGGCCGGTTCGCGGACTCTCATGTCTCCCCAAAATGAGGAAGCGCGTCATGTTGTGAGAGAGATCCTGGATGTCCCCGGCGAGAACCTCGAGACCGTAGATAGCGGCCAGCATGGCACTGCCCACCGCCGCGGCATTCGGCTCTTCGGAGGCTAGCTTGGCTGCGGCCGCGGTGCTGGAGACCTGGACCATGGAGCGGCCGGGGAGGTTTGTGGCCAACCATTTGAGGCACTGTCCCAGAGCCTGGGGATGCGAATAGACGCATTGGATGCCGCTCAGGGTCTTCTGCCTGGACATGAGTGCGTGGGAGATGCTCCGCTTGATCTCGCCGCATATCCGCAATTCGGAGTTGACCAGACGATCCAGGGTCAAGCCGACCCCTCCTTCGCTGGAGTTCTCCACGGGAACCACTCCAAAATCCGACTGGCCGCTTTCAACCTCCCCGAAGACGTCCGCGATGGATTCCGTGGGACGAAAGACGCACGACTTGCCGAAATGCTCCATTGACGCAAGATGGGTAAATGTGGCTTCAGGCCCCAGATAAGCGACTTTGGTGGGTCCCTGGAGCGAGCGACATGCGGAGACGATCTCGGTAAAGATGTTCCTCACGGCCGCGTCCGACAGGGGGCCTTTGTTGATTTTGCATACGGCGTCCAGCAAGTCCCGTTCGCGTATCGCGTCCAGGGTCGGCAGACCGTTGGAGCGCTTGAAACTCCCGATCTCCAACGCGCAGGCTGCACGTCGGCCGAGCAGCTCGACGATCTGCCGGTCAATGCCGTCTATTTCGTTCCTCAGTTCCGGAATCCTGTCTTCTCCCATAAGCTCCATCCTTCGGTAATCTCAAAAAAGCGGTCTATTGCTCACGCCTTTGCTCCGACAACGTTCTCAACGATCGTTGCCTGCTTAGTATTCGATTTCATAAGCTCCGTCGCGCATTTCAGCCCTGGCGGCGCTACCAAGGTATTTGTTCAGGATCGAACGCTCTCTCAGTCATTCCTGCGGAGGCAGGAATCCAGGCTCTTCTGAACGCCCCGGACCCCGGCTTTCGCTCGGGGTGACGACTTGGGGCCATTCGAAGTCATCCTGAAATCGATTGCCTTCCGGCACCGTATTTGGGAAATGAAGTACTCAGCGAACATCCTTCAGATAACTCTCTCGCAGAAAGCGGCCATCGAGCGCAAATGATTCATCAACAGATGGAAAGACTCCGGATTAAGCGACTGGGCCCCGTCACAAAGAGCCTCCTCGGGGTGACAGTGAACTTCGACCATGATGCCGTCCGCGCCCACCGCCATCGCCGCTTTGGCCAACGGGCTGACGTACCGCCACTGCCCCACCGCGTGACTGGGATCCACGATCACCGGTAGATGCGTTCTTTCCTTGAGGATAGGCACCGCGCTGAGATCGAGCGTGTTTCGTGTTGCCGTCTCGAATGTGCGGATGCCGCGCTCGCACAGAATAACCCGATCGTTTCCCGCTGCAAGGATATATTCGGAAGACATGAGGAACTCGTCCAGGGTGGTCATGAGTCCCCGCTTAAGCAGGACCGGTTTACTGATCTTGCCCAGCTTCTTGAGGAGCGAGAAATTCTGACTGTTACGCGTTCCCACCTGCACGATGTCGGCATAGGACGCCACGAGTGGGAGGTCGTCCGAATCCATGACTTCGGTCACGATAGGGAGGCCCGTCACCTTTCTCGCGAGATCGAGAAGTCTGAGACCTTCCTCTTCCAACCCCTGGAAACTGTACGGAGACGTTCTCGGCTTGAATGCGCCGCCTCGCAACACTGTAGCCCCGGCTTCCTTCACCTTTGTGGCTGTGGAGACGAGCTGCTCTTCACTCTCTACCGAGCACGGCCCGGCGATCACGGTGAATCGCGATCCACCGATAGTGGTGTCTCCCACTCGAATGACGGTGGCATCGGGACGGCTCATGCGGCTGGCCAACCTGTAGGGCGGAAGCTTCCGGGGTTCTGCAGGTCGGCCCACTATAGGCGGGGTCGGATTGGAATCGCAAACGGTTTGGCTTGCACTGATCATCGGCTTGTCCTCCTCGTGAGAAAAGAAAAAGGTCATGAGGCTTACTCATGACCTTTTGCCGAAAATGCGAAGGGCCATGAGCGTCGTGAGACTGCCCATGGCCCTTTTATCCGTTTATGTTGAGAGGTTATCCGGATCGGGCCCACGGGCAGACGGTGGCAAAATAAAAGTAATAATAGCCTCTAAATCGCCCGTTCATGCTCGTGTGGTCCGCCTTCAAACTCATGATGCCTCTTCCCGGCACGTATTGATACCGTTTTAAACCATTGTCCCCCCGCTGTCAAGATCATTAATCAGCGGGCTGAACAAAGAGCTCCTAACGCCTCTCCATGACTGATCATCCGGTCTTTTACAGGCCCATATTCTTGGCCACGATCCCCTTCATGATCTCGTTGGTGCCTGCGAATATGGACATGACCCTCACGTCTCTCCATGCACGGGCAATGGGATACTCTTCGCAGTAGCCGTACCCGCCGTGGAGCTGAAGGCAGCAGTCAGCCACGTTCTTGGCCATTTCGGTGATCCAGAACTTTGCCATGGAGACCTCCGTGACCACATTCTTGTGCTCCATGTGCTCCACGACAAGCTTGTCCAGGAAGGTTCGGCCGAGCTTGATTTCGGTGGCCATCTCGACAATTTTGAACTGCGTGTTTTGAAACTTCGAGATCGGCTTCCCGAATGCAATCCGCTCCTTGCAATACTTGATCGTCATCTCCAGGGCGCTCTCCGCCAGGGCCTGCGCTCCAACGCAACAGACGAGGCGCTCCTGTTGCAGCTTTTCCATGAGCATGCGGAAACCCGAGCCTTTTTCTCCCAGTCGGTTCGTCTTCGGCACGCGGCAGTCGGTGAAGAAGAGCTCCGCGGTGTCCTGGCTGTGCCATCCTATTTTCTTAAGCCTTCTCCCCTTTTCAAACCCCGGAACTCCGGCTTCCACCAGATAGAGGTCGATCGCTTTGTGGGGGTTGTCCACTTTGGGGTCCCTGACGGCAAGAACTACCAAGTCGCTGATGATCCCGTTACTGATGAACGTCTTCTGGCCGTTGATCACCACATGGTCGCCGTCATCCACCGCGGTGGCTCGCATTGCAGCGAGATCGCTCCCCGCGTTCGGCTCGGTCATGGCAACAGCGGTAATGATGTCGCCTGAGACGCAGCCGGGAAGGTACTTGTCTTTGAGCTCGTCCGATGCATAGGCGGAGATGTACGGAACCACGATATCGCTATGGAGATAGGCGGCCAAACCGAAATGATTGGTACGGGTGAGCTCCTCCATGAGGATAACCGAATAGAGAAAATCCGCTTCCATACCACCGTAACGTTCGGGGAGCTGCATGCAGAGAAAACCGTTTTCCCCCATCTTTTTCCACGCGCTCCTCGAAACCATACCGGCTTCTTCCCACTCTTCAATGTGCGGGACAACTTCCTTGGCCAGAAACTTCCTGAAGGCGTCTCTGAAGATATTGTGCTCTTCAGTGTACGGCAGAATTTCCATTCAAGCATCTCCCTCTTTCTGATGGAGGCCCGGTGCACCGGGTCCTTCTTTAGCGATCAGTCGATTCTCTCCAGGATGGTTGCAGGGGCCATGCCGCCGCCGGTGCAGAGAGTCACGAGACCGTATCTCCCGCCGGTTCTCTCCAACTCGTGGAGACACGTCACGGCAAGACGACAGCCCGAATTACCCACCGGATGCCCCAGCGCGATTGCCCCGCCGTTGGGGTTCACCTTTTCCCAATCGGGACTGAACTCTTTTCCCCACGCGAGGGGAATCGGCGAAAAGGCCTCGTTGATCTCTATCTCGTCCAGTGCATCGAAATCAATCCCGGCCGTGTTCAACACCCTCGACGTCGCGGGGATGGGGCCTGTCAGCATGAGCACGGGGTCGGCCCCGGCCACTGCAGTTGCACAAATCCTGGCCCGGGGCTTGATCCCCAATTCCTTTGCCTTGCTTGAAGACATGATCAGCACTGCAGAGGCTCCGTCGGAAATGGGGCTGGAATTGCCCGCGGTTATGACCTTGGTGCCGAATACGGTCTTCAATCCCGCCAGGGCTTCCATGGATGTCTCAGGCCTGATCGTTTCGTCCTTTGCCAGCACGCTCTCCTCGCCGTTCGGTCCGGTCACGTGCACCGGCAGGATTTCACGGTCGAACCGGCCCTCGTTCCAGGCCCTTTCCGCCCGCTGGTGACTCCTCATGGCGAAGGCATCCATCTCTTCCTTCACAATCTCCCACTTCTCCGCGATCATCTCAGCCGCCTTGCCCTGGTCCACGAATTGTCCGCCGGTCCGGTTGAGGTACGCCGGGCCGAAGGGCATTCCCGCGGGCTTACCGTTGGCGAGGGTGAGATTCATCCACTCGGCGGCTATTGCGTATTTGCTCATGATCTCGCAACCGCATGCCACAAGACAGTCCCGCCAGCCCGCCACGATTTGTGCCGCTGCCAGATTGATTGCCGTCAGGCTCGACCCGCATTGGCGGTTGAGGGAAACACCGGGGGTGTCATCGGGAAAGCCCGCGGCCAACGCGGCCATGCGGGGCAGCGTGAAGCCTTGCTCTCCCACCTGGGTCACCGTACCGCCGAGGACGTCCTGGACGTGTGCAGGGTCAAGCCCCACACGATCGACCGCCGCCCTGAGTACGAGACCGAGGAGCTCATCGGCACGGAACCCGGAGAGACTCCCATTGCGTCTCCCTATGGGAGTCCGTACCGCACTAACGATTACCGCTTCCTGCATCGGTCCTCCTTTAGATCAGGTTGGAATCCAACCCGCAGGCTATGAGCCGCTCGAATTCAGGTGCGGGCCGAAGCACGGGCATCTGAAATTTGTCGGCCAACTCTTGGAGCCGGTCCCTGGTTGCCGTCACGCCCTTCAGACTCACGTATCGCGCAGGACCATGCAGACAGTCCGGGAAACCGATGCCCAGCACCGAACCGATATCCATGCTGAAATAGTCCCGCAAGACGCCGTCGCTCATGCACCAGAAAGCTTCATTGACCATGCATAGCAGAAGAATGTCGGCAGCTTCCTCCGCGGAAGGGCACGGGAGTCCCTTGGCCGGTACGATCTGCTCCAAAGCGGCATCGTTCCTGGTCATCTTTCGGTCGTCCAGATAGAAGCTCGGTTTGCCGGCTCCCACGAACCCGGCCTTGTGCATGTTGACGAGACTTTCCGGCATGATGATGCGCTGGGGAAACCTATCGGCCATGAAGCTCCCCGCGTGGAAGATCACGTTTCCGCCCGCTGTGCCGTACACGTGAAGCGGACCCTGGGGAAATCCCGCCCGCAGAGCAATGAGATCGACGTCCCACGGGGAAAGGCCGAGCTCTGCCAGCCGGAATCCGGTGGTAACGTAGCTCCCGAAGGTGCGGCTCGTGTAGAAACCCGGCCCGTCGCCCACAAGGATCACCGTTTTGCCCATGGCGCGCCCAACCGTTACCCCTGTGGCCACAGAAGCAGGGCTCGACTGCGGGCCCTGGATGACCTCCAGAAGCGGCATGAGCGGCACCGGGGAAAAGAAGTGCATGCCCACGACCTGCTCCGGTCGAGCAGCTCCTTGGGCAATCTCAGCCATGGGGATGGTCGAGGTGTTGGAAGCAAAGATTGCGTCAGGGTTTACCTGCTGGACTGCCGCCACGATCTTCCGCTTGAGAGCAAGATCCTCGAATACGCATTCGATGACCAGGGGAATGTCTTTGAGCTTACCATAGTCTGAGGTCCAATCAAGATTGGCCATGAGCCTGTCCCGCCGGCTTTTGGACCAGCGGCCCTTGGATACGAGGTCGTCAAGGGTGCTCCCTATGGTCTCCATGGCCGCTTTGGCCGTTTTTTCGTCCACATCGATGAGGGTGGTCTTGATGCCTTTGTCCGCCGCCACCTGTGCGATACCCCGTCCCATCAGGCCCGAGCCGATCACCGCCAATGCCTTGGCCGGAACCGATTGCCGGGCATCGACTTTGGCCAATTTGGGGCCGAGACTTGTCACAAGGAAGAAGAAATCGATCTTGTTTCGGGAGTTGGGATTCTCCAGGAGGGGGACGAAGAGCTCCACGTCGTTGCGGACCGCTTCTTCGAAGGACAGCTTCAAGCCGCCTTGGAAAGAGTCGAGAGCAGCGAGCAAATAGGGACGGTTCGGGCAGATCCCGTACCGCAACCCGGCACTGTCCAGAATCTTCTGTTTCGCCTCTACCGAAAGCGCGTCAGGCTCCTTGAAATCCGGGTCGCAATTCCGGTTGACCGTACCCTGATTGGCCTCGATCCACGCGGTTGCGCTGCTTCTCAACTCCCCGGATTCACAGAGGGTCATCAGGGCTGTGCCCGCGTAATCGGACGCAGAGGCCACTCGGCCGTTGAGAACCCCATCCACGGCTGCTTTGAATCCGACCACTTTAGGAAGGGTCTGGGTTCCGCCGCCCGCAGGGAAGAGCCCCACGTTCACTTCGGGGAGGCCGAGTTTTGCATTCGGCGTTGCAAAGACTTGGTCACACGCCCAGAGAATGAGCTCAAAGCCTCCACCGAGAGCCGTCTGACCGTCCAATAGCGCCGCTACGGGGAAGGGGCTGCGGGCCAGATCCGCAAGAGCCTCCTGGTATCTCAGCAACAGGTGGCGAACCCCTGCCCTGCCCCCGTCTCCCATGATCTCTTTGAGATTGGCTCCGTCGAGAAAGCTCCCTTTCTTCCGGGAGACGATCATCACCCCTCGCGCTCCGTCTGCTCGGGCGCTTTCGGTAGCCTTCTCCAAATCCGCGATGAATTGACGTCCGATGGTGTTGACGGGCCCCGCGGTATCGATAACGAAGGTGGCTACTTTCGAATTTCGGTCCGGTATATACTTCACTTCAGACATTGTTTCCCCTTTCTCAGGCCGTTTCCCTTAGCACACGCGAGCTCGGGGAGAACCTCGTCGAGAGTCCGTCCCCGCATCTATTCCCTCCTGGACAAGGCATGGGGATTACACCTCCACGATTACCGCCTCGCCCTGAGTCAAGCCTCCGCAAATAGCAGCGACACCTTTGCCCCCGCCGCGACGGCGCAACTCGTACATCATCGTCATCATGATTCTCAGACCGGACGCGCCCACGGGATGACCCAGGGCGATGGCGCCGCCGTTGACGTTGGTCCGTTTCAGCAATTCATGCCATTTGGCTTCGTCGTGCTCGGCGAGGATTTTCATGCTCACCAGGGGCATGGCTGCAAATGCCTCGTTTATCTCCACCAGATTGATGTCATCCATGGTGAGATCGTTTCTGGAGAGAACTTTCTTGATGGTGAGAGCCGGTATCCAGGAGATCCCGAAGGGCATGTCGGTCTCTCCGGCCATGTCCACCACCGTGCCCAAGGGCTCCAGCCCCAAGTCGGCTGCGCGCTTCTCCGTCATGATCACCACTGCTGAGGCGCCGTCGTTGAGGCCCGGGGCGTTACCGGCAGTCGTGGTCTTCGCTCCGAAAACCGACGGAAGCTGCTGGATGGCGGCGAGATTCCCGTCAGGTCGGGGAGGCTCGTCCACTGAAAAGAGAAGCTTTTCTCGCCCCTTTCGCACCTCAATGGGAGCGATCTCGTCCGCGAATTTTCCCGAGGCGTTGGCTTTTGCCCATTTCGTGTGGGAGGCCATGGCCCACGTGTCGAGCATGCGTTTGGGAACGTTATGCTTTTCCGCACCGTCCGAGGCGTCAACGGCCACGGAATTGTATCCCGGATAGGAGATGGGAAAGATCTGGTCCGTGAGCTTGACTTCTCCGATCCTCACACCCGTCCGGAGCTGCCGGGAAATGTGAGGGACCCTGCTCATGGATTCCACGCCCATCACAAGGGCAGAAGAGATCTCCTCCAGACGCAAACCCCAGACGGCCAGGCGCAGTGCGGTAAGAGGCGAACAGCAGGCAGTGTCCACGGTGATGGTGAATTTGTCCATTCCAAGTTTGAGGGCTGCCTGTCGTCCCGTGACCGATCCGGTCTCTGCCGCCCCCGGGATGCAGTTCCCGACAAAGATCTGGTCTATTTCCGTAGAGAGGTCCTTCCCCTGAGCCGTAAGGGCCGCGCGTCCGGCGTGGGCGGCCAAGTCTATTGGCTCCGTCTCGGAGAGGGAACCGAGATATTTTCCGAAAGGAGTTCGTTTTGCCCCCGTAATAACGAATTTTTCAGCCATAATCTCATGCCTCCGGCCGGGGATCCGGCGATGGTAGTGAGTATCGCCCACAGCGGGGTGTTCGGGAAGTAGCTCTTCGGGGTGGGCGAAGGTCTCATGTTCAGCGAGAGGTTCCCGCGCTTAGTGAGTAACCATTACTTACCATACTACTCCTTGTCAAGACTTTTTTGTTTCGCACTAACCGGACGTGGCACTGCGTCCTTTTAGTGGACCGGCTGTGACCATATTCAGCAATCACGTCATCACTTATTGAGGTTTGCTCACCTCACCGGAGCCGTACCGCGTAGAGGGGGGAATGAAAGGCAGGCACATTCCCTTGTTCCGGGTATTCTGTCTTTACATCCTGTCAGAAATCCTGACAGTACGCGGCTCCGCATGTCGGGTACGAAAGATTGGGGCTATTCGCCAAATACGCAGGAATCAGCGCTGGGCGTCCTTGTTCGCCCCGATTCCCGGTTCTTGTCGGCACGTGAATTGCATCGTTGCGGGCAGGAGTCGGCAACGCAACGCGTCCGAAAAACACGGAGACAACCCCGGCAAACCGCCCACATCGGGAGGTGGAGAAATGTTGGTCAACGACTGGATGAATTCACCGGTAGTAACGGTTGATGTGTCGGACAGTATGCACAAGGCCGTCAATCTGATGCACGAGCACAAGATCGGGATCCTGCCCGTGCTGGAAAACGGCAAGCTGATCGGCATCGTTACCGATCGAGACCTCAAACGGTCGGCGCCGTCGGATGTGGTCCTGTTCGACATCAAGGACATCGTCTACCACTTGGCACGAGTTCAGGTGGGCGCGATCATGACTCCCAACCCGGTAGCGCTCCGACCTGACCACACCATCGAGGAAGCGGCTCAAATGCTCAGAGAGCACAATATCTCGGGGTGCCCGGTTCTCGATGCCGAAGATCAAATAGCGGGAATCATCACCAAGAACGATATCTTCAATGCGCTCACGTCCACGGCCGGCATAATCAACAAAGGCATCCAGTTCGGCTTGCTGGTGGTGGATCGGCCGGGCTCCATCAAGGAGGTCACGGACGTCATCCGCACCTTCAAGGCTCGACTGGTAAGCATCCTGACCACCTATGACAAAGCGCCGGACGGTTATCGCTGCCTTTACATCCGCGTCTTCCAGGTGAATCGAGACAAGCTGCCTCAGTTGAAGGAAGAATTGGCAAAGACCGCCAGGCTGCTCTACATGGTAGACTTGAGGGATGGGACCAGAGAGACGTACGCTTCATACTGAGATTTTGTAGCGATCGAACCGATAATGCGAACGGCATACCCCGTAGTATTCGGTTTCATAAGTTCGGTTGCGGATTCCATTTCTACCGGTCACGTGTGCCGGCGGCATCTGATGTGCCGGGAGGTGCCCCCAATCGGCTCGTCGACACAACGGTCTTGTGGCCGGGGAAACTCTTGCCCTGAAAGGGCAGACCAACACTAGCCGTAGGTTTCAGAAACTGTCTCAAAACCCGCGTTCGGCCCTATCGTCTGTGGGGGCGGTTCGTGAACCGACCGAGATCACGGCGCTTCTCGAAGCGCCCCTACACAGGAATTCCCGCATGGCAGAGTTCTGAGACAGTTTCTTCAACCGACGGAAACGAGCATCAACAAACGAGTTTGGACTCTCAAGGGGTCCACCGGCGGTGGTTCGGGAAGCGGCATGCCAGACCATCCCTCCACGGCGGTTTTCGTTAGAATCGTAGGCTTTGTGCCCCGTAGGTTGAAACCTACGGCTATTCAGAGTGCGCCCCTTCAGGGCGCGGTTGCTGCGTCCCGGCCGGGATGTCACCCGTAGAGCAGCCGACGCAGGTGACCGAAGAGGTTGCCGCAGAATACGGCACAGTATTTCCGAAAAGGAATACTTAAGCTGTGAACCGCAATACCCGCCCTCTCTGGAGAGACATGCCGTCTGAATCGTCTCCCCGCATCCTTGAATCAGGAACTCTATACCCTTCCCCGCATGCTATGCTTTCTCACCGGCAAAGCATGGCAACGGCCTCGCGCGGGCAATCATCTCTTCTTGGACAAAACGATCGCCGCAAACATTGCCGAGTTGGAGCACAGGCGCTCCATGAGGCGCTCCACCGCCCTCCACGGCCCGTACAGGGCTCCCGGCATAATGGACCGCATGGATACCCCCCCGGACAGCAGGTAGCTCAAAGGCATGATGGGGGCAATGCTCTCGATCACCAGCTCGGGGAACTCTCTCGTAAAGATCTCCCTGTCTCTTTGAAACACGATCCACGGCAAGGCCCCGTTGGCTGCGGATAACGGTCGGCCGGGAGGAAATTCCCAATCCTCGGCCTCAGCATCGAAGGGTTCGTGATGCAATTTGGTATAGACCACGCGCGACCAGGGGGTCACCCACGGTTCCACCATGACGATCTTTCCGTCAGGAACGAGGCAACGATCAGCTTCTGCAAAGAACAATCTCGGCTGGGGGACGTGATGCAGAACGTCCACCATCACCACTGACCCGAGCGACCCGTCCCTGAAAGGTAGAGCCATCGCGTCGAGCACCAAGGAGATTTGAGAGATGGGGATGATCTCCGAGGTAATGAGTCCGGGTATAATTTCGTGCAGGAACCCAGCGCCTGAGCCCAATTCCAGGACAGGCCGGCCCGTGGTGGGCAAGGCGCCCACGATGAGCATGTACCACTCTGTGTAGATTTTGTTGAGAAAGGCCTTTTCCCGGATTATTCTCCTGCGGGCAAGGGTGGTGGCGGGGCCGTCCAACGGCAGTCCATGAGTGTACGGATGCTCCAGCCACTTTTTCAGCATGTCCGGTACAGCTTTCCCCGTCTCAGGTGAATTTGATCTTCTTGAGTGCGAAGAGAACCATTCTCAGCAGGAGTAATCCGTGTCGCCATCGTTGAATGTTGGTCGAGCCGTACGTTCTTTCCCTGTACCGTATCGGCAGGTCAACGATCTTCAAGTTGAGCTTTGCCGCTCCGAATATCACGTCAAAGTCCCCGAAGGGATCGAAATCGCCGAAATACGAACGGTTGGCCGCGATCTTCAGGTAATCCTTCTTGAGGAGTACTTTCGTCCCGCACAGGGTATCCTTGATCGATTGGCCGAGGAGCCAGGAGAAGGCCAGGCTGAAAAACTTGTTCCCCACCAGATTGAGAAACCGCATCGCCTTCTCGTGCATGGGATAGACAAGGCGCACGCCGTTGATGAGCTCTCCCTTCCCTGAAACCAGAGCCTCGTAGAATCGCGGGAGATCTTCCGGTGGAACCGTCAAATCCGCGTCCAGGATCATCAGGATATTGCCTTCGGCTTCGGCAAATCCCAAACGGACCGCATTCCCCTTACCCTCCCCGTCCTGCCGGAAGAGCTTGCACCGGCGATGGGGATTCTTCGCGATCGCATCCGCTATAGCCTCATAAGTTCCATCCCGGGAGTGCCCCTCAACGAAGACCAGCTCGGTGCCGCCACCCATTTCCGGGACTCGCTTGAAGATCTCGGGCACATTGCCGGCTTCGTTGCGGGCAGCTACCACCACCGAAACGGTCGGGCTCCCCGCGTCTTTCCCCCCGTTAGGACGCGGGCGGGCAATGAGGAAATTAGTGAGCGCCCCCAGTCTGAACGGCCAGAACTTCACGAGATACCTGTTGCACACCGTGGAGAGTCCGGGGACCCGGAGAGGCAGCAGGATCTCGCTCCAGCACCGCACGGTCTCAAAGTCTGACAGCCCGAGAAGATTCACAAGGTCCTCAACCGTCAACCAGTTTTGAGGAAGGTTCGGTCTGGCCAGACCCAGCTTGCGGGTAGCCTCCAGGGGCAACTGCCAGAGATGACTGTAGGTGTTTATGATGAGCCGCGTATCGGGACCGCATAGAGGCTTGAGATTGTCAAAAACCGCCTGGACGTCCCAGAGATCGTTGACCAGGTCGGACATGATGATCACGTCAAAGGCTTCATCCGATTGAAACGTGTGGGCGTCCGCGCATACCATATTGAGCTCGGGATGCCGGTCCTTTGCCCGAGCAATCATCTCCGGAGAGAAATCGATCCCCATTCCGTGCTTCGGGTTGACGGCAGCCAGGAGATCCCCCTCCGAGCACCCGATCTCAAGAACCCTCTGCCGGGAGGGAACGAGGAAGCGATAGATCTCGTTCAGCCTCTCATGATACAACCCCCCCATTCCTTTATTGGCGAAGGTTCGGGCAACTTCGTCCCAGTGTTTCCGTCTTCTCTCGGTATTCCTCTCCGCGGCCGTCTCCATGAACGATGGGACCTCCTATGAGCAACAAGAATGCAACCCACTTACCGGGGACTGCATGAAGACACCGCTTTAGTACACGATAGCCGCGTACCCTACGAAGCTGGAGTCGGCCATCACGTCATAACTCGTGTAGTAATCCAGGAGCCTCCCCTCGGTGACTCCGGCCCGGGAGACGGCTGCAACCACGGCGGCGATGGGACCGGCGGAACAGGTGTTCTGCCTCACCCGAGCCTCCTCCAGCAGGCCGTTCGCATCCATGACCAGAGCTTTGTCAATGAGGACCCGGTCGTTGTCTTGCTTCACCCACTCAACGGCTTTTGGTCCGGACCCGTGGGGGCTGAATCCGTAATTGGGGCCGTAATGGGTAAGGTCGGCAGATCCAAGGTACACGGCGCTCAACTTTTGGCTCTCCAAAATGCCCGCCACCACGCTCCCCAGATGGACGGCCCGATCCGAGGCCGGCGCATGAACCGCTATGACGGGAGCTCCCGGAAAGAAATGAGCGACCATGGGGAGCTCCACTTCCACCGTGTTGTCGGCGTACGAGCTTGCCGCAGCCTCAGCCTCACCCGCCGAGACGAGATCCCGGGCAAAGGCCGAGTCCAACGTCAAAGGCCCGAGCGGCGTCTCCCACGACTCCTCGGTATATGCTATGGGGTTGGAGGTACCACGCAGGTGGCCTCCGTACAGGACAACCCGATCGGGCTTGGGTCCCGCAGCCAGTGTGCACAGGACCTTGGCAGCGGCACGACCTGAAAAGTACCACCCCGCGTGAGGGACAACCCCTCCCCTCCAAGTGCCGGCGGGAGGAGTAAATCCGGCAAGAAACCCTTTAATGTCGCTGACGCACTCCTCGGCTGTGGACGGGTACCAACCGCTGGGCAGAGCTCTCTTTCGCATGGTCATCGCATCACCTCCCAGGAGTTATTACGGCTCGACAGGCTTCTCCCCAGATTCTAAATGCTTGTTCCTCCAAACGCAAATCGGCGGTCCTCTGCAGAGGACCGACTCCCCTTAATCTATCTTGATGCTGATGCCTCGGCTTCCGGCCCTTTTGAAATACCAGTCAACAATGTTGGCCGGGGGCTCGTCTCGCTCGGCTTCCGGCTTGTGCACCAGACTGATGGCGTCCGCGGGGCAGGTCGGGGTACAGACACCACACCCGATGCAACGCTCGGGGATAACCCGGTACGCTCCGGCATCCTCGACAATGGCCCCCATGGGGCACCGTTCGTCCGCGCAGAGCCCGCATGCAACACATTCGTCCTCGTCGATGAAGGCGAAGTAGTCGCTCTTGGCCAGCAGGAACGGCGCATTAAAGCTTTTCATCCCGCGCAGGATGCCGCAACAGCACGAACAGCAATTGCATACGAACATGTTCCCTGACTTCACGTTGTACGTGCTGTGGACAAGCCCTTCTTCCTCGGATTTAGCCATGATCGCAAGCGCCTCATCCTTGGAGATGCTCCTGCCGCGTGGGTACTTGTCGAAGGCCCCTTCACTGTTGGAGAATCCGAGACAAACCTCAACGGAATGCTTGCACGGGTTCCCCTGTATGGCTTGTTCCTTCCGGCAGATGCACTCCTGGACCTGAAAGGATTTGGCTCCCTCCAGGAGCAGGCGAATATCTTCGTACCGATGCACCTGATGCTGAGCGTCTATCCGGGCGTTAACGGGAACCACCCGCATCAGGGAGGGTCCGAACTTCCCCAGCGTCCCCATCAGCGTAGGCGCATACTCCTCCACGAGGTCGGCAAGCTCCTTGTCCAGGCGCTCCAATTGGAGCTCGAAGATGCCCACGACGAACGGTGCAAGCATGTAGACTTGCTCGCCATTCATTTTGGCCGACCCGATCTGGCCCTTGATGACCATGTTGTCCAGGATGGCCTGCATCTCGTCCAGAGGCTTGCCGAGACGTGCAGCTATCGCCTCAGCGGTTTCCGGCAGGGGACGGATGTTGAGGGCCATTTCCGCCTCTTCGGGACTGAAAATTTTTCGGAGTATCCTCAGCTCAACTCCGCTTTCCGTCGGAGGGAATCCATTGGGAAGCTCATGCAATTTGCCCGCCAGCCTCTTGTACACATCTTCCATCGGAGATCTCCTTGGTTGAAACGGCGTACTCTCCCTTTCGTCCCGCGGCGGAAAGGCCCTCTACGGTTGCGCCGTTGAGCTGTTGCCGGAAACGACAGCTTTTCGGGGAAAGTCGAACCCGATAGTCTCAGAACCGGGACCACGCGTCAACGCTGAACGTTACGCACCGGTGTGCGGTTCCTACTCGATTTCATAAGCTGGGTCACTTGTTTGGCCGGTTGCGGCGTAGCCAAAATACCCGTTCATGATCAAGAGCTCCCCCGTCATTCGTGCGGAGGCACGAATCCAGGCTCTTCCGAACACCCTGGACTCCGGCCATCGCTCGGGGTGACGACTTGGGACAATCCGGGCTATTTTGGAATCCATTGCCTTCCGGCACCGTTTCCACGAATTGCTGTACTTGACGACCCGCACGACTATCAGGCCGTTCTGGTGAGAAACGAAACATATGAGGCCCCGACAGCCGGTATTGATACCAGGCTTGGGCAAGCTTGAGAGTCAGGGGGGATTGGGAGCGTTAGGAGGCTTTTTCGTAGGATCTTGGGAGCATGGCCGCCGGAGACTGAGGAGAAGAAGATGTGAAACTGTTAATTTGCTTGACAGCTCACACGCTTCTGCTAATCTATTATCTTCTTTTCTTAGTTATACTAACCACAAGCCGCCTCAGGTCGCATCAAAACAATCATGGCGGCTTCCAATCCAAAGTCCCGAATGCCAAAAAGAAGAGATCGGAGGAGGCCCATGTCGTTCAGCAAACCCAACCGAAGCTCGGCCACAAAGACCAAGACCAGGGTGGAGCCCGCCCCAATTTCCGGCATCTGTGTCACCTGTCTGGACGGATGTCCGGGACCGTGCGAGATCGGGAGATCTGCCATCAGGGGCCGTGAAACCATATACCCTCAGCCGTATGGTAAGATTACGGCGGGAGCGGACAAGGACTATCCCCTGGACTTCTCACACTTCAACATTCAGGGGACCTGTGTGGGCGCGGTGGGCATAGCCGCCGACCCGGACGTGGCAACGTTTCCCGCGGTGAATACGAGCTCGGCGGTAGCGGCCGACGGCGGTATCAAAATGGATTTCCCGGTATTTACCGGAGCTGTGGGATCGACATATATCGCCAGAATCAATTGGGAAGACATCGCCGTAGGGGCTGCTATATCAGGCATCATGGTAGTAGCCGGCGAGAACATCTGCGGCATGGACAAAGACGCGGAAATCAAGAACGGCCGTATCGTGAAATCCCCGGAAATGGAGCGCCGCATCAATGCCTACCGACGGTGGTATGAGGGCAAGGGCGGAGTGATCGTGCAGGCCAACGTGGAAGACACCAAGTTGGGCGTCCCCGAGTACGTCATCGAAAAGCTTGGAGTAGAGATCTTCGAGCTCAAATGGGGCCAGGGGGCGAAGGACATCGGCGGGGAAGTGCAGCTTACCACCTTGGAACGGGCTATGCAGCTCAAAGAGCGGGATTACATCGTGTTACCCGACCCGAGAACCGACGCGGCCCGAAAGGCGTTCGAGGCAGGCGGCATCAGCGAATTCGAGCGTCACTCCCGCCTCGGCATGGTCACCGAAGAGGGATTCTACAAAGAGGTGGAGCGCCTCCGCAGCCTGGGCGCCAAGTACGTGACCCTCAAGACCGGCGCCTATAGGCCTGCCGATCTGGCAAGAGCTATCAAGTTCTCATCCAACGCCAAAATCGACCTCCTCACCATCGACGGGGCCGGCGGCGGTACCGGCATGAGCCCGTGGAGAATGATGAACGAATGGGGCATCCCCACGGTACATCTGGAGTGCCTTGCCTATCAGATGTGCGAGAGACTGCGGGCGCAAGGCGCTTACATACCTCCCATAGCCATCGCAGGCGGACTCTCCCTGGAAGATCACATCTTCAAAGCCCTCGCTCTGGGAGCGCCGTACGTCAAGGCAATCTGTCTCGGTAGGGCGCTCATGACGGCAGCCATGGTGGGGAAGACCAACGGCAAGAAAACTGCCGACCAGATGGCCTTGGAAGGTAAAGATCTGGAGGAAGGCTATTTGAACCTCTTCGCAGTGGGCGCCCAGTTGAGAGAGCGCTTCGGCAAGGATTTCAGAAATCTACCGGCAGGAGCCATCGGTCTCTACTCGTACGTGGATCGCCTCCGTCAGGGTCTGCAACAGCTTATGGCGGGCGCCCGGAAATTCGCTCTTCAGTACATCGATCGGGACGATCTTGTTGCCCTGTCACGAGAAGCTGCCGAAGTGTCCGGCATTCCCTACGTCATGGAAGCGGATCGGGACCAAATTGACGAGATTCTGGGAGTTAACGGCGAAGGAGTTGCTCTCCACGTGGCCCAGAGCAGTTAAGAGGGGATCGATCAATCTCGCTCGTTCAATGGAGCGTGGCTGAAAAGATGGGAAAGTGATTTGTGAGAAGGCCTGGGATGGGAGAAGGATCTCCCTCCCGGGAGCTCCGAAGGCCTGCTTTAGCTTGGGCCTGTTTTTTGTACTACTGATTTTATTGTTACCAGTTTTAGTTCAACAAAGAATCCCACGTGCGCTGCACGTGGCCAGCGTCTTATGGCTCAGCCTGGAGATCTCTTGAGACTGTCTCGCAGGCCCGGCACCACGCACCGTCACCCCGAGCGAAAGCCGGGGTCCGGTATTAGCAGCCTGGATTCCGGCTTTAGCCGGAATGGCGCAGGCAAAGATAACTTCCGAAGCAGGCGGCTGATCTGCGAGATCCCTTGCTTTCTTTTGATTTAGCTGAGGAGATCAGGGACGGAACAGATTGACGATGCGACCGATTCCGGCAACGATCCTCGACTCTCGCTTGGACAAGTATTCTTCGTCCACCTCTTCGATCAAGTCCGGTCGCAGATCCAGAATTATTTCAGCCGCCAGTCGGGCTCCGATCCCGGTGATCCTCGCGCATTGGTCGAAGTGAGCGTTGTCGTCATCCTTGACCTTCTTGGTGAGCACCCGACAACAAGTCGAATGTAACTCTCCCTTAAACCGATCGTGAAGCTTCTTGGTCGCGGCCTGCAGTCCCCGCCTGTCCCGGCCTCCGGGCCGTCTCCGGCCGAGAAACAGCCCCAGAGCCATAACTCCACCGCCTAGGGCACCGCACAGACAGCCGCTCCCTCCAAGCCCTTCGGGAAAGCCCGATGCCAAGCTCACTGCATGCTCGGGAGGAAGTCCCCCGCGCAAACTCTCGTTAAGCACGGAAAGGACCGCCTCGGAGCATACCAACTGCCCGGAGCGGAAAAGATTCTCCGCCCGGGCGCCCACCATATCTATAGTCTGGTCGGCCCTGGACCGACCGCACGGAGCTTCCACAAGCTACTCCTACTTCACCTTCTCTACGGGATATCCGGCAGCGGCCCATCCCGAGATACCGCCCGGACACCGATACACATTCTTGTACCCCAGCTTCACCGCCCACATGGCACCGTTATGGCTTCGGGTGCACTCGGTGAAACCGCAGTAGAACACCAGGAGCCGTTCTTTGTCCGGTCCCAGGAGTTTGAGGAATTCCGCCTTTTTCTTGTCGTCCATTGACGTCATTTCAGGAATGGGAAACTCCATACAAAGCGCGCCGGGTATGTGCTGTTTCTTGTAGCTCGCCTCAAAGGGCATGGTGTCCACAATGAGCATGGGCTTCTTCGCATCCATCCATTTCTTGAGCTCCGCCGTGCCGACCGCTTTGTAGGCCCCTGCGATCATCTCATTGGCAAAGTTGAGGGCCAGAGTTTCCTTGTCTTTTTCCGGACAATCGGACTTCGCGGCCGGGCTGCCCACGAGCACGCCGAGCACGAGCAAGAGTGACATCAGGCCGAGCGCAACAACTCTTTTCATAATCCGGTACGTACCTCCCTTCGATTCATTCGCCCGTCGGCGTGGAACCGCTTCCCGGACGAATCGTCATCGGATATACGTAGCATACATTTATTAAATATGTCAAATGGGTATTTCCGATAGGACTTGATTGTCCATCAAAGGTAAGTACTTCTGAACAGTGTTGCGGTGAGCAGATACCATCCGTTTCTCTTCTCGTCATTAATGGGATGGAACGGCTTCCGGTGAGAAATTATCGGTAGGGAATAGCTATTTCCGGAAAAACCAGAGCAGAAGATTCACTATCTCGGTCAGGACGATGCTGACAATGATGCAGGTGACCACAGGAAAGTTGAACGAGAACCCCCGTCGCTCCAGGTGGATGTCCCCCGGCAAGTTACCGAAGGGCACCCCAAGCTTGCCGAGCAGCCACACGAGCATGCCCGCCAAGGAGACTACCAGCCCCGCAACAACCAACCATTTACCAAGTGAATTCAAATCCATAGAGGTCCATCCGCACATTGACGACTCACGAAAAAGGCCACGAGCCGGAGTCGGCATCAGAAGCCGGATCCGGACAAGCCTGCGGCCGGCCGGTACGGGTAGCGGACATCAAGCCCTCCTCCGTCAACTTCATGAAGCGTGTCGCTTATTTTTTCTCGTCGCTATCGCTTCGTTGTGCCGCTCCCGGCAGCGACATTCTCCTGCTCTAACGTCGAGCAAGCAGCCATGTCTGTTTTTGCGGCAGCACGGAGCTTCAGGGCCTTTCCACGCGAAACGAGACCTGGGCACGGACGCGCCAGACGTCTATCCTGTCGTTGATCATGCGTACGTCTTGCTCCACCACACCGATACGCGTGATCCCCCGCAGCGTCTTCCTCGCTTCTTCGATAACCTGTTTCATGGCGTCTTCCCAACCTTCCGGCGATTCCCCCACCAGTTCTATAATCTTCACTACCGACATCAGTATGCCTCCTCCTCAAACGTTCCGTCTCCGCGGCTCATGGCATGCACGCGGAGACTATTTGGCTTCGTCTCCAACGATGCGCATTGTTTCCGTTAAGACAAGCGTGTCGTCCGGTCGATCGCTCTTCGGGGCCTCAAGGGCTGACGACCGATCATTAATTTGCTATGGTGCAGCCCATGGAGACATTATACGGGATTGCCGCATCTTCGTGGCAGCTTTTTCGGGAAGCCGCTCTGTACGTCCTTCTGGGGTTTCTTGTTGCGGGAGCGTTGCGGGCATTCCTTCGACCTGAGTCGGTGGCTCGGTACTTCACCAGGGGCCGGTTCAGATCGGTGGTGTACGCATCGTTGCTCGGCGTCCCTGTCCCGCTCTGATCGTGCGGCGTGGTGCCTGCAGTTGCAGGCTTCAGAAAACAGGGCGCCAACAAGGGAGCCTGCCTGGCGTTTCTGATCTCCACCCCGGAGAGTGGTGTGGATTCCATTGCCCTGACCTATTCGATGCTCGATCCGATCATGACCGTCATCAGGCCGATTGTGGCTCTTTTCACGGGATTGGCTGCGGGCATTGCTCAGAATCTGACTTCAGGCTCCTATGAGGAGGGCCTCACGACAAAACCGGACCTCACCTGTCCCATTGACGGATGCTGCGACGGCTCGGATTGCGACCCGGATGAGCACGCTCGCCATCACACGTTTGCCGAGAAGTTGCAGGCAGGTATGCGCTTTGCCTTTAACGACCTGATGGCGGATCTGGCCGTGTGGTTTCTTTTGGGGCTCGTTTTGGCAGGTGTGATAGCAGCCCTCGTTCCCGACTCGTTCATCAGCAGCTCGTTTGGAGCCGGGATCGTGGGATATCTGGGAATGCTGGTTGTGAGCCTCCCCATGTATGTGTGTGCATCCATGTCCACTCCCGTGGCCGCCGCGCTGGTGGCGAAGGGGATGAGTCCGGGTGCGGCTCTGGTTTTGCTCATGGCCGGACCGGCTACCAACATGGCAACCATCACCGTGGTGGCCGGGACATTGGGTAAGAGAACCCTGGGCATCTACCTGGGAGCAATTGTCCTGTGCACGCTCGGGGCCGCGTACGCAACCGACGCCGTCTATGGGGCGCTGGGGCTGTCCGCCCAGGCGACGGTCGGAACTGCGGCAGCAGAACTCTTCCCGTGGTGGTTGGAGCTTGCGGCTGCCATCCTCCTGGCCGTGCTCATCGGACGGCAGCTCTGGAAGAAAGCGACCGGAGCATTGGGAGTGTTAGTCCGTCCGAAAGAGCCAAAGGAAGCGGCCGGTCAGGCCTCCGGGTGCTCCTGCGGCACCGAGTCGGGAAGTACCTGAGGTGCCTGAAACGCCTCCCCGTGGGGAGGCCTAAGTAGTCGATTTCACAAGTACGGTTACGAATCAGAAGACCCCTCCCCGACCCTCCCCGTTGGCGGGGAGGGAGAGCTTCCCCCCGTCAACGGGAGGATCGGAGGGGGGTATTGTGGGGACGACCGATCCGGTCGGTCAAAGCCGGGAATCCGCAATACGTGACAGTATTTAGGAAACGGAACACTAAATAGTCCATCACCTTAAGAAAAGTCTCAATTTCGCAAGCGGTGCAATGAACGATTCAATCAGAACGGGAGCCATCGAACGCGGAGAAAGTAAAGATCGTTCCGTGGTTCTCATCCATCCTCCGGCAATCAGTAAGCGGTACCTGCAAACCAAGTTCATGCCGTACGGAATGTCCGCCCTCTATACGTTCCTGAAAGAGCAGGGAATATCGGTTCATCAGTTTGACTTCCTCATGGAGTACCTCTTTCGGAGCGAAGAGGACATTAATTACCACGATCCGGCATGGAGCTTTTCCGAGGAGGATTATTTCTCGGTTCTCCATGAGACCGGCTCGCACCGGGGACTGGATGCGTTCGTCCGAAAGTACGGGGAGCGTATACCGACGGGCGCGGGGTTGTACGGTTTTTCCATCGTGGCCTACCATCAGTTTTGGGCGAGTCTTCTCCTCGCCCGGCATATCAGACGTCAGAACCCGGATACGGTTATCGTCTTCGGCGGCCCGTTCATCACCATCAAGCCCGTGGATGCGTTTGTTCCCTACGGTGTTGCTGATTATTGGGTCAAAGGAAGCGGAGAGATCCCCCTGCTCATGCTTCATCAGATGCAGGCGGGGTACGGAGGAATAGAGAGAGAGAATATTCCCGGGCTCGTCTATCTGGAGGGGGATCGCCCGGTTCAGTCGCAGCAGGCGTCGTTTCCGGCAGAGGAGGAGTGCCCGCCCGACTTTGAAGGGCTGGATCTCACCCCGTACCGGTACGATCACCCGTTGAACGGCAAGGAGACCCTCTTCCTCCCGTATCGGATTTCCAAGGGTTGTCCGTCGCGTTGCAGTTTCTGCACTGGAAGGCTGGTCGATCGGTACGACCTGAAGTCCGTGGACAAGATCGTCTCGGAAGTGAAAGCCCTTGCCGAGAAGTACGGAACCAATACCTTTCAGTTTGCCGACGCATCGGTGAACGGAAGCCCCCGAAGGCTCGCCGAGCTATGTGACCGGCTCGCCGCCGAGTTTCCCGAAATTCGTTGGTATTCCTATGCCAAGGTGAACGGCTTCAACGCGGACCTGCTCAAAAAAGTGAAGAAGGCGGGTTGCTTCGCCCTCTTTTGGGGAGTGGAGTCGGCCCATCAGCCGACGATACGACTGCTGGGAAAACGCTTCGAGGTCGATGGGATGTACGATCTCATCGACGCGGGCATCCGCGAGGGAATCAAGAACTACATTCACCTCATCTATAACACCCCTCACGAGTCCGAAGAGGATGTGACCGCCCTGACCCGGCTCGTGGAGCGGTACATCAATTCGGACATGGTGGTCTTTCTGCCGCAGAGATTCTTGCTGGAAGCTCAATCCCTCATGTTTGAAAATCCGGGACGCTACGGCATGGCGGACATGCGTCGGGTGGAGGGTCCGCTCTTCGAGCGCGAGCAGTTCACCTATAGAGAGGTGGAAGGTCCGGACCACGCGGGGATTGTGAAGAGAAACGAGCGTCACCGGGAATTGCTCCGGGACCACCTCGAATGGATCCGATACCGCAATGTCATTGCCGCTTCGCAACATCGGCTGGTGAAGAGATTACCGGCGAAGTTCTTCGTCTATTCAGGGAGATATTCCCAGGCATCCCCGCTGATTCGGCGAATGCACGAGCGCGCCCTCTCGTGGATCGAGTCTTTGACCCCGGCCATTCGTGAGCAGTTGTAGGCCGCCATACCGCGGCGGCAATGAAAGGCGGCGTTGAGAGGCGATTGAGGCGGGAGAGCTCCTACCGTCTTTTGATGATAGGGATTGGGGCAAGAAGGCTCGGCGCGGTCATCGGATGGGGGGTGGTGAGCCCACGCTGCCCCATCCGAAAGGTTATCGTGTCGTCAGTATCTATCGATTGTCTCTCAAGGGGAGGGTGGCTTCCGATACCGGCTTCTGGGGCCATGCCCATTCCTTGTCCTTGTCGCGCTCCTGGGTAATGGAGATATCGCCGACCGCTCTGACTCCAAAGGTGTGAAGCCGCTTCTCGTCGTACGGATACCCTCGCAGGGCGAGTTTCAGATACAGGTTGGCTTCGTTATTCCGAGCCCGGAAATCAGGATTCTGGTTGTCGTAACGCGGCAGCTCTTCGCCCCAGGACTGCACCTCGATGCGGTTCGGGTCTACCCGGTAGATCTTTACCAGTGCATCCTTCACGCTCATCGCACGATCCATGGCGAGTTTATAATTCTTCGACGTGTCCCCCATGATGCTGGTATGTCCGTCGACCTTCAGCACGTACTGAGGAATGGCGTGGAGAAAATTTGCCACGCTCTCCAATTTCAGGGCTTCCGACGGCAGAAGATCCGACCTTTCCGCTTTGAAGAAGATCTCGGGATAAGGGAACTGCGCCTTTCGGACAGTGATATCCCACGCGAAGTCCTTCATGGTGCTTTTCGCCCGGACGTCCTCCCAGGCACGTGCGTACCCGCCGGTCAGCTTGCAGACTTCGTAGAGATTTCTCCAGCCGACTTCGCGTGAACCGAAGAAGACCCCGTATATGCGGACCTTGTCGCCGTACTCGTTCTTGAGGGCCTCGGCCGTCTTCTGAGGGCACACACCCTCATTGCCGCCGTCGCTAAAGATGACGATAGCGGTTCTGCCGCAGGCCGTGCCGATCAGTTGTCCGGCAACTTGAAGGGCGTCCTGGAGGGCTGCCGTTCTGAACGGACCACCCTTGGTGGATTTCATGCAGTTGTAAAACTGCCGGTACTTGTTCCGGTTCCAGGGTGCCAATGGAGTGAGAATCTTGGGCACCTTGCAGTCGCCGTACGTGATGAGCGCGGAGTTCAGATCGTACTGCCAGCGCGGCACATGGGGCATCATGTTGTTGAAGAACGCCAGAGCCCTTGTGGCTACGAACATTCTCGGGAAATCGAAGTTCCGGGGATACCCTTGCTCCATGGAATCCGAAACGTCGAAGAGAAAGATGATGTTATGGAACTGAGGGATATAATCATGCTCCTTTTCCTGGATGACTCCCGAGAACGACGATGCGGGAAGACACATCAGGAGAGCCACAGTGACTAGTACCGGCAGGCTTGTTTTCATCCACATCCTCCTGTGGGACTCCAGGTATTTTATAGAAATACCCATGATGTCCACTATATCCACGCCTATACTAAAGTAATTACTCAAAAATGTCAAGGGAGATTTTCTCGATAAAACGGCCAACACTCTCCGTCCAGGGCAGTTTTTTGGTATGAATGTTGCCAGGTCATCGGTCTGATCGGGACGTGGCGTGAGGTCGGTCGATCGCAGGTGTCCGAAATTCCACGAGCAGGCACGTCGCTGCGTCATGCCGGTTCCGGGATGGAGGGCAACGCGGTGAGAATTACGTGAAACTTCAACGGCCTTTCGCGGGAAATCCTACCGGTAGTGGAACACCATCGAGGGATCACAATATGCCGGCCCTCGACCGCATGATCCCCAGCGTTTCCAGGTGACAAAGGGTAGTTGATGTGATATGTTCACGTAAATCGTCATCATTTAGGAGAAACAGCCATGAGAAGATTCCTACTACTGGTGTCTTTGTTGGCAATTTGCGTAGGTGTGTTCATGAACGGCGCCCCGTTTACGGGGACTGCCGCTGCAAGTGAACCGATTCAGAAGTACAAAAACCCGGACGTCAGCTCGGGCAACAGCCTTGCCAATGCCATTGATTCCGCGCACAAATTTCGTTCGAGCTCAGGCAAGCTCTCGTCCAAAAAGAAGCATTCGAGCTTGAAATCGGCTCACAAGAGCTCGAAGAGCAAGAAGTACGGCAAGCACAAAAGCAGACACACAAAGAAGTATGCTAAGGCCGGCGGCAAACACAGCAAGAAATATTCGTATTCGAAGAAGAAAGCCGGCAAGAAGACCGCATCGAGCAAGACCAATGTGAAGAAGAAATCCCATCACAAGAAGTCCAAGCCCCTCAAGAAGGCCGCTTACAGGTATTAGCGAGCCATTCCCATCGCATTCATTCAGATTGCCGGTGCATCCCGTGGGGAACACCGTCAAGGGGGTTGGGGGAACCATAGTGGAGCGCATTGAAGAGCGCCGGAGCAAGCAACCGGATCCTTTGGACTTCTAGAGTCCCGGGCATCCGGTTGCTCGTTCTCTCCTATGGTGTTTTGAAGCGATGATTCGGGAACGTGTGAGCTCCGAGGCGAAACCGGACAGAGGGAAATTCTGCGGCGTGCATGCACAAAAAGGACACGCAAGGTGTATGCCATGGGAGGATCGACGTCTGATTGTTGGTTATCGCGGCTGATTGGCAAACCATACAGGGTCATGCGTCGGCACCGGCAGCCCCGCCGGCATTCAGCTCCCTCTTGAGCCCTTGGGGATGGTCTTTTCTGTTCATTGCACCTGCCCGGATCTTTCGATGAGTCCTGAGCGAATCAAACACAACAGCCGGGTTGACAGGCGGGAAGACGACCGGATCAGGAACGGACGGGGCTGGTGCCTCAGCCTGATCCGGTTGCTTCGGTGCTTTCTCGTCCTCAAGAATTGAGCGTTCGGCGGCAATTCGCCCGGCAAGATACGCCCAACGCACTATTTCCTTCTCGCTGTCAGCACATTCAATTGGTCCCTTGCCCTTTGAATCAGGCTTCATCCGATCTGCACCCTTGAAGATGAGCTACCTCCTCCGTCACAAGGCTTCCCCACCGAGCAATCTAATTGATATAACCCGACAAAAGGAGAGATTGCTTCGTGGCCTCGCTCCTCGCAATGACAGCCTTCCGCCCGTAAATGACCGGTTATCCGGGACCGAATTTCTTACTTGACAGGCTGTCGGACAGGTGTTTACCCTACGTCCGTATAGCCCGCGGCTTCCTGAACCTCCCGGATCGTGGGGGCGGCGGCGCTGAACAAAGCGGCTCTTGCTGAGAGAGCGGCACACCTGCTAACAAATCGATTTTCAATCCCATTCGCAAATCAGAGCGCGTGGGGGTCATCAGAGGGTTGGTGTGTCCAAGCTTCTGGGGGAATGGAGTCTTTTCCTTTTCCGGTCGGTCGGGGGATTGGGGGACGGAAGGAAAGGGAGAGATGGGGGTTTTTTTTCATTTCGCAGCAAGGGGAGAGGTCATAACGGCGTAAGAGCCTTTTATACAGAGGATTGTTCGTTCAAGGGGTAACCTGGAGCGCGTCGGCACGTGGATCGGGTGGAGGGGAAAGTCCGGGTCCCATCATGAGGTCGAGTCGCTCCAGGCGCGGAGCCCCCCTGTGTGATCGTGATCTCAACCTCGCTCGCGGCCTTGGTCGGTCTGAGCGGGACAAGTCTATACTTTTATTGCAAGAATCGTTCAAGGAGGAATACGCTGTGGCCAACGAAGAACAAAAGCGGGAGCAGCGCCAGGACCTGCCAAAGAGGATCGCTCTCAAGGAGGAAGAGTGGAGCGCTAGAACCATGAGGGAGACAGGGAGCAGAATCTTGGAACAACCGAAGGCATTCCGGGAGGGCACCGCGCTCAGCTATCCGAGGTGCACAGAGTTCAACAACAGGACCGTTTGCATGGATAGATCGAGCCGTTTCCGGCGACCCTGTCGTTTCGGCTCCGCATTACCGTTTGTCGAAGAAAAAGGAGGGACTCAATGATTTGGCCTACCCGTATCATCTTGTTGCTCAGTGCGGGATTTTGTTCATGGAGCTTCTGCGTTATGTTCCTCGCCCCGCCCGGTAACGGCCGCATTCAAAACCTGATAATCGTCGTTTCAGGAATGATTGCGTTTGTGCTGACTTCGATGGGCGTCGCCGGATGGGTGAATAGCCGGTCCAAGAGTGAATCGAGAGATAATGACGATACATGAGTGTGAACGTCATTGACGCTGATGATTCAGGGCCCATGAAACATTGCGAACTCTTGCGACCAGGAGACTGGACTCTGTCATGCGGCTGCGAGTTTTGTCTGCTGACCGCTGGCACTCCTGAGTCGTTGCGACAAGAATCTGAGGTTTGGGTTGCCAGGAGCTTGGTTGCATTCGTGTCGTTGTGACGAGGGTCCTCAAGCGAAACATGTCGGCGGCTCCTTTGACAATAATGGATTCCTAGCCGGTTGGGGAAAGGGGTCAGGTCTACTCTTGAAAAGGGAAAAGAAAAGGGGTCGAAAGAAAAGAGAAAAGGGTCGAGTCTGCTCTTGACTCATACGCTGCATGGCGAGAGAGTCGCTACGTGTCACGGCAGTTCGGGCGGGACATTACCCTGGCGTGAGGAGCTTGCTTCGTCTCATGAGCAAAAGGTTGGCGAACCACGGGTGTCTGAGGAAGAAAGTGGAGACGATCGCGCGACGTTTCCAATGAGTCAAGCATAGACGTGACCCGGTAGTGGGTCAGTTTGAAATTTTAGCCTTGACTGATTGGTTACCCAGTGAAATCATGTTCTCGGGGTGTAATCTACGCATCTTGCTCGGGGAGGAAATATGAACGAATTCAAGGTCGGGGATGTTGTCGAACTAAAAACTGGGGGGCCATCAATGACTGTCCAGAGCTTAGGTGGCACAGGTACTGTTCAAGGAAAAAAACTCATGTGTTCCTGGTTTGACGAAACGAAGAAGCTTCAAGAAGGTTATTTTGCTCCTGAAACCCTCATTAAATCCTCATAGATCAGAACGCGAGCAACGAAGGTTACGACTTTCGTTGCTCCTCTCAATCCACTAATTCAGCGATCTCTTCCAGAGTCCACACGTGATCTGTGATCCCCGCTTCCATGGCCGGAGTGACTCTCAGAGTCCGATGAATCCTCCCAAAGTTGTAATACATGAAGTGCAGAGCCACGGCAGCGGCCAGGTTCTCGGCCTTCTTCGAGAAAGCGTTCGTTAAGCGGGTAAATCTCCGCATTCCCATTCGCATCGTGAGGTTCTGCCGCTCGACGTAGCTGGTGGAGATCTTTCCTTTGTCGGGGGTCCCGGTAATAACCTCCGTTCGCGTGCCGGTGCACTTCGACGGGCTGTAACGCTTGTCACCCTCGGGCTCGACACCGTATAGTTTGATTAGCATAGCGTAGTCTATTTCACAGCCGAACGCCCCCTCTACAGCCTCCAGGTACGCCTTGTGTCCATCGGTGGTGAGCTGGACCTTGTTCGCCAATCGGCTTGCGAGGTCGTCAATGAAGAGCCTTGCAGTCCCCCCACTCCGATCTCCAATCATGAAGCTCGGCACCAGCTTCGTGTCAGCGCAGATCGCCGTCCAGGTCCAAACGTCCCCATATCCAAATTGACCCTTTTTGTCTTCGGGGACATTCTTGTCCTTGGCGTAGCAGAAAGCCCAAATCTCATCGCATTGCAAGCGCTTGCATGGCAGGTTGCGCATAACCTTGTCCTGGTACTCGGAACAGGCTTTTCCCAAGTCCACGAGCAGTTTGGTTACCGTGTTCTTGGCAACTCCGGTCATCCGTACCGTCGAGCGGATGCTGTTCCCCTCGACGAGGCAGCCGATTACTTGGGCTCTCTTCTGTATTGGCAATCTGTTCATACTGACCATTCTGCTTGAGCGGTCTGGCATTGTCAAGAACAAAACTCCCCCCCCGTCTCTCTTTTTTTTGAGGACTGGCAGCCTAGGTATGGACTTATAAATATTGATACTATCAGGAAAATCGAGTACTGTGAATGCGCAACCTCCCAATAGGAAGATAGTCTCAAAAATGGCAGAACAGTTCCCGTATTCCTCGGTGTCGTGCCGTAAGATACTGTGATGCCAACGGAAATATCATCTGTACTTTTTTCCCGGAATGGGGTAGATTATGAATCAGGTTGTGAGTGATGCCGAAATCCAGAGACTAGTGTCTGCTCCAAAGAAGCTTGCGGTGGACCCCATGAAAATACTAGGAAATCTCAAGAAACGAAAAGTGAAGGAAGGTCATAAG
>JBGSJS010000125.1:0-2239 GCA_041741735.1 Desulfomonilaceae bacterium | reverse complement strand
GATGATGGCGCTCATGTCAAGCACTATTTACTGCATACGTGGCACCATGTTTTGAACTCTGAAAGAAACCTCACTTCCTTATTTCAACAACTTAACTCCTTCCGGACCCCGAAAAACGCCAACAACTGTAGAAGATGGGCTATAGTTGATCCTGCCAACGGAAACGTCATCGCAGAGCCTGCCCAGTTGCCCACGGATCGTCTCTACCCGAAAGAGAAGGAGCTTCTGAACATCATCCGCGCCGAGATCTCCCAGGGACGAAAGTGCTTCGTGTACTGCACGTATACCAGCACCAAGGATGTGACAGCTCGGCTTCGAGAAATTGTCGTCGGCCACAGGATCTCTGCCGACATACTGAGATCATCAGTAAAGCCGGAGCAACGTGAGGAATGGCTGCGGCAGAAGGTGCATGAGGATGTGCAGGTAGTAATCGGCAATCCCATGCTCGTCCAGACCGGCTTGGACCTTTTGGATTTCCCCACAATCATCTTCTATCAGACCGGGTACTCGGTCTTCACACTGAGACAAGCGTCCCGAAGATCGTGGCGCATCGGGCAAGACAGACCCGTGAGAATCCATTACCTGCACTACGCAGGAACGATGCAGGAGCGGGCCATTGAACTGGTAGGTAAGAAGCTCTCCGCATCTCTGGCCATTGAAGGCAAGCTCACCGATGATGGTCTCGCGTCCATGTGCACTGGAGAAGACATGACGCTACTGCTGGCCAAGGCCCTCGTGGAAGGAACGCATATCCAAGGCGCTGAGTCTGTATGGCGGGCGCTGAACGAGCAAAGGCAGGTATCGAAGCAGGCCAACGTGATCCCGTTTCTTCGCAAGAACTGGTCATTGGAGCTGTTGGAAGAGCGTTCGGGGATGCTCTGGGATCATCTGGACATTCCGGCATTCGGATAAAGTGGTCTGTCACACTCCGCCCCGTAGTCAGCCGCATCTCCTATATTTGCGGCTTTCTTTTCCCGCATCGGTGCCCGCAGTCTCCGGGGCTTTTGCCGTATAGATGGCCCAGATATCGTGTTCGCAACGGCGGACCTGATCAGGGCGTATCAATAACATCAGACATTTACGGTTCTGGTCATCCCATCCTTAGATTCTGGAGTAGCTAGATTCGATTCTGTCCAAAAGAGATCGGCCTGGAGGTCGGTGTGATGATCGGCTTGACCCAGTATTCTTCGCATGCAGACCAACCATTGAGGGCACTGTCAGATGTACTCCCGCAGGGCGCGAACTCTCTAAATTCTCCAGGTCAAGGACCGCTTCGGCACCGTACTGGATCGGTTCCCATAAGCGAACATCGTCCAGAAGAACTATCTCCAGCAGTCTTACGAGGAGTGCATCTTCTCGATTCGCTCGGCCAGCACCTCGATGCCGGCTTCGATGATGACGAGCAGGCTCTTTGCCAAGATTTTCTTCATATGCCCGCACCTCCTTTGTCTTTTGATCAGGTCTATCCCCTCAAGGAGAGACCCTCAAACCCTTAAATCTATTCTATTATTCTGAGGGGATATGATGAAATAGAAGCAAAGTGACTTAGAGGACGAAAGGAAGTCCCCGTCGGCATCAACAGCCTCATACAGGCAGCCAAGGCAAAAGCTCGAGGCTACCGCTCAACAAGGAACCTGATCACTGTTGTGTACCTCATAGCCGGAAAGCTCAATCTTGGAGAGACCCTGGGGGACCAGTCCCCCAGACCCCCTGTAGTTTATCGCTTTGAGGCCAACGGATGATCGGTTGCGAGAAAGGCAGGACATTGGGCCCTGCCCATCCACAGGCCCCGCCACGGCGCTCGGGTCGCTCTCCAGCGTGGCCCTATCCTCCGGGCGGACGTTCGATCATAGCATTGATTACCCACGCGAAACAGCGAAGAGGCAAAAAAATCCCTGTCGCCTGTAACCGATTCAATTCGTGACGCCACTGGGTAAGTGAACACCGCTGATCGATCAGAGCCATGTCACACGACGGACGCCAAAATTCTCTGAGGAGGACGAACACGTTGAAGAACAAAGCTACGATCGCCATTGTGGCGGGATTGGTCATGTTATTGGTAACCGGCGGGGTCATCTGGGCCGCTCAGGCCCATGCCGGCCTTCTGGGGGACGCCTTGGCGGATCATCCCATGAAGCGCCTCATCGTGGGCAAGATCGGGCGTCTTATGGTATTGAAGTCTGAACTGAACGTGACCGATGAGCAGAGGAAGAAGATCAAGGAGATCATCAGGTCTCAC
>JBGSJS010000124.1:0-56765 GCA_041741735.1 Desulfomonilaceae bacterium | reverse complement strand
TAAGTTCTGAAACTCGTCCATCGGATGTCTCCTTTTTCTTGAACTTTGAGCGGTTCAGAAGGAGGAGGCTCCGATAGACTCCCGGAAATGTCAAACTCTTTGAGTCCCCCGGCAGAGCCGGGGGTTTACTTATTATTATTATGTGCTCTCGTTCATCAGGCGGTTGATTGACTCTTCCCGATGGGGAGAGCTTCCTCGTTTCTCCGGAACCGGTGCTGCCGATTGCCGAAGAGGCACGGCACCGTGGCCCTCCACGCCATGTTATTCTCGTTTCAACTCCCCTCGGCCATCTTCCTCTTCATCGCGACGCCGGTTCATAATTGCCGCAGCGTACGCGGCACCGAAGCCGTTGTCGATGTTCACCACCACCACTCCCGGCGCGCATGAATTGAGCATGCCCAGGAGCGCTGCGACTCCCCCGAATGCCGCGCCGTACCCCACCGACGTGGGCACGGCTATCACCGGCCTGTCCACGAGACCTCCCACCACGCTGGGCAGCGCCCCTTCCATTCCCGCGACCACCACAATCACCTCCGCGGACCGCAATTTCTTCCGGTGGTCGAGCAGACGATGGATGCCCGCTACCCCCACGTCATAGAGGGTCTCCACCCCGTTGCCCAGTGCTCGCGCGGTGACTTTGGCCTCCTCGGCCACAGGCAGATCGGAGCTTCCCGCGCACACAACGAGAATAGCTCCCCGCCCCTGAATTCTCACGCGGTCTCTCACGAAAAGGAGGGTTCCTGCCGTAGCATTGTAATCCAGACCGGGGATTTCGGCCACCACGCGCCCGGCCTTTTCCCGATCGACCCGGGTGCACAGAACCACGTCCTGGCGGGCCTGAAGGCTCTTCATGATACCGATTATCTGCTCCGCAGTCTTTCCCTGGCCGAAGATCACCTCCGGAAAACCGAGCCTCACCGCCCGGTGATGATCCACAGAAGCGTACCCCAGCTCCTCGGTTTGGAGGTCGCGGAGCCGGAGCGCCGCCTTCTCCGGGGCCAGATTACCTAGCTTCACGTCCTCCAGGATTTCCATCAGCAGGCGACGGTCCATCTTTCCTCCCTTCGCGGTGCTGACCGACCATGGGCCGGCGGATTGAGGAGAGATAACTCATGAATTATGTTGGGATCTTTGGGTTTAAATCGGGCGGTCTGCCGGGTGCCGAAACGGCCGGGTCGGACTCCGTACAAAGGAAAGCCCCGGAAAGGAGGATGAGAACCGGGGCTTCGCATGGGGAAAAGGTATGTTTGGCAGCGGGCTACGCCTCCCGCTGTGTGAAAGTGCTTAAACCATGATACCAAATGGTTGTCAAGTTTTTTTAAAGTGATTTGAGAAAAAAGCGCTCGATGCATTAGAACTTTGTTGAACCTTTCCAGATATAAGATTAATATAATTTGTTATTCATCTTCTTTCACGAGAGATTTGATCACGTCCCCCTTCCCCACCACGCCGACCAACCGCCCCCCCTCAACCACGGGCAGCGTATAGAACTTCTTTTCCCACATGACCTTGGCTACCTCCGTCAAGTCGGTTTCGGGCTTGATGCAAAAGGCCGGCTTGGAGTAGATGTCCTCCACGGTGGTGGCGGTGAGCCGCTTGAATTCTTTGTTCAATCGCCAGGGGTTCTCCAAGGGGATCACCGAGTCGAGAATCACGAAGACCGTAGGTATATGCAGAGGTCGGTTCTGGTTTACCAGGTCCGATTCGCAGACGACGCCGAGTACTTTGCCCCGGTCGTCAACCACAGGGACGCCGTTGATCGACTTGCCGGCAAGGATCTTGGCCAGATCCCTCAACGGAGTGTCGGGCTTAACCGTAATAACTTCCCGCGTCATGATATCGGCTGCCGTAGTCATGTTATCCTCCTGTTCGATTGCTTTTCCCGTGAATTTGGAAAAGCACCGATTCTCGATTTGGTCTTGTCCTCTTCAGGTTGCGTGCCATAATAGCTCGTCCGCGACCAGGGGGAGCTTCCCCTGCAACAGGGAGGATACCATGAAAAGTCATCGGAAGGAGCTATGGTTCAATATCCGTGGGAGAAGGGAATTCGTCAACATCTCTCGCGAGGTGCAGAAGGCGGTGGATGAGAGCGGTGTCAAAGAAGGGCTCGTTCTGGTCAACGCGATGCATATCACCGCATCGGTCTTCATCAACGACGACGAATCCGGCCTCCATCAGGATTACGAAAAATGGCTGGAGCGGCTGGCTCCCCACGCGCCCGTAAGCCAATACCTCCACAACCGTACCGGTGAAGACAACGGCGACGCGCATCTCAAGCGTCAGATAATGGGTAGAGAGGTGGTTGTGGCCATCACGGGAGGAAAGTTGGATTTCGGCCCGTGGGAACAGATTTTCTACGGCGAATTCGACGGAGGCCGTCGCAAGAGGGTACTGGTCAAGGTGATAGGAGAGTGATTTATGAAGACACTGAACGAGATTCCGATTCTTGAATTCAAAGAGCTCGTTCTCAAGAACTGGATGACCCATGATGGGGCGTGGTTTCTGCATTGTTTCCGGGAGCTCGGCATAGAGAAGACGAACCGTCTTAACAAGGCCGCAATCAAGTCTCTCTCGGACATTGAGCTCAAGCGAGTTATGAAGATCTGGGGGCTCGAGAAGGAGCCTATCGATAGCTTCGAGAAAATGAAAGACCTTGCCAATGGGATGTTTGCTCTGGGTGTCGGCGATTTCATGGGAGGAACGTTCAGTTTCCCCGAGCAGAACGTGATTCGGTGGCAGGTGGAGAATCAAGGATGTTTTGCTTATAGGGGCTTGAAAAGGATGGGCGTTATCGATCGCTACGAATGCGGAGTACTGTACAGGGTCTTCTGTTGGCTCGAGAATCTGGGTGTGCGTTACACGGTGTCGCAGCCACTGGATGGCTGTCTGTTTCACACCTGCGGAAAATGCGAAATCGACATCGTCTTGTCGCTCTCTTGACAGGGTGTAGTCTTCCATCCGGCTGATGGAGCTTGGAGTGATGTAATTCCGGTTCCGGTCTCACCAGGGACTTTCCTAGTTCTCCACCGGGCAAGGTCGTGGTCCTCCTCGGCCGCAGCCTCGATTTCTGCCTCGATCCCAGCCCATTCCTCCGCCGCCGCAGGCTCGAGTCTTAAGGAATTCTAAGAAGGCAGCGCGCTTCTCTTCCGGAAGGCTCCCCATGATGAGGCTGATTCTGGTGAGCGCCTGCCTCTCCATGTTATTCCTGAGATCCAGCAGCTCTCGGATTGTCGGCTCCGCCGCTTTGAGGTCTCCCGGGTTGCGGGCGATCTGATCGAGGACCTGAGATTTCTTGTCCAGGACCTGTTGTCGTGCCTGCATCATCCATTGGCGTCTCTGTTGAGGCATCATGTCGCCGATCTGCCGGACGTCCTGCTGGGTGAGCGCCGGCCCGGTGACCGTCGAAACCGCGGCAACGGCGCGCTGCCGCCAGATGTGCCATCCCACTGTTACGCCCACGGCGACATTCAGTGCGAGGGAAAAAACTAAAATGCCGGTGAAAAGGATTCTTTTCATCGGACCCCCTCCCCGCCGCGCATATCGAGCATGACATCGGCAAAGGAGTTCTCGTTGTCTGCCACAAGGAGCTCCAATCGGGATTCGGGTCTCTCAAATGCCACGAGCCCGGTGAGGGATTGGCCGGCAAGATTACCTATGCCCAGAGCCGCCAGAACCAGAAACGCCACCAAGGGAACACTCCCCCATAACGGTATGGATCGACCGCCCACGTGGAATTGACCGCGCGCAGCGATCCGCTCCTTGACTCTATCCGCCAAGCTGCCGTGGGGGCACGGGATAGGACCCGACCGGAGCGTCTCGTTGACGGCGCTCATCCCCTCGTAAACCCTTCGGCATTCCGGGCAAGCGTCCAGATGCGCCCTCAAGGCATCCAAAACGGGTTCGTCAAGGACGCCGTCAAGGAATAGGGAGATTTCTTTTTGGTAGATGCCGCACTTCATGGACCTTCCCTCTATACAGGTATACCGCGAAAAGAGACAAATCCCGCGCCGATTTTCCCTTATTTCTCCGTCAATTCCAGCAGTTTTTTCCTGGCTCGGAAGATGAGAGACTCCACCGAGGATGCCGAACATTTCATCACTTCCCCTATCTCGTCGTAACTCATCTCTTCCTGCGTTTTCAGAAGTAATGCGGTCCTCTGACGCTCCGGGAGCTTCTTGAGCGCCTTCTCCAATCTCGAAAATTCCTGTTTGGCGGAGAGGAGGGTTTCCGCATCCCGGAAGGAGCCGGGGAATGAAGCGGCTTCCGAGAAGCCGTCCTGATCTTCGGACTCCGCATCGCCCATGAATCGGAAGGCTCTCCGTTTCAGCGAACTAAACACGTTAATGCTCTGGTTGCGGGCGATGGTAAGAATCCAGGCCTTGAACGCGGCGCGCTCCGGGGTGAACCGGTCGAGATGTTTGAATGCTCTGAGAAACGTTTCCTGGACGACGTCTTCCGCCTCCTGGTGCGACCTGGTTATGCCGAAGGCAATCCGGTAGACCAGGGCCGTGTACCTGTCGACGAGTATGTTGAAATGCATCTCCGAGCCGGACCGAGATTCGCGAACCAGATCCTCGTCGCTCAAATTGTGCCGTGTATGGGTGTTCACGAAATCGCTTCACGTATCGTCTTTGCTCTGACATGCCGTCCGGTGACCCGCTCCGTCCGTCGCGCCACTGTTCTGTACACCAAGCAGCGGCAAATTCACAGTCCTCGCTCGGTCCTTGCCGAAGCGGAAACCTCCGGTACCTTCGCGGACTCCGTGCAGACATGAGATTTTCTTGAGTGTAGAAGAGTGTTCTCCCCCGGGAGGAGGTGGACCTAAAGGTAGGAATAGGGCGGCGTCTTGTTCCGCCCCGTGGAGAGGGATGAGAAACGGTTAGAGACGAAAGACGCTTTCTCTGAAATCGTCAACAAAGGCTGAAATGTCGGGTACGTTCTCCTCTTCCTCGGGAAGATTGTCCAGATCCACGATCTCCCCGGTGTCCTTTCGGTAGAGAAGAATCACCAACGGCTTTCCGGTCGGGCTGCCGGTCCAGGCTTCCGCGGCCGTCACCGAGCCGACCGCTGTTTCCATGAACGGTCGGTAGCCGTTTTTCGTGAGCTCGGCGGTTATCTCTGTCTTGGTCATGACGTACATTACCTGAACCTTCACGCTAAAAAGATCCCGCGGAAATGCCCCGCGGGATCCCGGATGTGAATTCGCTCCGTCCGCTGAGCCGAACGCGGCGGACCCTGCAAAGAAATTAGGCACGAAACGTGCCATTTGAGAGGAAATAACGGAAGTATTCGGTTTGACAGTCAAATATCCGCACCGCGCCTGCTTTTTGAGCAGGGAAATCCTACATTGCGGTAGGATTGCCGGACAACCTCATACCGGAACGTCTGAAACTCCCGGACGCTTCGACGATCGTACGCACTGAGAGTCGGAAGGCTTACAGGAAGGAAGACAACAATTCTATCTGGAGTCGTAGTGTGAGTACTGCATGGTAAAGATCCCCCGCCCCTGGGTGCCCGAGCGGAGCGAGGTGGAATAACCGAACATGGTCGCCAACGGTACTACTGCCTGGATCACCGACGTTTTGCCTCGGGGAGTGACCTCTTCGAGTCTGCCCCTCCGGCTGTTCAGGTCTGCGATAACTTCCCCCACAAAGTTTTCCGGAGCCACTACCTCGACCTTCATATACGGCTCCAGGAGCACGGGCGAAGCCTTCTCACACGCTTCCTTGCAGGCTTGTACGGCGGCGACCTTGAGACCGAGGCCTGTCATGGACAGGACATCCGCGCCGATCGATTCGAGGGTCAAAGAGACATCCACCACCTCGTTGCCGGCAAGAACCCCCGACAGCGTGGCCTCTCGTGCGCCCTGTTCCACGTACCCGATGAGCTCGGGAGAGACCGTCTCCAGACCCGGGGTCACGTGGAAGGAAAGACCCTCGCCCCGAGGTGCCGGTTTGACGCTCACCGTTACCTCTCCCATGTGCCGCACGTCGTGAATGTCGCGATCGAAGATCACATGGGCCTTACCGGAAGCGTTGATGGTTTCCTTGTAAACGACTTGAGGCTTTCCGGTCTGGACTTGGACATTGTATTCCCGATTCAGTCTGTCCAGGATGATCTCCAGGTGAAGCTCCCCCATGCCGGAGATGAGGAGCTGGCCGGTGTCCTCACTTTCGGCATAGGTGAAGGTCGGGTCTTCCGTGGCAAGCTTCTCCAGACTGACCAGGAGCTTCTCCTGATCGGACCGGGTTTTGGGCTCGATGGCTATGGAGATGACCGGCGTGTACTGGTCCAGCGATTCCAAAACCAGAGGCGATTCCGCACTGGTGAGCGTATCTCCGGTCTTGGTGTCTTTGAGACCCACAGCCAGAACGATATTCCCCGCTGTTGCGGACTTGATCTTTTCCCGTTTGTTCGCGTGGATGCTGAACAGTCGCGCCACCCGCTCCTTCATGCCTCTGGTCGCGTTGTAGACTTCCTGCTCGGCTTGGAGCTCACCCGAGTAAACTCTGAGATACGTGGCTTTTCTGCCCTGGTCCATGATGACCTTGAAGGCGAGGGCAGAGAGGGGCTCTTTGACCTTGGGGAGACGGATTTCCACGGCACCGGTTTCCGGGTTGATCCCCTCGAGGGGCGGGACTTCCAAAGGGGAGGGGAGAAAATCGATGACCGCATCGATGACGGGTTGAACCCCCTGGTTCTTCAGGGCGGTACCGCATAAGACCGGTACGATTCGATTGCTGATGGTGCCGATCCTCAATCCAGAGATGATCTGTTTTTCCTCCAGATCGTCATGCTCCAGGTAGTGGTCCAGAAGCTCTTCATCCATTTCCGCCACGGATTCCAACATCGCCTGCCGGGCGGCGACGGCTTCCTCCCTGAACTGATCGGGTATGTCGATATACTCCCATTCGATTCCCTGGGACGCCTGATCCCACAAAATTCCTCTCATGCGTATCAAGTCGATGACGCCCAGGCATTCGTCCACCTGCATCATGGGAATCTGTATGGGAACGGGATGTGCTCCCAGGCGTTCCTTCATCATGGCGACCGCTCTGTTGAAATCCGCCCCGATGCGGTCGAGCTTGTTCACGAAAGCGATCCTCGGAACTTTGTACCGGTCCGCCTGATGCCAAACCGTCTCGGTCTGAGGCTCCACGCCTCCCACCGCACACAATACGGCAACCACACCGTCCAGGACCCGGAGGGAACGCTCCACTTCGATCGTAAAATCCACATGTCCCGGTGTGTCGATGAGATGAACTTCATATCCGTTCCAAAAGAATGTCGTGGCCGCGGAGGTGATGGTAATGCCTCGCTCCTGCTCCTGAGGCATATAGTCCATGGTCGCTGACCCTTCATCCACTTCACCGATTTTATGAATTCTCTTTGTATAGAACAGGATACGCTCGGTTAGAGTGGTCTTTCCCGCGTCGATATGTGCGGTGATGCCTATATTTCTAATCTTTGCAATATTTTGGGCCACGATTGCTCCGCTGCACCGATCTTGTCCCACGGCTCGAGAATTTGAGAAAAACGGACATATTTTTCGCATGTTATTTGCATGTTGTCAAGCTGATTGACCTACGAATATCATTTGCCTTTTTTCTCTCCCGCATGGTAAAATTCCCCTGCGCGTCGTCGGAATCGATTGAATTGAGTATGCGAGGAGTCGATCTATGGAGAGCATGGCCCGTTTTTTTGATTCGATCAATCGAATGTTCGGGGTTCAGAGCCAGGGCGAGTTGATCTTTCATCCCGTATTCATTGGGGTGTGCATTGTTGCGTTCATCTACTGTCTGGCCAAGGGGATGAAGTATTTTTGTATCGGGATCGCGGGCCTCATGGGTGGAGCGGCAATCTTCCATTACATGTACCCGGCCGAAAGCTCCAATCTCACCGAGCTCATTAAGTTCATCGCTGCCATGATCGGATTGGCTCTTCTCATGGCCTACTTGGCGTTCATCAAGGACTGACTACGAAAAAAGTCAAGGAGAAACTCGCAGGCCGTGTCTCTGAAGCCTGCCGTGGGGCCGGTCGTAAAGATAGCGATTCCCGCCGGAACGCAGGAGTCATGGGATTTCGTCTTCAGGCCCATGACCCCATGGGCTGTCTCTCACGCTCCGAAGGCACCGGACAAGGCTCATGTCTTACATCATAGACGGAAACAACTTGATGGCTCTCAATGTAGGATGGCATAGGGATCGCGCGGCAGCCAGGAGAAGACTGGTGCACGAGCTTGCCTCTTTTGTGGCACGGACAAGAGCCAAGGTACGAGTCGTTTTTGACGGATGGCCCGATGAGGAGTTTCCTGAGGGAAGAAGATTCAAAAGCGTCCGGGTTCTCTATGCAAAACCCGGTTCCGACGCCGACTCCCGTATCAAGGAATTGGTCACGCGATCTTCCTACAGGCGCGATATGGTAGTCGTCACGTCCGACAGGGCGCTCAAGTCGTTCGTTTCAGGCAAAGGCACCAGGGTTATGTCGTCGGGGCAATTCAAGGGCCTGGTTGTAGATGCACTCAAAGCCGAACGATCGGAAAAAGACGATCGGGAACCGGTGGATGTGGACGAGTGGTTGAGCTTCTTCGGGAATTCCATCAAATGAGTACCGAGCTCACCATCGAGTCCCCGATCACTGCCGAACCTCCGGCCGTGTTGAAGACCGAGGTCGCCCTGCGAGTCTCTTCAGTCGATCCATGCGGCGGCGTGATGGCATTTTCCCTCCGTACGGGCGGCTATTCCCCGGCACCGCTCGACTCGCTGAACTTCTCTCAAGCTCAAGGCGATTCCGCGGGAAATGTAAAACGTAACGTTGAAAAATTGAGCGAACACCTCGCCATCGATCCGTCACGGATCGCAACATGCCGGCAAGTTCATGGCAGCGCCATAGCAATCGTCGATTCCGTAGCCGACAGGCCGCCCGAGGCGGACGCTGTTATCACCGACCGACCAGGGCTCTTTCCGGCTGTGAAGATTGCGGATTGTCTCCCCGTTCTGCTTCTCGATCCGGTGAACGGAGTCGCTGCAGCCGTACACGCGGGCTGGCGAGGGACGGTTCTTCGCATAACCCGTGAAGTGCTCGAGCTCATGGAGAGCCATTTTCACTGTGATCCCGGTGACATAACAGCGGCTCTCGGACCCGCTATCAATACCTGCTGTTATGAAGTGGATGATGCCGTGCTCGTACCTTTTCGCCGTGCCGTACCCGATGGGGACCGGTTCATCACGGTTCGGGAGTACGATGCATTAGCGGGAGAACCGTCTCGACAATCGTTCCGTTTGGATCTGGCGGCCGCGAACCGGTTCGAATTGATCGCTCACGGAGTTCCTGAAGCAAACATAGTGACTGCCGGTCTCTGTACATCCTGCAGACCCGAGCTCTTCTTCTCTCATAGGAGAGACGGAGCCATGTCGGGGCGACACATCGCCATAACGGGATTTCGGGAGTAATGCCGACGGCCCTGGCAAAAACCCGCTCCGCCTCCTGAAACGGCATCTTGTGAGCAGGGTTCGGGGCCGGAGGGAAGATGATTCTCTTCTCGAAGGCTTCCATTTAGTTGTTGCCCGTGAGATGGGTTCGTTATATAAGCCCACGGAGGAAGGAACGATTCCTCGGGGGGGACGGAGCCGCCGTGAACTTTCGGAGAAGAGTCAGCCGTTGTGTCCTTTGTGCCGCATGTATGATTACGGTCCTGGCGATGCAGGCGAGGGCTCAGGAATCTTTCAGGATCTTCCCTTCCGCCCGGTTCCTCCTGGGCATGGATTATAGGGTCTTCAGGCTGTCCGGGGAGATGCTCGTCCCAGCGGGAGGACGTCCCGGAACCGGAAGCCGACTCGACATTCTCACAGAACTGGGGGTCGAATGGGCTGAGGGGTCGTCGGTTACCTTGACGGGGACAATTCTCGACAGGCATCTCGTCGACGTCGATTTCATGATGTGTACGCCTACCGGTGTACGGCGCTCACCTCACTCCTTCCGTTTTCAGAACAAAACCTATGAGGCCGGGACGTCGGTGGAAGCGCGCCTTGACTTCAATTGGCTGCGTTGCTCGTACGGCTACAAGCTTCTCGAGCTGCCCTCCCGGTGGCTGGCACCACGCATAGGCTTTCACTGGGTGCGGTTCGGCGCGACTCTTAACGGAGACACCAAGGAGGCCGGATCCATCTCCAATACGAGGAGGCTTGACGGAACGTTCCCCGTGCTGGGATTCGAAGCGGGCTATCAGCTTCCCCTCGGGCTGACCATGAGAATGGAGCTCGAGGGAATGCACTTGATCACGCGGGGATTTCTCCTCTCGGCCGGTCTGTGGGGTTCCTGGGAGATCTACCCGGATATCGTTCTTACCTGTGGTGCGTACAACCGTATAGCCAATTGGGCGGAGGACCATCAGCAACTCAACAACGAGTGGAGCTTCACGTTCTCGGGAATATCAGCGGGGGTTTCTTTCGGGTTCTAGCCGCACGGTCCTCAAATTTCTCCGAACCTGCCTTTCCGCGGTTCTTTTCGCTGCCACCGCTCTCTGCCGAGCAAGATGAGACGCGAAGAGATTCTCCATTTTCCGAACCAGACCTTTGTGGGTTTGCAGGACTTCCGGAAAGCAAATTGCGTTGTACGTAATGTCGAGGGAGGTGTACTCGTGCCGCTCCAGATCGATGAAGCGTTCTTCCGAGCTGTAGTTGGGGTCGTACACCTTGAGCATCCGCTCCCGCGGGTACCACGCGTACGCAAGGACCGCATGGAGCACGGTCCCGCGCGGTCCTTTGTTCATGAGCAGGACGAGTCTCGGCTCCCCGGACACCAAGCCCACCACCAGCCGGCGAAACGAATCGTTGTTGTTCCCGTGATAGCGGTTGCAGTAATCCGCCTGGAGACCGATGAGGTTTCTGCTGTAGTATTCCTGGAGCTCCTTGGCAATACGCTGTTGGGTCTTGGTGTCCAGCACCGCCCTCAGGGGAGGCCGGCCCTGGTAATTCAAGTAGTACCACCGTGAAAATACTGCCATTGCAAAGCACCAGCCGGGTGCATTGGATATGCAGAACGCGTCCTTCTCCACGGAAAACGAGGCGGAGGAGTAGTTTGGAATGAGTGTCAACAGGCACAAGGAGGCGACAAGAACCGCGCCTCCGCAATTGTAGCGACCACCAAACAAACACCTTCTCATATACCAAACCCCAAGTGAAATACAAACCATTTGCCGGGATTATATCATAGTGAATCATAAATGACAAGATGTTCTTATGTTAACATATCGCTCCAACAGATCTTTTTGTACCTGCACCATAATAACAATGAGAACACAGTGATATCTAGTAGTTACCTAGCACCAAAGATCCCCAATAGAATGTAACATGCATTAATTACAACGTAATTGTCAATGGCACGGTGCAAGCGGAGATGGGCGGCCGCGGCCGCGCGTTGCCGATCTGCGCAATCACGGTGACGGGCTTTCAGGCGAGGAGGGGAATCAAACGCGGGAAAGGGCGGGTGGGAAATCGAGAGGAATCAGTTCTCGGCTCCGGAGCGTTTCGCTCCAAAACCCTACGGCTTTTCTACGACTATCGTGAACGGAATGACGCGTTGGAATTTTTCGGGAGGGAAGCCTGTCCTCCCTCCGTTCCGGATTCGGGCTCCCCTCTCTGCTATTGCTGGTGATTGAGGCAGGTCAATTACTCTAGGGCGCGGATGATTCGGTGTGATAGGCCGCTTGGGTGTCAGGCGGCAACAACATCGTCTTCTATAGGCCAGCGTCCTTGATTCAGCCATCGCACCAGCGAGGCATCGATGGCGTCTTCAAAGACATCGCATCGGGCGGCTATTTCCTTAAAGGAGAGCCCCTGCTTCAGCATGCTGTGAATATTTTCCGGAGTCATCCTGACCCGTGAACCTTCCATTGTCAGCATAAGTCACTCCTTCTCGGCACATTCTCTTTACATAAGATCTCTTTGCGTGCCGAAGGTTCCGCGATTCCCATAAAAAATAACGACAACCACCAATTGATGTCGCAGCAAGAAAAAGTCCTGCTTCGCTTAAACCAGCAAGGGGTTATGAATTTTGTACATCTCTCCTCGACGAGATGTCAAGAAATTATGGACGGTACCGAAAGTATTGTACGAAAACCCCGGCTGTCCGTGGTTCCTGGCCGCGGGGAGCAGTCATCCTTTTCAACCTTCGGTGTCGGACGGGGACGGAACGGTTTGCGGGAAGTCCGCGCAGCCGGGGACGTACCTTACGGCCCGGCTGAACGGTGGTCTACTTCGCGTGCTGCGCTCTGTTTTTGTCGACTCCCGGGCTGATTGCCGGCAGCGATGGCAAGCCTCTACTGCTTGAGATGAAAAGAAGACTCCATGGCGAAGAATTCGTCTGCAAATACGGCTTGTTCCATCTCCGAGAAGACGATTCGGAGCACTTCGTCCATGTGGTCCACCGGAATAATCTCCAAGCCCTTCCGGATTCGACCGGGTACTTCTTTGAGATCCTTCTCGTTTTCTTTCGGGATGATCACTCGGGAGATCAATCCCCGTTTTGCCGCGAGCAGTTTTTCCTTCAATCCCCCTATGGGCAAGACCCTTCCTCGAAGGGTGATCTCGCCTGTCATGGCCAGATCGTGGGGAAACGGTTTCTTGGTAAGGGCCGAAATGAGGGCCGACGTCATGGTGATGCCCGCCGAAGGGCCGTCCTTGGGGGTTGCCCCTTCCGGGACGTGGATGTGAATGTCCACCTTATTGTAGAAATCGGACTTCAAACCCAGTCCCCACGCTCTTGCCCGAACGTAGCTCATCGCCGCCCTGGCCGACTCCTGCATGACTTCGCCAAGCTTGCCCGTTACGGTGAGCTGGCCGGACCCCGGCATAAGAGCCACTTCTACGATCAGCAGTTCTCCGCCGACCTCCGTCCAGGCCAGGCCGGTGGCAACACCGATGTTCTCCTTGTCCTCCTTGGTGCCGTGCCGGAACTTGGGCACTCCCAGGAAACGTCCCACGTGTTTGGCTTCGAGCTCCAACGTGCCCGGGGTGTCGCCTTTCACCACTTGACGGGCCACTTTCCTACAAATTTTCGAAATCTGGCGTTCAAGGTTACGGACCCCTGCCTCGCGTGTGTACCGACGAATGATTCTCAGAATGCCTTTGCGCGCGAAAGAGAGATGTTCCGCAGACAATCCGTTGGCCTCCAACTGCTTGGGCACCAGGAACTGCTCGGCTATACGGAGCTTTTCCATCTCGATGTACCCCGCGAGGCGGATGATTTCCATGCGGTCCTGCAGAGGAGCCGGTATGCCGTGGAGCGTGTTGGCCGTGGTGATAAACATCACCTGGGAGAGGTCGTAGTCCACATCGAGGTAGTGGTCGTTGAACGCATGATTTTGTTCCGGATCCAGGACTTCGAGCAGGGCTGCGGACGGATCGCCTCTGAAATCCATGCTCATCTTGTCCACTTCGTCCAGCAGCATCACGGGGTTGATGTTCTGCACCTTCTTCATGCTCTGGAGTATTTTCCCCGGCAAAGCTCCTATGTAGGTTCGGCGATGACCTCGAATCTCGGCTTCATCCCGGACTCCGCCGAGGGAAATACGCACAAATTCCCTTCCCGTCGCTCTGGCAACCGATTTGGCGAGGGAGGTCTTTCCGACTCCCGGAGGTCCTACCAGGCACAGAATGGGTCCTTTGGTCTTTCCCACGAGCTTTTGGACTGCCAGGTACTCGATGATCCGCTCTTTTACCTCTTTGAGGCCGTAATGATCCTCATCGAGAATTCGCTGAGCATCCTCGATGTTGAGATCTGCCGGCGAACCCGCGGACCAGGGGAGCATGAGAAACCAGTCAACGTAGTTCCTGACTACCGTTGCTTCCGCGGACATGGGAGACATGAGCTTGAGTTTTCGGATCTCCTTACGGACCTTGGCATCCGCTTCCGCGGGAAGCTTCTTGGCCGACAGTTGCTCTTCCAGCTCGGCTATTTCATTCTTGAAATCGTCTTTCTCCCCCATTTCCTTCTGGATGGCGCGCATCTGCTCGTTGAGGTAGTACTCCTTCTGGCTCTTCTCCATCTGCTTCTTGACCCGCTCGCGGATCTTCTTCTCGATCTCGGCTATCTCAATCTCGCTCTGCATCAACTCGAGCAGTTTTTCGATGCGCTCCTTGACCGAGAGTCGCTCCAGAAGGTCTTGCTTGTCCTCCACCTTAAGGTTCAATTGGCCGGCGATGGTGTCCGACAACCGACTCGCGTCGGTCACGGAACGAACCGCGGAGACGAACTCCTGGGGTATTTTTTTGTTGTGGGAGAGGTAACTCTCGAAGACGCTTTTCAGCCCGCGGACCAATGCCTGGACCTCGATCTCCCGTTCTCTGAGCTCGTCCTTACGGACATCCGCTTCGACTTTGAAAAAGGGGTCGATTTCGGTAAATCGGCTCACCACTCCCCTGCGACGACCCTCGACAAAGACCTTGATGGTATTGTCGGGAAGTCTGAGCATTTGAATGATCTGGCCGACGGTGCCGACCTGAAAAATGTCCTCCTGCTGCGGGTTGGTCTGCTGGGCGTTCTTCTGGGCAGCCAGAAAAATCATCTTGTCGGCCTTCATCGCCGACTCCAATGCCTTGATGGACCGCTCTCTCCCCACAAACAGCGGCACCACCATGTGGGGAAACACCACGATGTCCCGGAGGGGCAGGAGGGGCAAGGACACGGCCGGCGCGGAAGGCGGCTCTTCCTTCTTGGAGAAAAACATTGCTGACATTCCTCATAATTGGCTTCTTCGAGGCGGAGCTTGACCGGGAGTTGGAGTAATTCCGGAACGGCTTCCGCCTCGAAGGTTAGGTGTTACGTTCTCCGGCGAACCCCGGCGCCGGAGTGCAGAAATGAAGGAGACAGAATCAGGAGGCGTGCTCGGCTTCTTTTTCGAATACCAGAATACACTGTTCGTTATTACAGATTACGTCCTCGTTTACGATGACCTCCTGAAGGTTCTTGAACTCAGGGAGCTCGTACATGATGTCCAGCATGGCCGCTTCAAGTATGGATCGCAGCCCTCGGGCTCCGGTCTTGCGGTGGAGAGCCTGGTGTGCCACGGCACGGAGTGACTCATCGGTAAATCGCAATTTGACGTGCTCAAATCCGAAGAGCTTCTTGTACTGCTTTACCAGCGCGTTCTTGGGCTCCAGAAGGATGCGAACCAGGGCATCTTCGTCCAGTTCGTGGAGAGTAGCAGCGACCGGCAACCGTCCCACAAATTCCGGAATGAGGCCGTAATGGATGAGGTCTTCCGGCTGGACCAACTCCAGGACATTGGATGAGTCCTCATCCCTGGTGCCGCCAATCTCCGCATTGAACCCCATGGACTTCATGTTGAGTCTTTGCTGAACCACCTTGTCCAACCCGACAAAGGCTCCGCCGCAGATAAAGAGAATGTTGGTGGTGTCCACCTGGAGAAACTCTTGTTGCGGATGTTTCCGGCCGCCTTTGGGCGGCACGTTGGCCATGGTGCCTTCCACGATCTTGAGCAGAGCTTGCTGGACCCCCTCGCCGGACACATCCCGAGTAATGCTGGGATTCTCGGTCTTCCGTGAGATCTTGTCGATTTCGTCAATGTAGACGATGCCTCGGCAAGCCCTGGAAATGTCATAGTCGGCGTTCTGGAGGAGGGTAAGGATGATGTTTTCCACATCTTCCCCGACATACCCCGCCTCGGTGAGGGTGGTGGCATCGGCTATTGCAAACGGCACGTTTAGGATACGCGCCAGGGTTTGGGCCAGAAGAGTTTTTCCCGAGCCCGTCGGGCCTATGAGGAGAATGTTGCTCTTCTGAAGCTCAATGCCGTCAAGGTCCGGTTTGGTCTCGATACGTTTGTAATGATTGTGAACCGCAACTGAAAGGATCTTTTTCGCCTTCTCCTGATCGATGACGTACTCGTCCAGGGCTTTCTTGATCTCGGAAGGCTTGGGCACTTTGGAGCGGGCCCTCCCCATCTCTTCTTTCTCGTATTCTTCCGCGATAATTTCATTGCACAGCTCGATGCACTCGTCGCAGATATAGACCGTCGGTCCGGCGATCAGCTTGCGCACCTCGTCCTGGCTCTTGCCGCAAAATGAACAATAAAGAGAAGAGAAATTACCTTTTCTGCCCGCCATGAATTCCTCCTTGCGCCTTGGTCTTCGCAGGCAGACCGTTGTTTTGAATGATTTGCCCGGGGCCGTTGAGCTCCTAACGAATGCTTCTGGGCTCACCCGGGTTGGTGATCAGATCCCTTTGGGAGATCACTTTATCCACCAGTCCGTAATCCACGGCCTCTTGGCCGCTCATGAAATAGTCTCGCTCCGTATCGGTCTCGATCCTTTCGAGGGGCTGACCGGTGTGTTTCACCAGGATGTCGTTGAGCTCGCTTCTCATCCTCAGGATCTCTCTTGCGTGAATCTCGATGTCCGATGCCTGGCCCTGAAATCCTCCCATGGGCTGGTGGATCAGAATCCGTGAATGAGGCAACGAATGACGTTTGCCCGTCGTGCCCGCAGCCAGGAGAAGCGCACCCATGCTGGCGGCCTGTCCGATACATATCGTCTGCACGTCGCACTTAATGTACTGCATGGTGTCATAAATGGCTAGTCCCGCGGTAACCAATCCGCCCGGAGAGTTGATATAAAAATTGATGTCCTTTTCGGGCTCCTCGCTCTCCAGAAACAGGAGCTGTGCGATTACCAGGTTTGCAACAATGTCGTCCACGGCGGTGCCGAGAAAGACGATCCTTTCCCGGAGCAATCTCGAAAAGATATCGTACGACCGTTCTCCACGACTCGTCTGTTCTACTACTATCGGTACCAGCATTCTTCTCACTCTTTCTCGGATGTCGTTTCTTCCGACGTTTCCTGAACGGGAGGCTCCTGCTCGGTTATTTCGGCATTCGCCTCAACGAACTTGTACACTTGATCCTCGAGGAGTCCTTCCCGAAAGTCTTCCATATTACCGGCCTCCTCAAGGCGCTCCTTGAAGTAGTCCGGAGCCATATCAAAGAGTGCGGCCTTCTCTCGAACGGCTTCTTCGACCTGCTCGTCGGAGACGGTGATCCCTTCCTGACGACCGATGGCCTCCATCAGGACGCCGGCCTTGACTCCCCTGAGGGCCTCCGGACGGAATTGATCCCGCTGTGACTGCGTCGGCATAGGTAATCGTTTCGGATCGATCCCCTGGGCAGCGAGTCGCTGAAGCGAGTTTGAGAGCATCTGGTCTATTCTCTGTTCCACAAGGGTTTCGGGAACCTCGAATTCGTTCTTCTCAAGCAATTGGTCGACTATCTGCCGCCTCGTCTCCATTTCCGTTTGGTTTTCCCAAAGTTCTTGGATATCTTTGGCAATTTCCTCTTTCAACTGATCGACGGTTTCGAATTTTCCCAGATCTTTCGCGAAGTCGTCGTCCAGATCGGGAAGTATCCTCTCCTTCGCCTCGGTGACGGTCACCTTGAATTTCGCTTCCTTACCTGCGAGGTTCTTTCGAGGAAAGTCTTCCGGCAGGTTGAGCGCGACATCGCGAGTTTCCCCACTTTTCAAGCCAAACAATTTGGAGTCGAAATCGGGGAGATAGAAGTTCCGGCCCAGTTCCATGTGGTAGTCGTTCACCGTGAGGGCGGTGATGGTCTCACCCTCGGCTTCCGCCGCCACGTCCACTACGATGTGATCCCCTTCCCGGAGCTCTCGATCTTCCGGAACGGGGCTGAGTCGAGCGTGCCTTTCTCGCAAGCTATCCAGGCGTTCCTGAATCTCCTCTTCGGTAACCTTCTTGACGGCCTTGGTCAACTTGAGGCCTTTGAAATCCTTGACCTCGAGCTGCGGCGTGACATCGATCTCGGCCGTGAACTTGAACGGTTTGCCGACCTCGAGTGTTTCCGGGTCGATCTTTGCCACGGATACCGGCTTGATATTCTTCTCGTCGAGCCCCGGTTCAAGGGTCTCTTCTATGATTTTCCGCGTCGTGTCGGCCACGACTTTGTCTTTGAAGTAGCTGCGCAGAATGTCCAGTGGAACCTTCCCTCGCCTGAAACCCTTAATTTGTACCGTCTTCTTCAGCTCGCGGTACTCCTGGTCAATCATGTCTTGGACCCGTGTCTCGGGGACCTCGAACGTGATTTTCTTCTTGATTGCGCTGATATCTTCGACTTCTATGGTGGTCATCTCGCCCTTTCACTTGAGGGGATGGCACGCCCCTACAGGGTTCCATCGGTTCCCTTCACATAAGATAAAGAAATAACAGGAGCATCCGGATTTATCCGTGAATTTTTGCTCTGATGAAGTATTATACGTCAAACCCCGGTAAAAGGGAAGTGGGTCAAGGTCCAACACTCGGCCCTTCCTCATTTTTCTTGAATCCCTCCAGACGTTCTGCTAGGGATTTTCCCATCCGACATGCGGATGTGAAAATGGTTTCCTCTCCCGGGTGAAACTCCGGAGAGCTCGGAAGATCCAGGAAGACCGCTGGGAGAGTATGTTGACAGAATCAAACCCGCCGGTTCCCTTTGTCATCAGCGTCGTGGCTCCCCTCTATAACGAGGAGAAGAACGTTCCCGTCTTCGTTGAACGGCTCCAACGGGTCTTTGAGCGCATCGGCTGCAAGTGGGAGATCGTCTTCGCCCTGGACCCCTGTCCGGATGCCACGCGAGAACGGATACTGGACCTCATCCATGCCGGGCTTCCCATCAGACTGATCACCTTTGCACGACGTATCGGCAAGCCCCTTTCGCTACTCGCGGGACTCGATTATAGCAGGGGAGACGCATGTGTGGTGATCGACGTCGATCTGCAGGACCCGCCGGAGCTTATAGAACAAATGGTGGAAAAATGGCGTGAAGGCTTCAAGGTGGTGATAGCTCAACGGAGCTCACGCAAGGGGGAGAATTTTTTCTATCTGAAGGCGGCACAACTCTTCTATGTACTCCTCGAACGGTTTGCTCAGGTCGAAGTTCCGAGAAACACGGGCGACTACAGGCTCCTGGATGCTCGGGTTGTGCGGGAGATTTGTCGGTTCCGGGAGCGTCACGGCTTCTTGCGTGGCATCACCGCGGCCGTGGGCTTTCCTACTGCGCTGATCACGTTCGATCGGGATCCCCGCTTTCTGGGTCGAACGCAGATTCCTCTGCTCGGCGCAGTGAACATCGCGCTGGACGGCATGATTCCGTTCTCCCGCGTACCGGTTCGAGCCATTTTTCTGCTGGGTTTGGCGATTCTCGGTCTCACGGGGTGCGCCGGAGGAATTTGGTTTCTGACGGGGCTTTTTCATGGATTTTCCAGCCTATGGCCGGTGATTCTTTTGAGCATTCTGTCGCTCGGTCTGAGCGGTGTGACGATTACATGCTTGGGAATTATTGGTGAATATCTCGTCAGGACGTATGAAGAGGCCAGGGAGCGCCCTCTCTACGTGGTGGATGAGATAATCGAATCGCAGACAATACCCGTACCCTTGGGGAATGCGGGTGTTGCGGCTGCCGAAAGGGACGATCAGTGAAAGCTTTGGTTACGGGAGGCGCAGGCTTTATCGGGAGCCATGTGGTGGATGAGTTGATACGTCGGGGAGACGAGGTTGTTGTCTTCGACAATCTCTCGACGGGGTTCCTCCGACACCTGGACGACTCCCTCTCTTCCGGCCGGGCCCGACTGACCCGTGGAGACATCTTGGACACGGCGGCAGTGGCCTCGGCCATGGAAGGAGTTTCCATTGTGTTTCATCTTGCCGCCAACGCCGACGTCAGGGGAGGTCAGCGAGACACCCTGGTGGATTTGGAGCAGAATGTGGTGGGTACGCACCGAGTGCTTGAGGCCATGCGGACGGCCGGAGTGAAGGAGATCGTTTTCACCAGCTCGGCCACTGTGTATGGCGAGCCGGACTGCTTTCCCACTCCTGAAGAGTATGCCCCGCTCCAAACGTCACTCTACGGGGCGTCCAAGCTTGCCGCCGAGGGAATGATCCAAGCGTACGGCGAGTATTTCGGCATAAAAAGTCATGTTTTTCGCTTTGTCTCGTGGATTGGGGAACGCTACTCCCACGGAGTGGTCTACGATTTTATCAACAAGCTCAGGGACAATCCCCGCGAGCTGGAAATCCTCGGCGACGGGAATCAGAGAAAATCCTATCTTCATGTGGAAGACGGGATCCGCGGGATTTTTCAGGCTGTGGAGCGGATTACCGAAATGAAGAACGTTTTCAACCTCGGCCACACGGAATATCTCAACGTCAAGGTAGTGGCTCGGATCGTCTGTGAAGAGATGGGCCTGAAGAACGTGACGTACCGTATGACCGGAGGGCCTCGAGGATGGCTTGGCGACAGCCCGTTCGTTCATCTGGACATATCGAGGATGGAGGCTGCCGGATTCCGCCCTGTCATCGGTATCGAAGAGGGAATACGCCGGACCGCTCGCTATCTTCTGGAAAACGAGTGGCTGCTTGACCGGAGGAGCCTCCCAAAAACCGGAGCATAATTGAGTTGCGGGATCGGGTTTTTCCTGCGACGGGCTCATTCTTCTTTGAGGGTGCACAATATACGGGAGCCGGCTTGAGAATTATCGATCGATACATCATCCGGGAATTTCTTAAGGTGTTCGCAATCTGCGTCACGGGTTTCATACTCGTCTTTCTCCTTGTGGAGATCACCGACAAGATTAAATATTACTTCCAGCACAACCCTTCCGGCTGGCTTATGCTCAAGTTCTTTCTGGTCAAGATTCCCGGGTACCTTTTTTTTGCCATTCCTCTGGGCATTCTATTGGGCGGCATGCTTTCACTTCTCATGATGGCTCGTCATTCCGAAGTCATCGCCATGCAGGCCAACGGGATAGATGCCTTGAGCATTGCCAGGCCGGTCCTCCTGGTGGGAGCTGTTGCAACCGTTGTGATGTTCCTTCTCAACGAATCGGTGGTCCCCTGGTGCAACCATTACGCCGAGTACATCCAGGACGTGGAGATATCCGGCAAGAAGACCATGACCGTCATCAGGAAAGATCGGATCTGGACGAAGTCTCCCGATGCAATCACTCACATCAGGAGATTTGACCCGTCGAAAAACTTGCTGGAGAACGTGTCTATAATCAGGTGGGACCCACAGTACCGTTTCGTGGAAAGAATTCACGCGGACAAGGCTAAGTGGTGGGATAACCGGTGGGTATTGTACGGGGTCAACAGGACGGTGCTCTCGCCGGGAGGCCGGTTCATTGTTGACAGTGTTCCCTCAATGGTCGGCGGGCTGGACAAAAGCCCCGCGGATTTCGGCAGAGTCGAACGATTGGCCAAAGAAATGAACCTCGTACAGCTCGGAGATTACATCGACGGGCTGGAGAAGGACGGCCAAATCCCCACTCGCTACTTGGTGGATTGGCACGACAAGTTTGCGCTTCCCCTCGTCTGTCTGATCATGGCCGCGTTAAGTGTTCCGTTCGCCGTCAGGGTGAGGCCGAGAGGCGGTGGAGTAGCCTTGGGGCTGGCTGCATCAATAGTGGTGGCTTTCAGCTATTGGGTTGTCCACACCCTTTTCATCGCGCTGGGGCACGGGGGTTATCTTCCTCCGTTGGTAGCCGCGTGGGGTGCCAATCTGATTTTCGGTCTCACGGCAACGATTCTGCTGCTGCAGGCGGGAACTTAGAATGCGATTTCATAAGTTTGGTCGCGCTTTTCGGCTCTGGATGCCCTACCAATTATCTGTTCGCGATCGAACGCTTTCTCCGCCCTTCCTGCGGAGGCAGGAATCCAGGCTCTTCCGAACGCTCCGGACCCCAGCTTTCGCTCGGGGTGACGACTTTGGACCATTCGGGCTCTTCTTGAAATCCGTTGTCTTGCGGAACCGTATTTCCGAAAAGGAGCATTTAAGAAGGAACGACGTCCGGTAGACGCTCCGGCGAGTCACAGGGTGAAAGACTAAGGCCTGTGCTGTCGATTTCGTCTCGTTGACTTGACGGTACGGATTGCCGATGTGAGCGTGCAGCAGGAAAAAGCGATGGCACGGTCAAGGCCGGCTCAGGGAAGTCCTTTTACGCGACGAAATTGAGCGAAAAGCCCCGGGTCGGACGTCCCTTCGTACACTTCCAACGACGTGTAGCGGTCGGGGTCGTCAAATCGGAGGTACATGACCTCCTCGTCTCTCGCTCCTTTTCTCTTGTGACGAAGCTCGTGGCCGGACAACTTCCACGTGCCTTCCTGAACAATCTCTTTTCCACCGACGCGACTGATGCGGCGGAACGTTCCGTCCTTGCGGTAATCCATGAAGAGGGTGAAGGCGTTGGGGCCTTTACTGACAAAAGGATGGCCGCTGTATCCCGATCGATAGGGTTTGCCCGGTTCCTTCGTTTGGAAGATTTCCCAAACGCCCACTAGTTTGGCCTCGGTCTTGTCCGGAACCGGCTTTACTTGGTGTTTGTCCTCGAGCGCGTAGATGGGGGGCAGGAAGAGACTGAGGACAAAGCCTGCCAAAAGCGGGACCAGAATACGTCTGATGCTCACCGCTTACTCCTTCCCTACCTTGGGAAAAAAGTTTTTTTTTGAAGTCGATTGTGTTTCGCGTAGAGTGTGGGGAGAAGGGCCTCACTCCACGACTCTGACTGTATCACAACGCGTCCGATCGTGCAACACCAACCTTTTTTCTTGACACGGGGCGTTCGGGTAAGCTTGAACATACGGATGCCGCACGTACCAGAAATTTTGAGAAGAGCCGGTATCCTGAAAAATGGAAAGGCGCTCATCGGCGTCGTATTTCTCATTTCCGGAGCGATCATTTGTTTTGACGGAGTAGTGAGGTTGAGGGAGCTGTGGAATCTGCTTGCTCCCTATTTCCCCCTCAACCTGCCTCAACATGCGGGCGGGCGTTTGCTCGAGTCCTTGCCCTTGGTCTTGGCAACCTTTGTTTCGGCAGTGGGGTCCGTCGCAGCGGTTCTCATTGGCGGACTGTGGCTCCTCTCGGGACTGAGCGACGTCTTTCAGAAAGAGAAGAGCCCTCCGGAGCAGTCCGATCTGGCCGACCCCGAACTGGTTGCCGAATCGTTGAGAAGTGCCGAGGCTCAGTACTGGAAGTCTTCCTCTCTGCTGGTTCGCCTCCTGGTCAGGATCGTCCCCGCCGCCCGTTTCACCAGTCCGGTTTCGTACAGGATGGCCGCAAGTCTTTGTGGATCGATGGTCAAGATCCTCCTGCTGGCCATTGCTATCGGCGTGGTTTTTCACCTTTTTCAGCTCATTCCCGGCTTAGTGCAGAAGCATCTTCAGGCTTCGATAACCCTTGCGGTCCCGTCCCCCAGGCCGCTGTATCTGGTCCTCGGTTTTCTCATTGTATTCGACGGCCTGATCGCATTGAGTCTGGTGGCCCGGAAACGAAATGAGCTCGTTCGCGGACGGGAATCAATCTCCGTGCACGGTCAAGGCGATCCTCACCTTTTCCTGGCCCTGGTGGAAGAGGGGTGCAAGCTCCTGAGCGGGAGAGGAATGACCGACAAGAGGCCGGTGAGGCTTCGGCATACGGACAATCCGCATCTGAGGGGTTCCCTGATCGAATGCTTCTCCGAGCAGATTGGATTCTTTGCCCGACCCGCGGCGTATTGCTGTCTCCCGATCGTATTCTTTTTCCTCACCACAGGGTTTTCTCGACTTGTTCATTTCCGACGCGTCCCCGAGCCCATGTCTTATGTCCGGTTTCTCTCGTTCCATTCACTGGATTGGATTTTGGAGGTAGGGTTCGCAGTGGCCCTGATTCTGGCGGGAGTCTATCTGGCGGACCGGGCAGCGAGGCTTTTCCGGATTCAACGGTTTCAGTCTGCGCTGGTTTTCTGCCAAGTGGGCCTCGGGACCACCCCCAGGGTCGGCCCTGCGGCCGGCCGCGGTTTTGCCTTTTCGGCCGATTCAGAAGGCCGGACATGGAGCGTGGTGGAGGGTGTCGATCCGGAGTTTGCCGACTGGGCCAAGAATCCTCAGGTGCCGAAGCGATTTCAGTGCGAGATTTTCTGGGCCCGGGTGATTACCGAGGCCTCCCTGGATGAAGAAGAAGGGCGCTTCATCATCGCCATGCAGGCGTCGGCCGGATTGGACGACGGCGTCCGGAGAATAGTCATCCTTCCGTTCCATGTGGACTTCGAATCCGCGCCGCAGGAGATACCATTGACGGTAAATCCACGTTCATAGCAGCGGTCGTTGAGCTCGCGGTCGGGATAACAATCCCATTCCTCAATTTAGGGTGTGATTGTCCGGTACAGTCGGGGTTCGTCTCTCAAGCGAAGTCTGGGCTTGCGTTTCGGGCAGGCGCGGCGGCTCGGTCGCGAAGGGACCGGTCGGGGCAACCACTTGAAAGGGGTCGCCCCGCCGGTAAAGGAGCTATAGAAGATGCCCCCGGTGTAGGGGCAATGGTTGCGGAGTGCGCACTCAAAATCCGGCGAAACGGGTGTCGTTCCTCGGAGGCGGAGAGAAACGCGCAGCCTCAGACCTCCAGCCAGGAATGCGAGTAGAGTGAGTGTCCAAGCAGCAGCTTGGAAGTCTTGACGTAATCCACTTCCTTCTTTGAAAAACCGGTGGTGTCCACGTCTTCACCGTCAAAAACACGTCCCACCAGATTCTCAAGGTCCATCTCCTGATCGTGGGCGATCCGGACTATCTCGTCGTCGAAGCCGTCAAGAATGGCGGAAGTGATGCCGCACTTCTTGAGCATGATGAGATAAACCTGATTGAGGATGTCCCGGAGCTCGTCCGGCGATCCGTTGGAGACGTTGGAGAGTCCGCATGTGGACTGGCAGCCGGGAGCGAGGTCGGGCAGCCACTGCATGAAGGTGGTGCATCCCTGAAGCTCTTGCTGCTGAGAGGAAACGGGCACCACGATGGGGTCGAACCAAATCTTCTCAAGGGGAATCTCGAGCTCGCCGGCCTTGGTCATCATGGTGTCGAGCAGCACGGCCCTTTCGTTTTCATCCCTGGGAATTCCATCGGGACCCCACATGAGGCCGACCATCTCGCAGCCGTACTTGGGCACCAGAGGCATTTGCAGGGCCATGCGCTCCGGGGTCGCCATGATCGAGTTAATGATGGCGGCACCGCCCTTCACCTGGTAAACCTGCAGTCCGGCTTCCATGGCGTCGTTGTTGGTGGTGTCCAGAAACAACGGCAGGTCCGTCACTTCCTGCACGGTCTTGACGAGCCACTGCATCATTTCCGCACCGCCCTTTCTGGCGGGCCCCAGGTTCAGGTCGAGTACGTCTGCCCCTCGTTCCGTAAGCTTTTCCGCCCATTCCTGGATGGGTTTGGGGCTTTTCTCGCGCATGGCGTTGCCCGTATATTTGGACATGATGTTTATATTCTCTGCCACCACCTTAATCATTGGCACAACCTCCTGATTTTAATACCGTTCCAGCCGGGAACGCAATGAATGAGATCAAATTAGCATAGTCCCGAATCAAAGCAAAGTCTAATCTCTCGATTCCTTTGCTTCGCCGGGACCGCTCTGGTGGGGGGAAGGCTCCGCGCCTCCCCCTTGGATTGATGATTTCGGTAACGTAGAACCCGTTATGCGAAGTTCTGGCGCAGAAACGCAGGGATATGCGCTCCTTCCCTCGGGCCTATGGCTATCTCCCAGTCAGGGAGCTCTTCTTCGAGGTCACCACTGATAATCGCTGCAGCGCCGGGAATGATCAGCTTCTTCAGTTTGCTCTTGTCTTCGATGCCGCACTTCTTGACGAACGGCCCGATGAGATCGCCGACGAATTTGCCTGCAGCCCAAGCCGTGAGGACGGACAGCCCGTCAGTGTTGAGAACCAGCAACCACGACGGGATTCTGCTCGACTCGACCTCGCCGGAGACGATGAAGTACGTCAACGAGAAGTTGCTCGTGATAAGAACCGGCGAATTCTCGCTCGGGTTGTTGATCGGGTAGATGCCCTGCTCTGTGGTCATGGGCCGCTGAGGATCCGTGAAGATGTTCAGACGCTGCAGAAGCAACGGGAAGAGGACCTCTCCACGGAAATCGCTCAGAATGGCGATTCCGCCGTACTTGGAGACAAAGGTGGCCGTGGCAATGGCTTCATCGACGGGGTTGTCGGCCATTTCACACGGGAAAACGATGGTCGGGAAGCCCAAAGGCCGGTAGAGGAGCTCGAGGGCCAACCGACGAATCATGATTTGGTCGCGAAGCAACTCTGCAGGCTTACGCGTTCCGGAATCCAAGACGATATCCTTGAAGCCCTGATCCATGAGCTTGGAGCTCAGGCGGGCCACATCACCAACCTTGTCCGCTTTCACGGTGATCGGGCAATCAAATTCCTTGGCGAGGGCGGAAATAGCGTCAAGATTACCTTCCGTGGCCGCGTAAATGAGGGGTTTTTCTTTCCCGACTTCCGCCAGAGCCGCCTTGAAGGCGTCCACCTTGTCGCTCATGAGAACCAGAGCAGCACCTGCAGCGGCAGCCTTCTTGGCCACAGCCGCGAAGCGGGCAGGGTCCCCGCCGTCCTTCACTGCGATTACCTCGGGCTTGAGGGTCAGCCCAACTCGTTCGTATCTGAGGTCTGTGAAGGCTTTCAGCTTGGAGTCCACGGACGCGTCGTCTTCGGATGTTGCTATAAGACAACCCAATACCGTGGGGTTGTTAAAGGTTTTTTCATGCCGATAGAGAACCGTTTCGCCCCCTGCTTTGGCTACCTTATCGCCCGTCCCGATCTGGACGGTTCGAATCGGGGGAGCCGATGCGGAAGCGAGCTTCTCTTTGGCCTCGTCCGAAACATACGGACATAGATCAAGCTCGGCCTTGCCCGCGGCAAGGTTCATGGCAAAGGCGAGGCAGGTGGGAACGCCACACTCCCCGCAGTTCTTCTTGGGCATCATCTTGAAAATCTGGATACCTGAAAGCGCCATAGATCAGAACCTCCCTCTCGAGGGGAAATCCCCAGGGGTAAAGGAATACGTCGATGCATGAAAATGGATCAAAAGGGGCCCGGGGATATATGGGCCCCTTTGCATAATAATCAATACCACAAAACAGTCGGTTTGAGAAAGTTTATCCTACAATGGAATCCATGCTTACTGCAGGGTGCTCTTTCTCCTGGAGGAAGGGATAGATCTCGTCTTCCGTTACTCCCACGGTCTCGTCGGCGATCCTGTCGGTCAGCTTCGAGACTCCTCTTTCTTCGCCCAGCTTGTCGATCTTCTCCCTGAGCATCTCCTTGAGAGCCTTGGGCAACCAGACGAGTCTGAGGATTCCGCCCTCGGCAGAGACGAATTTCTTGGAGGCGATGTAGAGCTTGCTATGGCCGACGAATCCGGGGGTGATGTTGCCGCCGCCCGCGCTTCCGGCCAGGGTGGTGAACTTCATTCCGCAGGGGGTGGGGCCTTTGTAATCGCGATCGACGCTCATGACTCCGTTGCAGACCGGGAGTACGGCGGCGATGCACTCAAAGCACCCGCAGGAGGTCATGGGATCTTCCATGATCGAATAGGCGTTGTACTTCTGCACCTTACCGCGTGAGGCTTGCTGCACGAAGTTGTTAACGCCCTCCCATTGGCCGAGGCGCTCATCGAGGACCGTTCCCTTTTCGATGGGCTGGTTGGGTCCGGTGGGGTTGATCTCATTGGAAGCTTTGCAGTCCAGCCAGTTGTACGCTCCGCACAGTCCGGTACGCTCGGGGGTTACCACGCAGACGTGGGACGGTGCAAAGCTCTGGCAGAGCGTGCAGGAATAGAAGATCGCCTCGTCCTCGTCGGTCATACCTTCGACACGGGCGTCTCTCACGGTATAGGTCTCACGTGCTTTCTTGAGCAGCTCGTCAACGTCCTTCTGCTCGGTGAAGATCTTCACTTGGACCTTGTCCAATACCGATCCGAAATCCTGATGATACTTGGCATGGAGGATGGAGCCTATGTGCGACAGGCTAAACCCTTTCTCCACGGCGCCCTTGCCTATACGCACCCACGCTATGTCCCTCTGTCCTATGTGCATGAGGCCCTGGGCGTAGTTGATGAGGTGGTGGATCTGCCGTTCCAGAATCGGTTCGAAGTCGCTCTGCATCTTGCGGCCTGCGACTTCCACCAGAATGCCCAAAGGCACACGCGTGCCCGGCTTAATGTCCTTGAGATCCGGGCCGATGACTTCCACCTTGCCGTCTTCGACCTCATTCATATCCTTCATAAGGGTGAGCTCGACGGCCTGAGTCTTGCCGCCGCCGGCTTCCATGTAGATATCGTCACCACGGATCCTCTCACCCTCGAATGCGGGACCGTAAGCAGTGGGCACGGGCACTTCCGTCACGGTAACCTTGAGGCCGCGGACCTCGATGGCTTTGGCAACGATCTCGTTGTGAGGAATGTTCGACACCACGTGCTCGTAGGTGCATACGCCGGTGGGAAGGATCTGGGGAATGGGGGTATCGGCGATTGTCGGGAAGCCGTAGTTGATAACTCCGGCCGCGGCCGCATACCACTCGTCGGAGACGTCGCCCAGGGCCAAAACAAACGCGAAGACGCGGTCCTTGTTGTAGATGAGCACCTTACGGAAATCGCCCGGCTCGATACCACCGAAGCTCAAAGCCGCTCTGGTCGCAAATCCGACCGCAAAGATCGCCGAGGAAATGTCCGGACCGAAGGGGACGAGACGAGTCGGCCAGCCGACCTGAACACCTGCTTCCCTCAACTGCTGGGAGAAGGAGGTGCCGTTATGATTGGCCGCCATGAAAACGTACAGGTTCTTTTTCTGGAGCTCCAGTGCCATTTCCGCCGCGATTTCCTTGGTGGGAGCCGATCCCACGATGGCGGCAAAGCCGGGAGCCGTGCCGTCAACGAACTCGACGCCCCTCTTCCTGAGGATAACGTCGTCGGCAGCGCCCAGCCACAATTTGTCGTCGGTGGGGTCTTCTGCGGGGAGATAGAAATCAGGCTCCTCCAGGTAACGGAGGGCCTCGAAGATCTCATAGTTGAAAAGGCTGGCCATTCCGGCATCCAGAACCGGGCCCAAGTACGGGAGGTGTGTCTTTTCACGGACCAGGGGGGGGATGAGGGCTTCGGAGCGATCCAGAATCACGCCGCAGTCGCCGAGATTCTTCACGGGGTAACCCAGAATCCCGTAAATGACCGGCAGGTAGTAGCCGGTGTTGGGGAAACTGACTTCCTTCTTTTTTCCGTACTTCTTAACGGCCTTCTCATATCTCTTTCTGGTCTTCTCGTAGACCTTGTGAGCGCCGGCGATGACGTTTGCTGCTACTATCTTTGACACGGTTTATTTCCTCCTGTGGAAACTCTTGAACTGGTCGAGAGGGAGGGTCTGGGACCCTCCCGGATTATGTGCCGAAACTCACTGGTTATCCGGCGATCTCTCTTCTCATGGCCATATCCATGAGCACCCTCTCACGAGCCTTGTCGATTCCGAGAGCGGATCTCTTGGCATCGATCTGGGCGATACACCGTTTGGCCATCTCGTAGGGGTCTTTCTCAACGAAATCCCACCGTCCGCCGTAGGTCTTTTCGATGTCTTTGAACAGATAATTGGTGCAGATGTCTTCGTTGATGGTGGGGAACCCGACGCCGAACAGTACGTAGACGCCCGACGCTACGAAGTACTGACCGATGGAAACCGCCTTCTCGCTCATCCACTCAGGCGCCACACCGACCGCCGGCACATCGGAGATGTCGTCTCCGAGCCCGCCGTCTCTGACTACCGCGGTGGCCGCAACGAGAATACGGCTGTTGTCCACGCAGGAGCCCATGTGAAGTGCGGGCGGGATTCCCACCGTCTCGCAAACCTCGGCCAACCCTTCACCGCAGTACTTGGGGCCTGCCTCAGGCGTCAGGAGTCCGGCCTTGCCCAGGGCGATGGCCGAACAGCCCGTGGTAAGGACGAGCACGTCGTTCTTCATGAGCTCTTTGGCCAGCTCAACATGGAGGAAGTCGTTCTTTACGCGGGCATTGCCGCATCCGACGATACCGGCCAGACCGCGGATGCGGCCGTTGATGATGTTGTCGTTGAGCGGACGATAGCTCGCTCGGAACATGCCGCCGAGCATGTAGTTGATGGTCTCATGGCTGAAACCGACAACCATGTCCTGCTGTTCCGACGGGATGGAGACTTTGTTCTTATCACGGTTGGGGAAGTTGTCGATGGCTTCGCGGACGATGGCTTTGGCGGTCTCCAGGCCGTAGCGCTCGTCATAAGAATAGTGCTTGTACGCTCCTTGCATCTTAGCGATGGGGCTGGTGGTCACGATCTGGGTGTGGAAGCACTTTGACAGTTCGGCCAGGCCCTGCATGATGCACTGTACGTCAACCACCATGGTTTCCACTGCGCCGGTGATCACTGCCAGCTCTTGCTGCAAGTAGTTACCGGCTATAGGAATACCGTGGCGCATAAGGATTTCATTGGAGGTGCAGCAAATACCGCCGAGGCTGATACCGCCGCTGGCGCCCTTGCTCTGAGCGTAGGCGATCATCTCGGGATCCTGCACGGCCCGGACGATGATCTCGGAGAGTGACGGCTCATGACCGTGAACGATAATGTTGACCGTGTCTTCCTTGATGCATCCCAGGTTCACCTTGCCGAGAATCGGCACCGGTGTTCCGTAGAGGATATCCGAAAGGTCGGTGGCGATCATGGAGCCGCCCCAGCCGTCTGCTATGGAGCACTTGGTGGCCAGACGGATGATGTGCTCCATTTCCTGGTTCACACCCATGTGGGTCATATGCATGACTTCCACAACCGGGCGGTCGATACCGGCGGGAATGACCCCTTCTTTTCGCCAGATCTCCTGACGTTTGAGGGGAGCACGTTTGATGTTGGCGATCTCGCCGTCTTGCTGGCCGTACTGGGCCAGGGCCTTTTGGCCGACCTCTATGGCCACGTCCTTGACATCGCGGCCCTCGGTTTCAACACCGAAATCCATGGCAACGGCCATGAGCTTCGGGACGTCCTTAATCTGATAATCGGGAAGCTCTCCCTTGGCGGCATGGAGGAACGTATGGGCAACGTGACGGCCGTGATCGCTGTGTGCCGCAGCGCCTGCCGCGACCATTCTGGCAAAGTTACGAGCAGCTATGGTCTCCGGGGTGGCTCCGCACAGTCCGCAGCGTTTCTTCCTCTCTTCGGGGGTCTCGGTCTTGCCCTTGGGCGGAAGAACACGGCACGGTCCCATGTTACAGATCTTGCAGCAGGTACCGCCTTTGCCGATAGGGCAGGCGGTCATGGTGCGGGAGCGATGGAAGGCCGTTGAGTAGCCTCCTTCGTCGGCTTTCTTCAGCAGCTCCAGTGAGGGAGCGTCGATCGCGTGCTGAGTCCAATCGGCGGGGCCGAGCTCTTTCTTCTTGGGGGGAAGAGCAACCGCTGCGGGTGCTGCCGCTTGCGCCACAGCAGCCGGGACGGCGGCCGCAGGAGCCTGACCGGACACGAGAGCTCCGAGCCCGGAGGCGAGATTCTTCACGGCTCTAAAGACCCCTACCATCTCTTTGAGGCCCTGAATATCGTCTTTGGTCAATTGTCCCATAAGTACTTCCTCTTCTTCGGTTGCCGGAGCGAGCTTGGCTGCGGCAGGTTTGGGGGCGGGCTCCGGAGCTTTTTCGACTTTGGGAGCCGGCTTGGGAGGTTCAGCGGCTTTGGGTGCGGCCTTGGGCGGCGCAGGGGGAGCTGCTGCCGGGGCAGGCTTCTTCTCCGCCGGTTTTGCGGCCGGTGCGGGTTTGGCTGCTGCCGGGGCCGGAGCAGCTGCCGCTATCAGGGAAAGGTCAACCCCCATGGATGCCAGATCGGTCTCCACCATGATGTCGGATATATATTTGCGAATGTGCTCCAGGGTTTTCGGATGTCTGAGAATAAGAATGTCGGCACCGGCCTGAAGCACACTAAGCGCGGTGATTGCTTCGAGGTTGATCCCTCGGATGCCCGCTTCTCCCAGCTTGGGATCGGTTTCCGTCGGAAGCTTGGCTTCCTTGGTCTTCCAAACTTCTTCGGCGACGTTGCTTATGATGGGGTACTGGAGCTTGTCGTCGTTCTGTGTGAGAGCGGCTTGACGGATACGCTCCATGATGGAGTAACAGTACTCCATTCCGTATCCGACGCTACCGGTGGTGGGATCCACCAGAATCTTGTCGCTCGGTACGCCAAGATTCTCCAGGAGGATGTTCAACTGCTTGGCCAGGTTGATGTCGATGGGAGAGTTTGCGGCCACCACGTGCTTGTAAGCAATGGCCTGGGCCCCAACCTGCTTATAGTTGCCTTCGGTCAGGGGACCGAGCACCACGTTCATGCCTGCGCAGGATTCGGCGACGGCTTTGAGCACCTCGGTGTTCTTCTCGTCGCTTGATACCCCCCAGACGATCAACGGAACGTTGATGGCTTCGGCCACCTTCTTGGCAACATCGGCGGCGTGCTCAGCCGAAAGATTCTTACCGTTGGGGTCGGTCCCGGTCAGCCAGAGGCAGACGATGTCGGCCTTGTATACATCTACGCATTTCTTTGCCCAGGCAACGGGATCACCCAGGACGTCTTTGAATGGAGCTATGGCCTCCTCAGCCCACTCTTCAGGAACGATGTCCAGTATCTGGAGAGCGAGCTTCGGGGCGTTGGGCGTCTTGCCCTCGAAGGAATAGAAGTTATAGCCGGTCTGACCGCCGACAACCACTTCGCATCCCGGTTTGCCGATCTTGATTTCGCGTATTTTACCAGAGTATTTTACTTTTGGCAGTTCAGCCATATAGCACCTTCCTTAAGCCGGTCTGTGTAAAAAAAACGTCCGAGATGTCGGCTCAATGGTCTCAGGCGGGATTCTTTCTCTTCTCGCTGCCGAACCAATCCGTTGAACAGAAGTACCTTTCGGCGGTGGTGAGGTATTGCTTGATAGGATTGCGACCCTCACCGACGTTCACCTCGGTGATGTTCTTTCGCCATTGGTAACTGTCTTCATCGGAACCCTGCGCGTATTGGGGCATGAGGATTTGCACCTTCTGCCCGTCGAATCGTTCTTTCTCCTCGTACTTGTCGGCCATGACGGACTCCTCTCTTCAGTCGAGAATCTTGACGTATTACGGCAAAAAGCTGCCAGGGGACTTACTTTTCCCGAGGATTCGGAGTTGCGATGGGTAAGCCTTGATATTATGGAGCAGTGGGCCTCCCTCTGCAAGAATTTTTTTGATTTTTTACGTAGATAGCACGTTATTTGCATTCGTGTGAAATGCGGCCGGCTCCTTAATCTTGCGAGATCTCAATTATTGTACCGCTACGAGCCGTAATTTCACCTTCCGACGGCTCTACGTCTCTCATTGCGGTGCAGGAGGCTCCGCGGTCGTTCAGAGTCTGACGGACGGCTTGGGCATCTGCGAAAGTACGTAGAGCCTGTTCAACGCGTTCACCATCGCCTTGGCCGCGGCGACCAGGATGTCCTCATGGGCTCCCTTACCGACGGCTATCCTTTCATTCTCTTCCAGCCTGATTGTAACCTCGCCGAGGGCATCGGTACCGCCGGTAATGGCGCTGACGGCAAATCGAAGGAGTTTCGGTCGACGGCCGGTGAGCTTGAGAATGGTGTTGTAGGTGGCATCGACAGGACCGTTGCCCAGTTCGGCTCCGTGGCACTCTTGGCCTTCGACCAACATGCGAACCGTGGCAGTGGGAACCACGTCGGACCCCGACATGATTGTTACGGAGAGCAGTTTGTAGGTTTCGGCCGTCCGAAGGACCTCCTCGGCGATTATCGCTTCGATGTCCTCGTCGAAAACGGTCTTCTTACGGTCCGCGAGATCTTTGAATCGAGTGAAAGTCAGGTTGATATCCTCGTCGCCGAGCTCGTAGCCCAAGGAGCGCACGCGCTCCCGAAACGCGTGTCGTCCCGAGTGCTTGCCGAGGACGAGAGAAGACTTGGAAATTCCCACTGTTGACGGGTCAATGATTTCGTACGTCGTTCTCTCTTTTATGACGCCGTCCTGGTGAATCCCCGCTTCATGGGCGAATGCGTTGGCCCCTACTATGGCCTTGTTCGGCTGAATCGGTATGCCGGTAATATGGGTGACCAGCCGACTGGTTTGGAAGATCTGCTCCGATACAATACCCGTATGGAGTCCGAATGCGTCGTGGCGCGTCTTCAGGATCATGGCTATTTCTTCGAGGGCCGCGTTTCCGGCCCGTTCCCCAATCCCGTTCACGGTGCATTCCACCTGTCTGGCACCGGCTTTGAGAGCTGCCAGGGAGTTGGAGACCGCCAGTCCCAAATCGTTGTGGCAATGAACCGACAGGACAACATTTTCGATTCCCTTGGCCTTTTGTCGGACTTTTCCGATGAGGTCGGCGATCTCTTCGGGAAAAGAATACCCGACGGTGTCCGGTATGTTGATGGTTCCTGCGCCTTCAGCTATGGCGACTTCTATGACCCGACAGAGAAATTCCGGATCGCTTCGGGTTGCGTCTTCACAGGAGAACTCGACCCAGTCCGACAGGGAGCGGGCCAGCCGAACCGCTTGCCCCGCCCGATCGATAACTTGTTCCCTGGTCATGCGAAGCTTATGCTCCATATGGATGTCGCTGGTAGCAATAAACGTGTGTATGCCCGGCTTATGTCCTCTTTCAACCGCACTCCAGGCCGTCTCAATGTCCTCGGCCACCGACCGGGCGAGACCTACCACGCGGGCCTGCCTGATCTCTCGGGCGATGCGGTCCACACCTTCCCTGTCACCCTCCGAGCTTGCGGGAAAGCCGGCTTCTATGATGTCCACCCCCAGCTTTTCGAGCTGCCTGGCCAGTTGCAGTTTTTCCTGTTGATTCATGGTCGCTCCGGGCGATTGTTCGCCGTCCCGGAGAGTGGTGTCGAAGATCCGGACTCGCTCTGACATTGTAGCCTCCAAAGGCCGGGGTTCCTTATATACGGTTAGTGGTGTACATCGGGAAGCCCAAAATATCAATGGCCTCAGGAAGGCAACGGGAGTGCCGGAGGGTGAGGTGCGGGAGGAGTCCCCGGCTGAACAAACCGATCAGGCGGCTCCTCTCACTCTCTTGAGATACATTCTGACCGCTTCGACCACGTGATGGGCCACGGTGCCTCTGAGATTCTTCAGCTCACGATGGAGAGACGACGGGAGGTACACGGTGAGTTTAATGGCTCCGGGTACGGGGCGGTCCCCTTCGAGCTGGCCTCTGTTGCCTGGGGCCTTGGGTCCTGTCGGAGGCTGTTTTCCGAATTTGGATACAAGAACCCCGCATTGGGGACATTCGTCGAATTTGGAGAACTGGGGATACCCGCATGAAGGGCACCGAAAGACGTCCAGGGTTACGGTTCGTTCCGTGAGGGGGGTGCGATCGTCCAGATCCTGCTGAGATAGGAGGTTGGCGCTCTGCATCTTTTGGAACAGGCTTTGGAGCCCACGAGCACTCAGGCTGAACTTCTCCATCAAGTCGGCGTCACTCATGGAAGACTTGATATCCTTCAAAACCTCTCTGGCATCAATGGTTCTTTTTGGCATGGATCCGTACCGGAGACCGACCTCATTTATTCGGACTTGGTTCTCCCGCCTCAGATTGCGCACCCGCTTCCGGCTGATCCGGGCCCTGAGGGTGAGGTTTGTTTCTGTTGTTGATGTAGAGGATCAGCGTGAGGATCGGCCCGGAAATAACATAAGCACCGCAGATGACAAACGTTACCACAAAGGGGGAGATGGCTATGAGCGACAGCAAAGCCACGAAGGAGACTGTAGTGCTGAACGGCTTTTCTTTAACCAGGGTGAGGTCCTTAAAGGCGTGAAACTTCACCCCGCTCACCATGAGAAAGGAGAGCGCGTAGGTCAATGCGAGGAGCAGCCCGCTGTACTGGACCGGGTCCAATTTCATCTTGTGGAAGAAGAACACGGTTGTGGCCACCATGGCCGCGGCCGCGGGAATAGGCAGGCCGTTGAACCGTTTGGGATCTATGGAGCCCGACTGCACGTTGAATCTGGCCAGCCGAAGTGCTCCGCAGGCAATAAAAACGAATGCCCCGACCCATCCTATGCGACCGTAGCCGTCCAAGACCCATAAGTACATGAGCAACGCGGGCGAAACGCCGAAGGAAATGACATCAGCCAAAGAGTCGAGCTCGAGACCGAACCGCGTGGTGGTCTTGGTGAGGCGGGCCACTTTTCCGTCGATTCCGTCGAAAAAGCCGGCAGCGACGATCAAAGCGGCAGCGAGAACAAAATTCCCCTTGAGCGCGCAGATGATCCCGTAGAATCCCAAAAAGATGCCGGTCAACGTAAGAAGAGAGGGGAGGATGAAGATTCCCTTCTTCATCTTGTTGATTCGGTTACGTTTCTTCTGAGCCCTTCTCATGCCCTCTTCGCTATCGGGGGGCCATCTCTTGGGTCTGAAGAAGGGTTTTTTTCTTTGAAGTCGCGTCGCCATGCGCAGTGCCTAGTCCTGAGGAGATGGAGTCTCTCCGGGGATTCATATTCGAGTTTTATGGGAATTCATCGAGTCCTTGCGAAAACACTCAAAGACGCATTATAGCCTATTTGTCAAATAATAGCAAATGATTATACGAACGACCATGCTCGCACAAGCATACTCGTTGACCTCTGAATTCGCGCAAGAAGCGCTCATTTGGGGATTCGGCAGTGAACCTTAAGAATCCGGCCGATTCGAGGCATAGGGCCTTTGAACCTTCCTTTTGTGGGGCCGAATCCAGTCGCTGTCAGCCCCTCATTCTTTGAAGCTATAACCCACTTCGTGGCCTCAAACAACAATCTCTGCGATCAGTCCGTCTGTTTTCGCGCCCGAAACCGGGTGTACCCGTAAGTCACGGTGCTTTTCCTGATGAGGCGTTACCCCGACCTCCCTCACCCGGTTGAAATCGAATCATTCGGTGAAGCCCTTTTTCCGCATTTCGGCAGCTTTCTTGAAAAGAGCCATTCCCGTCTTCATTTTGCGCAGTCCCATCTTCTCATAAAATGGCTCTTTACCCAGAGCAGCGTAAAGGATCACATTGCAGTCGGGCAAGCGGCTCAGAATCCGGTTCATAATCGTGGTGCCGATGCCTTGCCCCTGGTAGTCGGGAGCAATGGCCATGTCATAGACTGCGGCCTGATAGGCGTCGTCGGAGATTGCCCGAGCAAACCCCACCAATTGATCGCCGTCGTAAACGAAGACCGCAGTATGGCTGTTTTGGAACGCCTTCCGATGAAGCTCCGGCTCGTAATATGCCATGCCTACCTGTTGCAACGTCCTTGAGACAACGCTCCAATCCACGCCGGAATGATCGAAGGTCACGCGCAGATCCATCTCGAGATCCTCATCTCCTCAGGGTTTGTTTCTTCAGGGGAAGACCCTTGGAACGTTTCGCTTTGGCGCAACCGGAAGCGATCGGATATCATCGCACGGAGCGGCCTATGAGTCAAAAGTCCGAGTGCGAAACTGTCCCGTCCGAGAGGGTGTTTCGTTTCACAGGGAACGATCGGTGCGACCTCTCGAGGGCGCGCAAATGGTTATCGACTCCGCCTTGTTGCGGTCGGCACTATGTTCATCCTTTGTGGGCGGCAGGCATTGGAACGGCGCGGTTATGGAGCTCGATCGTCCTTACGGGGAGACAGGGTTCCCGTGGGGCACAAGTGGAAACGCATCACGGCCGTTGTTCGGCAATGACGGACTCCCCTGCTCTTACCCGGGCTCCCGGAGAAACCACCGGGACGAAATTGTAAGGGAGGTATACGTCCAAGCGCGATCCGAATCTGATGAGCCCGAATCGTTCGCCGCGTCCAGCCGGATCTCCTTCACGAACCCAGCATGCGATGCGCCGCGCTATCTTGCCGGCAATTTGGACGACTTCTATCGTGCCCTCTTCACTCCGGAGGACGAGGGAGTTGTGCTCGTTGACTTCTGAAGCCTCTGAGTCTCTCGCGTCGAGGAAGCGTCCCGGAATGTGCCGTATGTTCGTGACGGTCCCCGAAAGGGGCCATCGGTTCACGTGAACGTTGAACACGGACATAAAGATGCTGATCCGTCGCAGAGGGACGTCGCCCAGATGGGGGGACCGAATGTCGTCCATCACAGCCACGACGCGTCCGTCTGCAGGCGAAAGCACGGTTCCCTCCCTGTCGGGCGGGGTACGCTCGGGGTTGCGGAAGAAGAGCGCCACGACCACGCCGAGCACAAGGAAGATCGCCGAGCAAACCGGGCGGGCGAGCCACCAACAGATGAACGACAGGAGAAGTAAGGGAATGAAAAAGAGGAATCCTTCCCGGGCGATCGGTTCATAGTGGCCGGTCTTCGGGTTCATTCAGCGGATACCTTGGCATTGGGGTTCTTCCTTGCCCTGGGAACGGCGACCGAGCCCGTGCGGAGGAGCTCCACGATACCGAATGGATTAAGTAATTCGAGCAATGCTTCTATTTTGCTTTCCCCGCCTGCGACCTCAACGGTGATGGTGTCATGGGTCACGTCCACCACCTTGGCTCGGAATATGTCGGCGATTCGCAGGACTTCGGCTCTCTTGGCCGCTGTGGCCTTTACCCGGACGAGAACCATTTCTCTGTCCACGTAGTCGCCGGCCGTCAGGTCTTGCACTTTGATCACGTTGATGAGCTTGCGTAGCTGCTTGATGATCTGTTCCATGATCTGTTCGCTGCCGTGGGTGACGATGGTCATCCTCGACACCTGGGTATCCAGCGTGGGAGCAACCGACAGCGAATGGATGTTGAAAGCGCGGCCCGAGAACATGCCTGCCACCCTTGCAAGGACTCCGGGCTTGTTTTCCACCAATACGGATATGACGTGTCGATTTTCCATTTAAACCAATATCATGTCTTTGATGGAGGCCCCGGCGGGAACCATGGGGTAAACACCTTCCTCACGCTCCACGACGAAATCCATAATAACCGGGCCGTCGGTTTCCAGTGCCTGCTTGATCACCGGCTCGACTTCGGAGGTGGTTGTCGCACGGAGCCCCAGTGCGCCGTACGCATCGGCCAGTTTCACGAAATCAGGCGAGACCGTGAGATCGGTATGGGAGTACACGTTGTCGTAGAATCGCTCTTGCCATTGACGCACCATCCCCAGATATCCGTTATTAAGGATGGCTATTTTCACGGGCAGTTTGTACTGGGCCACCGTGGCCAGTTCCTGAATGTTCATCTGGATGGAGCCGTCTCCGGCGATGTCTATGACGAGCTTGTCGGGGAAAGCCACCTGAGCGCCGATCGCCGCGGGAAAGCCGTAGCCCATGGTGCCGAGGCCGCCGGATGTGAGGAAGTGACGGGGCTTGTCAAAGAGATAGTACTGGGCCGCCCACATCTGGTTCTGACCCACCTCGGTGGAGATGATAGCGTTGCCGCCAGTCATTTCGTAGAGTTTCTCCACCACGTACTGAGGCTTTATGGTTTCGGAAGTCCTGTCGTACCTGAGCCGTTGCTCGTTTCTCCAGGCCGCGAGGTTCGCGTACCAGTCCCTGCGGCGGTCCTTGCCGAGGGCCGATCGGTCCATCTTCTTCAGAGCCCGGATGAGCTCCGCGAGGGTGTTACGGGCATCGGCCACGATGGGAACGTCCACGCGAATATTCTTCTGGATGGACGTGGGATCGATATCGATGTGGATGATCTTGGCGCCTTTGGCAAAGTCTTCCACTCGCCCGGTAACCCTGTCGTCGAACCTCGCACCGACCGCCAGGAGGAGATCGGAACCGTTCACCGCCATATTGGCACGAAAAGTCCCGTGCATCCCCAGCATCCCCAGGGAAAGAGGATGCGTCCCGGGGAAGCAGCCAAGACCCATGAGAGTCATGGTCACGGGGAATCCGGTCAGCTCCGCGAGCTCACGAAGCTCCTCGTGGGCTCCTGAGGTAATGACGCCGCCACCCGCGTAAATCACCGGTCTTTCGGATTCTGCGAGAAGCTCCGCGGCTCTCTTCACCGAAGGGCTGTGCGGGTTGACTGTCGGCTTGTACGAAGGCAGATCGACCGATGTCGGATAAGAGAACTCGATTTTGTCCTGAACAATGTCCTTAGGGAGATCTACCAGCACGGGACCCGGCCTGCCCGTGGAAGCTATGAAGAAGGCCTCCTTGACCGTCTGCGCCAACTCCTCCACCCGGCTGACCAGGTAATTGTGTTTGGTACAGGGTCTGGTGATTCCGACGATGTCCGCTTCCTGAAAGGCATCATTACCGATCAGGGGCGTGGGAACCTGGCCGGTGAAGACTACGACGGGAATGGAATCCATAGAGGCTGTTGCGAGTCCTGTAACGGTGTTGGTTCCCCCGGGACCCGAGGTTACCAGGCAGACCCCCGGCCTGCCGGTAGCCCGGGCGTACCCGTCGGCAGCGTGGACGGCAGCCTGTTCATGTCTGACGAGGACGAATTTGAGCTCCCCCGAGAACTTCCGTGTCATCACGTCAAAAATGTCGATGACCGCGCCCCCGGGGTAGCCGAAAATCGTATCGACGCCCTCTTCCTTGAGGGATCGTAAGAGAATCTCTGCTCCGTTGATTTTCACGTCTCTACCATTCCATCCGAACGAACGATCCCTCGGAAGACTTGAAACTAGGCTTGCGTCCTGATTCTCGAGAGAATGCGCTCGATCTGATCTCTCCCTTTCAGCTTCTTTTTCTGCAGGGTCCGTCGCTCCATCTGCTCTGCGGCCGACAGATAGACTCTCTTGTTGAAAGATTCCAACTGCTCCTCGTATTCGAGGTGCTCGGTCCAGAGCTTCTTCAGCTCGGGATCCCTTTCCTTCCATTCCGCAATGAGTTCAAGGTCTGTTTGTTCCATCGGAGCGCCCTTCATTCGTCATTGTTCGCTTTGCTTACTCCTGTTTATACGTGGGCTTGGCCCTTTTGTCAACAAAGTGCTATAGTGAAGCGCTTTGAAAAGTATCGGAGAAAGAAAAGGAACCCTCAGATCGTGCCGAGGTGGGCCTGTCGGGCGCCTGCACTCCCCGCGCGAATCAGCCGTATCGACCGGGCCGCACCAGGGGGCTTCTCGACGCGGCCGGGGAAGCGTCCCACCGGATTTCGGGGTTTCACTGATGAGAAAGATCGTGTTTCCGGACCTGCGCCATGAAAGCTGAGCATCCTTCCTCGTGGGCAGCGGTCGAAGCCGGGGCTCGAGATGCCGGTCGCGTGGTGCGCCTGAAGCCGGTCTCCGAGGAGGCTGCGTTCAGGATGGCGGCACTGGTGCGGGAATTTCCTCCATGTCAATGCAGTGTCGATGCCGATTCAGACGTCGGAACTGCCGGAGTGCCGCTGCATCCTTCCTGGATTGACGGGCTGGTAGCGGCCGGTGTGGAATCGGTTTTGCCCCGGTGTTTTATCCGCCGGCTGGAGATCGTCCACAATCGGCCGGTCTGTCGGGACGAACCACTGGAGGTGGAGATGGAGTGGTCTGGGGATTCTGCCGGGACCGGGTTGTACTCGGTTTCGTTTCGAGTTGTATCCCCGGGCAGTGTGGCGGCCGAGGGCACTGCTCTTGTCGAAAGAGCGCCCCGAAGAGATCCCGAGCAGCCTCAATAAGCCCTGTTATAGCGTTTCGCAAGCGAAGATGTGACTTCCCCTCAAGGACGGCTCGTCTCTGAAGCGCAGTCAGGCTTGCCGTTATGAACGGAAGAGGCAAGCCGTCCGTGTTATCGATCTGATCGCCAAAAGGCATCAGCAGCTATTACCGTTATCTCCGGCCACCGATAATCGGAATCCTATCACCTTCAAGAGAGACTTTGAGAATCGTCCGGGTGAGATACCGCATCAAAATGTCAGACTCACCAGAATCGGGTAAGGGAGATCGGGACGCGAGCATCGCCCTCGACGGTTGCTTCCAGTGGATGGCGTAACAAGGCCCGGCGCGTCGATCGGAAAGGATGGCCCATGGAAGAACTTGCACACAGCCTGGAGGCGTATCTCAAAGCGTCGGCCGCGCTCTCGTTCCTGGCAGCCTTTGCCGGGGGAGTCCTGGCGAGCATGACGCCCTGTGTTTATCCGATGATCCCGATTACTGCGGGCTTCGTGGGAAGTCGGAATCTCGGCGGCAGTAAATGGAGGGGGTTCCTTCTCTCCGTACTCTATGTTGTCGGCATGGCGTTGACGTATGCCGCGCTGGGCATGGTTGCGGCCCTCACGGGTCGCTTTTTCGGTGAGATCAGCACGCATCCCTGGACGTATTTCGTGGTGGGCAACATCATCATACTGCTGGGATTGGGAATGCTCGAGGTGTTCACCATCCCGACGTTCAGCGTCGGGGGTGGTTCGGAAAGGGGAGGATTCTTCGGGGTGTTCTTGCTGGGAATAGCGTCGGGATTTGTTGCCGGCCCCTGTACGGCCCCGGTCATGGGGGTACTCCTCGCGTATGTTGCTTCGACGCAGAGCATAGTCTTCGGAGGAGCGCTGCTGTTTGTCTTCGCATTGGGCATGGGGTTGCTGCTGGTACTGGTGGGAACCTTTTCGGGAATCCTTGCGGGATTACCCCGTTCCGGTGAGTGGATGGTCAAGATTAAGAAACTTCTCGGCTTCGTTATGATAGGCCTCGGGGAATACTTCCTCATACAAATGGGTCAGTTGATGCAGTAACGGGACCCCGTAGAGAAATCATATCGCTGTGGCAACCGTTGGAGTAGAGAAGGTTGAATGGGGAAAAGAACGATGAATCACAAAAAGAAAGTCACCGTTGTCGTGGGACTCTTCCTGCTTCTGGCCGCAACGGCAGGTGCCGTGGGAGTCGGAGAACCGATGCCTGAGTTCGAGCTTAAGACCTTGGAAGGAAAAACCGTCAGCTCCGCGGAAATCAAGGACCATAATCCCATGGTGCTCATGTTCTGGGCCACATGGTGCCCGTACTGTGTAAGGGAGGTTCCTAAGTTCAAAGAGCTTTACTCCGAGTACGGTCCCAAAGGGATGGTTTTTCTCGCGGTCAATCCCGGGATAAACGATTCCGCAGCCAAGGTGGAGCGGTTCGTCAAGGAGAACAAGATAGAGTATCCGGTTGCCATGGACAACGGCGCGGCCGTCACAAAGAAGTTACAGGTCAGAGGGGCACCCACGATCATCGTGGTGGACAAGCGAGGGATTGTCAGATATCGGGGCGCGACGGTTCCAGCCGATTTGGGAGAGCATTTCGCCGCGCTGGAGAAGTGAGCTGCAGTAGTTGAGGCCTTGTGTGACGTTGTGTGCGTAGCCGCAGTGAGATTTCCCGGCTCCGTCAGCGTTGGCTGATCGGGCCAAGACGCGATTTGCCCTCCTATGACCCTCATGCGTAATCATAGACGGGAGTTTCGATCACCCTGCGGGGCTTGTGGCCGCCCTTGATCATGGCTTGGATGCGCTCCACCGTCTCGGGAGCGAAGAACTGCTCGCCCGTTTCCTTGGACACACGGGCAGGTACATTTTCAACAATGTAGAATTTGCCGCCATGTTCCAGCGTGTAGGTTACTTTGGTGTCGGCCAACGTTTCCTGCATCCGGGATTTCCTTTCCTTCATTTCCTGATCCGAAAATCGATCCACAGATCCGGGTCGGGTTCGTACAGGGTAATGATCTTGATGATCGGTCTGCTCGGATAGCTGCATTGGACATGCAAAGGCCTGCCTGCTTGCGTGTAGCCAAGGATAAGACAGCTCGGGCCGTACTTGTCTTCGGGGTAGTCTTCAATCAGCTCACTCCGGCCGGCTATGGCCTCCTCCAATTCCGCCACGCTTATGCCGCGGATGATGCTCTGGTCGACGGCGTGTTTGGAGAGCTCATAGACGCGTTCTCCGATCTTGTCTCGAATTTCTTGAACAAGCACCATCATGCAGTAATATCAACCTACTGAGTTACGGTCAATGCGCAAGTGACCGACGGTAGCTTTTCGATAGAATGGCAAGAAATCGGCAGACCCCGGGGCATCGCTTTGAAAGTTTCCTCTTGTCATGTTCCGCACCATCCCACGGGACTGCGAGAGGTACTCTTCCACAGCCTTATTGACAAGCGAGTAGAAGAAAAGGTTGAGATAATTGCCTTGGCTCCGTTCGGAAGACACGTTGCTGCTCGGATACCCGACTGTGCTTGATTGTCTTCGGCTTGAAATTGGTTTAGGACAACTCTTGCGAGCGCCGCCTATTGGTCGTATTCTAGGCTGGACCACAGGAAAAGGGAGAACACCCCATGAGGTTCTATTCATTTCAGATTGTGATCGAGAAAGAATCGGAAGACGAAGGGTATTTCGCGTACAGCCCTACCATTCCGGGCTGCTTCAGCAATGGGAAGACCATTGAGGAGGCAAAACGCAACATCCGTGAAGCCATCGAGCAGCATCTGGCGTCTCTTCTGGCGCACGCTCAGACGGTACCCCAGCATGACCGCTTGCTTCATGTTGAAGAGCTCAGTATCGGGGTGCCCTGATGAGCAGGATGCTCGTGCGAGGTCTTATCATCCAGCCGAGGGTGCCGGACAATGAGTTGGCGACTTGATTGAACGCAGAGAGCCAAGTTTAGGGGGTCACACATGGTGACGATGGAACAAATCGAGGAATTCGCGCAAAAGCTCGTCCAAGAATTTGGGCCACTCAAGGTGGTCCTTTTTGGGTCTTATGCCAAGGGTATGGTGACTCCCGACTCCGATGTGGACCTACTGGTAATCCTACCTTTTGAAGGCAAGCCAGTCTTCAAGTCTGTGGAAATGCGTCTCAAGCTTCGCCCAAAGTTTCCTGTAGATTTGATTGTTCGTACGCCGGAGACGGTGAAAGAGCGTTTGGAAATGGAGGACGCTTTCATGGAGGAAGTACTCGAAGAAGGCAAGGTGCTGTATGAAGCCCATAACCGCTGAGTGGGCGGCAAAAGCGGAAGGTGACTTTGCGACGCTGGAACGCGAGTGCAGGGCCAGGAAGAACCCCAATTACGACGGAACATGCTTCCACGCACAGCAGTGCGCGGAGAAATTCCTCAAGGCTCGGTTGGTCGAGGCTGGAGTCAAGTTCACCAAGATCCATGATTTGACCGCCCTGCTTGAACTGGTGCTCCCGATCGAGCCTTCATGGGAGGCGTTTCGTGAAGATTTGGCATTTCTTTCGGACTTTGCCGTCGCGTTTCGTTACCCTGGAGAGAGCGCAGACCGCGCGTCGGCTACCGGCGCTCGGAAACGATGTCGCCGCTTCCGCGACGCAGCACGAAAGTCTCTGGGGGTGATCTAAAGCTGCATCAGGTGCAGGCGGAGGGCCGCGCGCCAATGAGGGTGCAGCAGAAAGCCCGATGTTTCACGTGGAACATCGGGCCTCTTATATCAGTGATTATAATTGGTTGTTATGCTCACTTCTTCTCCGGAGGCGCCTCACTGCTACCCCCTGACGGCGCTGCCGGGGCGGTCGGCGCAGCAGCAGGAGCAGGAGCAGTGGGGGCTGTTGCAGCCGGTGCAGCCGCGGGAGCCTTTTCTGTGGCTGCAGGCACCGTTGCCGATGGCGCAGCGCCTTCCTTGGCCGCGGGGACCGGAGTCTCCGTCTTCTCAGGGACAGCCTCGCTCTTGCCTTCCGGACCCGACGGCACAGCTCCCTGAACCGGCATCGACGATTGCGGCGCGGCCTGTCCTGACACGAGCGACTTGTCGTCGATGGTCACGGCGCTCTTGCCAGCGAAGTACGTGAGAACAATCGACGTGGTCATGAAGATCACCGCTGCACCTATGGTTACCTTGCTCAGGAGCGTGCCCGCTCCCGTGCTTCCGAAAACCGTCTGGCTCGATCCTCCGCCGAACGCTGCTCCAATGTCGGCACCTTTACCCGATTGCAAAAGTATGATGAGAATCATGGCAATGCATACGATCACATGCACGATCAAAACGAATGTGTAAAACATGCTTCTAGTCCCCTTCGTCTCCTCTCAACCTAGACGTCGTCCACCGACACCTACTTTGTTCCTTCCCGAATAATCCCAAGAAAGTCCGCGGCCTTCAAGGAAGCCCCACCGACCAGTCCTCCGTCAATATCCGACTGACCCATTAGGCTCCCGGCATTGTCCGGTTTCATGCTGCCGCCGTAGAGAATTCTTACTCCGCCGGCGAAATCCTCTCCAAATATTCCCGCAAGGGCTTCCCTCAAAAATCCGTGCACTTCCTGTGCCTGATCCGGCGTCGCGGTCCGTCCCGTCCCGATGGCCCAAACCGGTTCGTATGCGACCACCAATCCCGCAGCGTCGTCGGGTCTTATCGTCCCGATGCCGCCCTTCAACTGGGTCTCCACCACCTCGAAGGTCTTTCCCGCTTCTCTCTCCTCCAGCGTTTCACCAAGACAGAAGATGGGAACGAGCCCGTATTGCAGCGCCGCGGCTATGCGACGATTCACCGTCTCATCCGACTCGCCGAAATATTGCCTTCTCTCCGAATGACCCACGATCACGTGGCTGCAACCGCTCTCCTTCAACATGGGTCCGGAAATCTCACCGGTGAACGCACCCTTTTCTTCCCAGAAGAGGTTCTGCCCCGCCACTCGTACCGGGCCGGCCGCAGCGGCTTCCACCGCAGCGGCAATGGAGGTGAACGGAGGAGCCACGATCACTTCGCACCCCAGGTCACCGGCCGGAAGCCCCGTGCGAATCTCCTTCACCAAGGCGCCGCTTTCAGCCGGAGTCTTGTGCATTTTCCAATTGCCCGCAACGATCGGCACACGTTTATTCATACATTCCGGTCCTTTCTCCGAATCCCTGCTTACGCGCTCCTGCCTACAGTCTCACTGTTCCAGTGCCGCTACACCCGGAAGCGTCTTACCCTCCATGAATTCCATGAACGCCCCGCCGCCTGTGGAGATGTACGAAATCTTGTCTGCGATTCCCGCCTGATGGACTGCCCTTACGGAATCGCCTCCACCCACAACGGAAAACCCTTTCGCTTCCGCCACGGCGTCGGCAATTTCCATGGTTCCCTTCTTGAAGGCGGCCATTTCAAAGACTCCCATGGGCCCATTCCAGACTATGGTACCTGCCTTCGCTATCTCGCCCTTGAACGCTTCCACCGTCTTCGGCCCGATGTCCAAAGCCATCTTGCCTGCGGGAATGCTTCGCACGTCCACTACATCCGTTTTGGCCCCTTCCTCGATCGCGTCGGCCACTACCACATCCGAAGGGAGCACAATCGAGCATCCCTTCTCCCGACCGGACTTCAGAATATCCTTAGCGGTGCCGATCATCTCCTCCTCGACCTTTGACGCGCCCACGTCGATCCCCTCGGCCTTGAGAAATGTGTTGGCCATGCCGCCGCCGATGAGAACCGAGTCCATCCGGCCGAGAATGTTTTGAAGCACGCCGAGCTTGTCCGAAACCTTTGCCCCGCCGAAAATGGCCACCACCGGTTTTGGGGGAGCAGTCAGCGCCTTACCCAAGCTGTCCAGCTCCTCCTTGAGCAGCAGCCCGGCCCCTTTCCCCGCGACGAGGTCCGGTACCCCTACCGTAGAGGCGTGCGCCCGGTGAGCGGTTCCGAAAGCGTCGTTTATGTACACGTCAGCCACGGAGGCAAGCTCCGCCGCGAAAGCGGGATCGTTCTTTGTCTCCCCGGGATAAAACCGCAGGTTTTCCAGGAGGACCACCCCCCCTTCGGGAAGGCCGTTCACTGCGGCCTTTACCTTGTCTCCGATGCAGTCGTCCACAAAAGCCACGTCCTGTCCGAGCAATTCCCCGAGATGCGCGGCCACCGGTTTGAGGCTCATCTCAGGTTTTCGCTGTCCCTTAGGGCGCCCCAGATGCGAGGTGAGAATCGAACGAGCCCCTTGCTCCATTGCGTACTTGATGGTGGGAAGAGCCCGCATGATTCTCGTATCGTCTTTGATCGCACCGGACCCGTCCAAGGGCACATTAAAATCGAACCGAAAAAAGACTCGTTTTCCCTTCAAAGCTATGTCTCGAATACTTTTGACGGCCATTTCCCTACCTTCTTCCCCGGGTGTTTCCCTCGGTTCGACCACAGGTGTCCGGTCTCAGCTCAGCTTCTCACCCATGAAAACCGCCAGGTCCACCATCCGTGCCGAGTATCCCGACTCGTTGTCGTACCAGGACAAGACCTTGACCATGTTCCCGCCGATGGAGAATGTGGACGGCGCATCGAACAGAGAAGAATACGGACTGTTGACGAAATCGATGCTCACAAGGGGGTCTTCAATATAGGCCAGAATTCCCTTCATACGCCCTTCCGCGGCCCTCTTTATTGCCGCGTTGACGTCTTCCACCGTCGCGTTACGCTTGAGCATTACCACCAAGTCCACCACCGACACGTTCGGGGTCGGTACGCGAATCGCCATGCCGTCCAGTTTACCGGCCAATTCGGGAATAACCAGTCCCACAGCCGCTGCTGCCCCCGTCGTTGTGGGGATCATGTTCATCGCCGCTGCCCTGGCCCGACGAAAGTCATTGTGCACTGTGTCAAGAAGGCTCTGGTCCATTGTGTACGAGTGAATGGTCGTCATAAGTCCATGCTCGATGCCGAACTCGTCAAAGAGGACTTTCGCCACCGGAGCGAGACAGTTCGTAGTGCACGATGCATTGGAGACAATGTGGTGAGACAGGGGGTCGTATGTCTCTTCATTCACACCCATGACGAACGTGCCGTCAATCTTTTTCCCCGGAGCGGATATGACGACCTTCTTGGCTCCTGCCGTGATGTGCTTGCCCGCCTTCTCCTTGTCACGGAAAATCCCCGTGCACTCCATCACTACATCCACTTTCAAATCAGCCCAAGGAAGGTTCAGCAGATCGTCCGTAATCTTTAGCGCCCGTATTTCCTTGCCGTCAACCGTAAGGACATCCGGACCATAGGTCACCTCTCCCTGATACTTGCCGTGCACGGAGTCGTGTTTGAAAAGAAAAGCCATTAATTTCGGCTCCATCCTATCGTTTACCGCAACGATTTCCACCTCGGGATTGGATAGAGCGCTACGCATAACATTTCGCCCGATACGACCGAATCCGTTGATAGCCACTCTGATTGCCATAGCATACCTCCCAGACGGACTAAGAAAACCTAAGGATTCTAGTTGAAATCACCGTCCCCGTCAACGGGGAATCATTTCTTCTCTTGTGTTTCCGAGCTTTTTCCGCTATATAATGAACGTTGCTTGATTCTTTCGGCATAGGGTACCCTGATCACCGCGGATGATCGGCCCCCCGTCGAAAGACCGGCAGGGCCGTCATCTCACATATCCGTTTCCTCGGTCCGCCGAACCGGTCGGGAGTAGATTATGTCCACCAAACGAGTGGTTTCCCTTTTCATTCTGACCTTACTCCTCGCCGTCTTTTTGCTTACGCTTGTCTCCGGGGCCCCCACTTCAGCAAATCGGTGGAAAATCACGAGCCTCAAGATCTGCCGATCCACCGGCGGATCGGTTTATCCGAACATCGAAGCGATCGGTCACTATCCGGTATACTCGTTTTTCGTTCCCCGTCCGGTCTGGACCGTTAACGGAACTGTTGTCGATGCCAAGCCCTTGTACGAAAACGGCAGGCTCGTCTCCTTCACACTTTACAACAGCGCCGCTCTCCTCAATCCCGGGACCAAGAACACCGTAAAATTCGCTCTCCCCGATCACAACGGCTCCCGGGTTTTTCTTTACGATCACTCCCGCATCCCCGCCGGAGAGTGCTTCGAGTTTTTCTAAGTCTTCCTTTTCGGAAATACGGTCACGTATTGCGGCCACCTCTCCGGTAACGTGCGTCGGCTGCTCTCCGGGTGACCTCCCGGACCGGACGCAGCATCCGCACCCCGGAGCCGTCGTCCGACATGCTTCTTCCTCATCGACCGTCGGTGGACCCCTTGGGGTCCAAACTCATTTGTTCATGCCCGTTTCCGTAGGTTGAAGAAACTCTCTCAAAACTCTGCCATCCGGGAATTCTTGTGTCGGGGCGCTTCGAGAAGCGCCGTGATTTCGGTCGGTTCACGAACCGCCCCTACAGACGATAGGGTCGAATCGCAGGTTTTGAGACAGTTTCTGAAATCTAGGGCTATTCTTGGCCTGCCCTTTCAGCCCACGAGCTTCTCCGGCCCCAAGACCGTCTTGCCGACGACCCGATTGCGGATGCCCCCCGGCACATGTGACCGCTCGAAAAGAAATCTCCGACCCAACCTATGAAATGAATTCCCTAGGGCGGACATTTCGCGCAAATGGATTTGAACAACGTTGTGCTGAGATATCGGTCCCCGCGGTCGGGCAGGATGCACACCACCGTACCGCTCTTCAGGTCTTTCCCCGCCTGGATTGCCCCGTAAACAGCAGCCCCCGAGCTCATGCCGACGAAGATCCCTTGGGTCAATGCGAGCCATCGACACGTGTCGTAAGCTTGATCGTCGTTTACCCGAACGATCCTGTCAATCCTGCTCGGGTCGTAGATTTTGGGCACGATGGCCTCGTTCATATTTTTCAGCCCCTGGATGGCGTGACCCTCCACGGGCTCCACTCCGACTATCTGGATGGCCGGATTGCTCTCCTTGAGACGTTTGGAGATACCCATGAGGGTTCCCGTGGTTCCCATCCCGGCTACGAAGACGTCCAGATCGCCTCCGGTCTGCTCGAGGATTTCCACGCCGGTGGTCAGGTAGTGGGCCTCCCAGTTGCACGGGTTCTCGAACTGATTCGGCATGAAATACCGATCGGAATCGGATTCGTAGATCTGATGGGCACGCAGTATGGCTCCGTCAGTGCGCCGGCAACCCTGGGTGACCTCCAGCTCGGCTCCGAAAGCCTTCAGGGTGTTGCGCCTCTCCAGGCTCACGCACTCCGGGAGCGTGAGAAGACATCGGTAACCTTTGCAGGCCGCCACCATGGACAGCCCGATGCCGGTATTCCCGGAAGTGGGCTCCAGAATGATCTTGTCTTTGGTGAGCAAACCGGTCTCTTCGGCCCTCTCGATCATGTGGCGGGCAATGCGATCCTTGATCGATCCGCCCGGGTTGTTTCCTTCCAATTTTCCCAGGATCCGTACGCCATTGGACCCGTTTTCACTGTTGATGCGCACAAGTGGCGTATTTCCTATGAGATCGAGGATTCCCATGATTGCCTCTTCACCGTCCGCAGTCAGCTTCAATAGAATCGTGCGGCCCTTCGCAACATTGACCGGAGGGCCGTGGGGCCGGCAGTCCACATCCGTTCATTCGTGATCGAGGATGGTCCGGTGCTGTCCCCGCACTATTATGAAACTTTTTTATCTAGCACGCAATAGCATCGTGCAGCAAGATGATTGTTTATCTGTGTCCCCTTGTCTTTTTACTTTCAATATGATATACTCTTTTCCTAATGTATCGTCTGAGGTTTCGACGAGAGGTACATCATGGACACTCATATTACCCCGCCATTTCTGAAAGCTTCCGGCTCTGCCGCCCGCCACGAGGGCTCCCATCAGCAGGGCGATCCCCTCTGTGCCGACACGTTGCTCAGGGTTTCGCCGGCCGAATTTGCCGCCCATTGCGCGTCAGCTCCCCACATCGTAGCCTCAGCGGCCCCCGATCCCGAATCGGATGACTCAAACCTTCTCCGCTCGTTCGAAATGATCTTTCAACTTCACCAGCGGACCGAAGAGATCCGCGCCCACTTGGACAAGATAGACCGGGTGCTCCTCGAATCGCGCACGGTGGCCTGTCTCACCGAGCGGATCATCCAGACCCTCAAGTCTGAATTTGATGTCTCCGCCCCCCGTATCCTATTCAGGGAAGACCACCCTATCGCATCCTTCTTTCAGTGGGCCGCTCCGACCGGTGCATCGACCATACCGGACCGCTATGTCTGCAGCGAGGACCTTTTCGCCGACGATCCCTATATATTGGACGACCCTTCGGGCGAATTGGCACAAATGCTCTTTGAGGAAGATGTTGCCCACATCAATTCAGCCTTGGTAGCTACTCTCGGGTGCAACGGCCAGGAGCTGGGACTCCTCTGTCTCGGCAGCAAGGACCCCGGTCGTTATCACGCGGGAATGAACACCGACCTCATCTCATCTCTTGCGGAGAAAACTTCCCTTGGCATTTTCAACGCTTGGGACCACGAAACCTCTGTTCGAAATGCGCTGATGGCCGGGGTGGAAGGCGTTTACAGCCAGGCCTTCTTTCTCGAGTGTCTCCAGAAAGAGTTCAACGGAGCCTGGAGGAACCGATCGGTCTTCTCCCTTATGGCGGTCTCCTGGAAGTCGTCCTTGCCGGATGCCGACGAACCCGTCGAAGAGATTTCAGACTCTTTTCTTAAGAATTTGAGATCCGCAGACATCATCGCGACCGGCGACGTGGTACCCATCTGGTTTCTCCTTCCCCACACCGACATGGAGGCCGCTCGCTGTGTTGCCGATCGCCTGACCGACGTCTTCACGGAACGGTATCAGGGCCGTGCAGGCATCCGCTTCGGCATTACCGAATTCTCCAGGGAAGCCGCGGTGATGCCCATGCTGCTCAAACAGGCACAGGCGGCCCTTTCCGAGGCTGAGAAAGACGACGACAATTGCATCGTCGCCAAGCGGATCTCCCTTGAAGACTATGCGAGACAACACGCCGCAAGGCGCTTGGCCCCGTCACACTCGTGAAGAGCCCTTCCCACCGGCAATCAGATCACCCCGGTCGCATCCCTAGAATCCAGGCGGCCGGGGTCTCCTCTCTCGAAGAATCCCTCTTCTGTGCAGCGGTCGGAGTCGACGCCCTGGGCTTCACCCTGGAGCTCCCGAGCGGCATACACGACGGACTCACCCTGGACAAGTCGGCTGCAATTATCGCAGGACTCCCCACGGACATCCTTGCGGTTATCATAACTTACCTCACGTCTGCGCAAGCCGCGTCCGATCTTCTCCAACGAACCGGAGGCCACGCCGTCCAATTCCACGGGGGCATCCCCCCGTCCGAGCTCAGCGCTTTTCGCTCTGCTTACCCTCAGGCCGCAACCATAGGCATGGTCACGGTTTCCGGACCGGAATCCATCGAAAGAGCGGCACACTTCGAGCCCCTGTTGTGGGACGCGATCATTCTTGATTCTCTGGATCCGGCAACCGGAAAGACGGGGGCTACGGGAATAGTCCACGATTGGGCTCTCAGCGCACGGATCGTGGAAATCTCTCCGGTGCCCGTAATACTGGCAGGCGGTCTCAATCCCGACAATGTGGAAGAGGCGATTATGCGTGTCAGACCCAACGGGGTGGATGCACATACCGGTCTGGAAGATGCGGACGGTACCAGAAACTTCGACAAGATCAGAAATTTCGCCCGGGCCGCACATGCCGCGCTCAAGCGTATCGGAAGGTGATCGTTCCCGTTTCCGAGTGCGGTTGATGCACGCGGTAACCGGATTCGGACCGTAACCCGTCACTCGTCCAATTCATTCGATGGGTATTCTCGAAGCCTCCTTCCGCTCCTTCGCCGACTGCTCCGCGCCTGAATCCGGCACCCCGAACAGGATGGCACTGACCCCTTTACCAAATTCATCTACCGACTTCCTCAAATGAACGGCTCCGGCAATGAGATCGGACGGTTTCGGCGCCAGCTTCTTGGCAAGGAGCAAGCCTCCCCCGAAGGTAAGCATGGCAACCCCCGCCACTTTCGTCGCAACCCAGAACGGATTCATCATCAACCTCGTGCTCTCTGATCTCTGAAACATTCGTACCTCAACCCCGCTTTGGTCTTGGTCTCAACCGGTAAAACTCTCACCCATCTCCCGGAAAGGTTATCAACAAGGTGCTCTCCTCCAGGGACGCCTTGGACGGTCGCTTCCCCGCCAGTGCCCGGGGGAGAAAGACGTGCCTCTTGAAGGAGCCGATTCGAACCACCAAATCCCCTTCTTCGTTGAAGAGATCCACGTAATCCTTCGTCACAAAGGGCAGCTTGATGCGCAGAATGTATGCCCCGTCTTCCCGTTCGATTCGATATGGGGTCTCCTCATGGAGGATAGCGGAAGGATCGTCATCCCCGTAAATCATTGTACCCATTTCCGCCAGTCTTTCGATTCCGACCACCTCGTCGCGCAGTATGTTCACCGTACGGATGGGAATGGGATCGAATATGCAACGAATCTGCTCCATGCTCTTTCGCTGGGTCAATATCCAGTCCTGAAAATAGCCCTCTTTCAGACCCTCCGGGAATAGCCGATTCACCAGAATCGTGTCCACTACCAGGCCGTAGAGACAAAAGTACATGTAGGCCCTTTGGGTCTCACGAACGACCATTTTTTCGGCATTGGTCACTAACCGCACCGAGGTGACCTCACGGTCCAAGAGGACTCGGTCAACACCATCCAGTTTCAGAAACAGATCCTTCAACGATTGAAAATAGCTGTCCTCCGGCAGGGGAATGTCGGTGATTCGTTTGGCTATGGGGCGAGCGACCTTGAGGAGGTTACGCTCCAGATTGAAGACTTTCCTGATGTACCACTCCAGGGTGGAGGGCATCCCGATGAATCGTAAGGATTCTCCCGTGGGAGCGCAATCCACCACGATGACGTCGTAGGTCTTTTCCCGGTAGTACTGGTTGATATAGAGCAAGCTGATGACGTCTTCCATGCCAGGTATTACAGCCAGCTCCTCCGCGAGAACATCCGTCATTCCCGTCGAGCCCAGCAACGCGGCGAGGTACTTCGAAACGTCACCCCAGTGCCGTTCGAGCTCCTCCTGAATATCCACTTCCTGAATCCAGAGATTCTCCTTGATTTGTCGTGGGGCTCCCTTGTTCCTATCGTGCAGATTGGTTTCGAGTTGAAAAGAGTCTGAAAGGCTATGAGCGATATCTATGGAGATCGCGATAGTCTTGAGCCCTCTTTCGGCACATTTCAACGCGGTGGCCGCCGCGGCCGTGGTCTTTCCGACTCCGCCCTTTCCGGAAAATATGATGATACGGGGTCTTTTTTCTCTCAATTGGTCCTCCCCGGGTCTTGCGCAGGCACGCAAGCGTCTCCGGCACTCCAGCCGCCGTCTACGTTACTATAGATCGATTAGAGAAAGAAATAAAGGGGTGCACAAAAGGCAAGAGCGATGGGCTAATCCGGTAGACTCAATCTCGGGAGCTTCGTCACGAGGGCCGTTGTTGGGACATGTACATTCTGCCCCTCCGGTACGCGGTGAACGACGCGACCAGGTGACATATCCACCCCATCAAGAAAAACCATAATGCTGCGGTCACGATCAACCAGAATATGGCTCTTAGGAAATCTCCATTGTAGATCTGGCCCAAGCCGGGCAAGAGAAAGCTCAAAACTGCGGCTATGCCTGCCTGATTCATGTCAATGTCCTTGAAAGGGCCGAAGTCGACACGCGACCCCATCGGCTTCTCCCTCAGTCCTTCGCCTCTCAAAGATGGCAACTCCCGTGCTCTGCCCCGACGACACATTCCCTCCTCAAGCGCGCCCGGTCCTCCCCAGCCTAATTCCTGTCTACTTTTCGTAGAAAGCGAAGAAATCCTTACTATACCCCTGGTCATAACGCTTCATGGTGTAATTGAGCTGTTCCGGCGAAAGCTTGTCCCGCTTGACTATCTTGTTGGCGTCGTCCCGGAAATAGAAGTTGCACACAATATTGTGGATGTTTGCGTCCCCGTGGATCGCTCTCTTGCAACCGGCCAGAACCAGTGCTCTCGCCAAGTCTTTTGTGCCGGTGTGGTGACCCATGGCAAAGACCAGGTTACCATCGTCCCGAATACCGAAAGCCGTTCTATTTGCGAGGAACCACACGTCCTTGTTGGCCATGGTGCTTCTCCCACGATCGTCAATGAGAAAGCCCCCGAGCCCTATTTCCGAATCTTCTATCCTGCCGTTCTTCGCAACCTTCTCCACGACCATCCCGTCCTTGACGATCAGATGCCGTAACTGCCGAGCATCTTTCACCATTGACACGGGGATTTCATTGTTCCATTCGAGGATATCCACGGAATCATCCTGGTAAATTACCAGGGTGGCCATGCCGCTAACCATGGGATAGACAACCTGGCCTCTGAAAATTGCGCCCGCCCCCCGAGCGTGCTGTTGCATCCACATTGCGTTGGTGATAGCCACGATGCGGGACAGGTCCTCCCGTTCGGAAGCGTGGGAAATCTGGTAGATGCCCGGTTCGGTTTGGCCCACGAAGAAGCGCGGTGTGATCCGTGACATGTCGAAGACGGCCATGTACACCGCCGAGTTCGGATACTCCAGACTCGGCCGGTAGACAGTCTTATAGAAGAGAGGATGGCCGTCAGCCCCCACGGGCAAACCTTCGGACGTCCACACCCCTTCTCCTTCCAATTTCGGAGAGAGATAAAGCGGCGCAATGGAGGCAGGTTTCGGAAATACCGTGTCCGGAGCTTCTTCAGGCTTTTTCTCTGACTCGATCAAACCTTGCTGCAGCTCTTCGCTCAGTTTATCCGACTCGCCGGCTTGAGGATTATCCGGCTCCAGGCTCACCGCATCTCCGGACCCGTTCTGTTGAAGATGCTCTTCCGAGCCGGATTCCGTGCTCTTGACCTCCGGTTGTTCCGGTACCCTTGTCAAGAGGTTGTCGAGCCACTGCGGGACCGACTGCTCTTCCGACAACGCGGTTGCCGCTGCTTCGTCGGCACTTCTCGTCTCGATTCCAGCTATCCTCTTCCATTCGGCTTTATCCTCCTGCGCCGGAACCGACACCGAAAAAGCCAAGACCAGAACCAGAGCAATCGTGCAACTTCTCAGAATCTTGTCCACCATACCTCACCACGCAGAAACGAAAATATCTTTATTACTCAGTCTTTCGCGTAACCGGACATCACGGGCGTCGAGCTCGGTCATCATACCGGATCATCGCCTTCAGCGCGTCGACATTTCAACCTAGATTTTGCAAGCTCCGTTTTTGCAAGAGATTCACAGGGTCGGCGTTTCAAACCGAACCCCCTTTTCCAGAAATGGTGCTACGCAGAGCTACGGTGGTGGCACGCAGCGGGTTGACTGTGGTCCCGGATAGCC
>JBGSJS010000123.1:0-3364 GCA_041741735.1 Desulfomonilaceae bacterium | reverse complement strand
GTATTCATCGCCGGTCCTCCTTCGGCAAACATCGTCTCACAAACGCCATGTATACCGTTCGGGGACCGGACGCCAACATTTTCTCATCCTCATCTACAAGATTTCATTCACCTTATCTCTGACAAGAAATCGCGGCACTCAATTCTTTATGCTGGGCCCCAACGTTGAAAGCATCCCAAAGGGAGTTGAGGAGAAATATCGTTGTTACTTTTATCCGACGAATTACACTACGGTGGTAGCCGAACACAGAAAAGTCCCGGATGCCCAAGATGAGTGGGGCAGATTGATAACCCTCTGCCGGGAGCTGAAGGATCCAACTTTGATATTTTGCCGATCTCCTAAACGGGTCAACGAGGTCGCCCACAGACTTCTTGAGGAAGGCGTAGGCCATGAGGTGCCCGGCATGGCGGGCGCTCAAGAATGGGCAGCCCATACCTATCATCCTGAATGGGTTTGGGGTCGCACACTAGGTAAAGGAATAGGTATCCATCACGGGCGATTGCCGCGAGCTCTTGCTCAATTCACGGTACGAATGTTCAACGAGCTTAAATTGGGATTTCTCATCTGCACCTCGACTCTGATTGAGGGGGTAAATACGAAGGCAAAGAACGTGGTAATCTTTGATAACCAAATTGCTCGCGAACAGATAGACTTCTTCACTTTCAACAACATTAAAGGGCGTTCCGGGAGAATGTTCGAGCATTTCGTAGGCCACGTTTACTTGTTTGCGGACCCTCCCCAGGAGACCTTACCCTTCGTGGATTTCCCCATTTTCTCACAAGACGAGAGTATACCAGACAGCTTGCTTCTCCATATAGACACCAAAGACCTTCGGCCTTCCGCGCGCGAACGAATGCATAAGTGGTCCGATCAGCATGTGCTGCCAATTGAGATCTTACGTGAAAACGCTACGATCGAGCCCCAAGGACAGATGGATTTGGCCGAGCACATAGCCGCGGAGTCTCGTCTAGCATCAAAATTGCTGGCCTGGCAGCAAAATCCTTCGTATGAACAGCTTGTATATGCGTGTAAATTGATTTGGGAATATTTGCTTGACGCGAAGAGATCCAAAGGAGGAGTTGTTTCTTACAAACAATTAGCCTACAAAATCTGGCAGCTACGAGACTTTCGGCCAGCCGCAGACCGTGTGCAAGAAGAGCTGACCGCCGGGAAGTACGCAGCCAAATCGCCAGATGAAGCTGTCGAACGAGTTCTGCAATTTGAGCGAACATGGGCGGGCTTTGAGTTTCCACGGTACTTAATGGCCCTATCCCGCATCCAGGCGCATGTCCTCAAGAGTTGGGGATTGCGGTTTGGTGACTTCGGTCACTTCGCATCGGAAGTCGAGTGCTTATTTCAGAATCCCGTTGTCGCTGCTCTCGATGAATATGGCATTCCAACTCAGTTGGCAGGCCGAATCAAGGGTTTGCTGGGTACCGAAAGCGACCTGGACGTTGCACTTGAAAATCTCAAAAAAGTCAACCTTAAGAAAGTGAAGCTTGACTCCTTTGAACGAGAGTTGCTGACTGATGCTCAGAAAGCTTTGTAGGTAGGCGAGACAGTCGGTGGACGCGATGCCGAAGAAATTACATCCGCCAGTTCATCCGGGAGAGATTCTCCTTGAGGAATTCATGAAACCGCTTGGCATCAGTCAGAACAGGCTTGCCCGTGACCTGAAGGTTCCACCGCGACGTATCAACGAGATCGTCCACGGAAAGCAAGGCATTACCATTGATACCGCGCTGAGGCTTTCCCGACATTTCGGTACCACGCCGGAGTTTTGGATCAACCTTCAGACGCACTACGAGCTTGAGCTCGCCGAAGAGAGCGACCTCGTCGCGACGATAGGGAGAGAGGTCTCCCCCCGTGCAACAGCCGGCTCGACCGGTTGAGTCGGGGATCAGGAGGCCCCGAGTAAGGCGTTTCCATGTGGAACGACAATCCGCTACCACATTGCCCTTAATTCTTGAGGTGTTGCCAGGGGAATTGCGGAATACCGTTGGAGTCAACGCCGCATGGAGACCGCCCGGCCGACCGACCGATGAGAAGTCATGAGGGACAACCCTGCTCTACCTGCGACGCGTATCCACAACTGCAAGGCAAATCCCGGCAATGATGAGCTTCTTGGTCTGCGTATCTACGGAACCCTTGAGCAGCATATTCCCGTGATAGGGGTTTCCTTCCATCGGACTCCGTTCGTACGTGAGTCGGCCGGCGTCAACCTCGCTCGGCAGAATATCGGACAACCGCCTTATGGATAAGACGGCAATCCCTCCTTTGAACTCGAACTCTTCGGAATCGCCCTTCCTTTGGTTCAGAGTGAAGTCCATGACGGAAGGAGCGTCTTCCCAGTTCACGGAGACTTCCAGGAAATCATCTTGTCTTTTTGAATTCTTTTCGAATTGGAACGCGCTCGTCGCAACCAGCCCGCTGTCAAGAAAGAACTCCTTGGAGCGAACACCTCGGATGCAGTTGTCCGGATATTCCATCATCTATGACCGCAGACGAACGAGAAAGACCAACCACCGCAGCCATTGCTCGAAGTTCGAGCATGCGATGAGCCCTGACGCCCGAACTCCGCCGGATTCCGGGATGGTAATGAGATACCAGCTCGATTCGCTCGAATTGGATTCGACGCTGAAACCCAGCCTGCAATCGTCGTAGGCCCACTCGAAGACAATGGAGTGATCATCCGGGCAAACGGCTTCCAGCACAGGCAGCATGCTCACGTCAGCGCCGGCTTGGGACTCCATAGAAAGAATCTTACGGAGAGATGACAAGAATCCGTTTGCGTTGCGCTTCAGATCCCCGGCCGGCAGCCTCTTCACAAGACGTTCGGCCTTGGAAAGGCAACCTCGCACTTCTTCGTTGAGCGGGTTCTTGTTGTAGATGACCCTGGGGGTTTCTGGAAACGGCATATTCTCGCCCTCTCGCTTCATAAATCTATGAGACTTTCAAGGTGCTGTCAAGGTCAGAGTCCGCCCGACTGTGCATTCGCGCGAGCGACTGTTTGGGCGAATACCGACAAAAGGATTCCTGGAACATTTGACATCTCAAAACCTGATTGGTGCCCGCTACTCCAACAGACTCACGCGCGCCGACTCATTCCGGTCTTTCTTTAGCTTACGCCCACGCCCCTTTCCCTTTTCGGACAGATCATGGGATGCTTTCATGGCAGCATTTGATCTGTACCCCCCTTTTCCGTTCTTCCTGCGCCCAGGGGTGATCTTAAAGATTCGGTTTCAGTAATCGATTTCCGGAGCGGTCCACACGACCGGTATCCCGAAATGCTCCATGGCCTCCTCCTGAATCTTCAGATGCTCCGGGTTCTCGTGGTCAAATAGCCCAGGAACCAACTCGATCA
>JBGSJS010000122.1:0-3710 GCA_041741735.1 Desulfomonilaceae bacterium | reverse complement strand
ATCCGTAACGTACCGTTCGACGCGACTGCGTGATCTGATTCGGGTTGGGCGGGATCAAATTCCTGGTGCCACAGATTTGCTATACCCTAATAACATATTGAAACTAACTAGCTTTTCTTAGTTCACTGTAGAAGATGGGTCAGGAGTATGGGGGCACGCCCCTCATGGCGGCCACAGCGGCAGGGCGTTTGGAAGCGGCTAACCTTCTCGTGCAAGAAGGAGCGGATGTCAACGCACGGGACGGATACGGCAGGACCGCCCTCATGGGGGCCGCTATACGAAAACAAGCGGAAGCGGTTAGACTGCTGCTCGACAAAGAATCTTCCGTCGATGCACAAGACAGAGAAGGCAGGACGGCACTCATGGATGGCGTCTGAGGAGGTGACCGCAACGTCGTGAAATGGCTCCTGGACAAGGGAGCCGATTGTAACGCCAGAACCAATGACGGCAAGACCGCGCTGAAGATCGGGCAGGAGTGCGGCCACACAAAGGTCGTAGAGCTCCTCAAAGCCCACGGCGCAAAGGAATGAAGTTTCCTTAGTAGCCCACACAAGATAGGGGATACCGTCAATGCGCATAATGAACGTCGCTGTTCTGGTCCTTATTCTCCCCGTCCTCACCGGGTGCGCGAGCATTGCATCCTTTGTCGTTGAATCCGCTACCAGCGACTATTCTGTGTGCCATAACAAATGCCCCGGAGGATCTCCCAAAGCAGAAGAGGAATGCCGGGAAAAATGCAAGGCTGATCTCAGTGAAAAGCGGGAGCAGTCCCGTCGGGACGAAGCGACGAAGAAGCACGTGGAAGCCCTCTCGAAGCATCAGCGCGGAATCCTGGAATAGGCATTCCGGCTGGCTTTAGCATTTGACTTCATAAGTTCGGTCGCGCATCTCACCACTGGAGGCGCTACCAACATAACTGCCCATGATCAAACGCTTTCCCCGTCATTCCTGCGGAGGCGGGAATCCAGGCTCTTCCGAAGAGCTCCGGACCCCGGCTTTCGCTCGGGGTCACGACTTGAAGTCATTCGGGGCCATTTTGAAATCGACTGCCTTCCGGAACCGTATTTCGGAAAAGGAGTACTAAGTTTCCTGCCACGTTCAGGTGCCGTACGCGGAGCCTATCCTTCGCGCAAAGTCGATGGCTTGGCTCCTAGCGTCTTCGCCCAGCGCATCCGGTTTGCTGGCGTGAGGAATCACCAATGTCCCCAGATGCTTACACTTCAGGTACTCGGCAAACCGCTCGAACATGAGCATGATGAGGTCGCAATTGCCCTCGATGGCGTCTTCGCAGGTGATCACCAGTGCCAGTGCTTTGCCGTCGAGAAGCGAGCGCCACTCAGGGGTTCCGTATCCTTTCACCAGCGAGCAATGCCGGTCGATAATCGTCTTCATCTGCGAAGTCAGACTCCACATGTAGTTGGGTGACGCGTAGATGACGACGTCGGAACCGATGAGCCTCTTCAATATGCTCAATGCGTCATCCTTTTGGGGACAGCGCGGCTCATTGGGGGACTTCTTACAGGTGAAGCATCCTTTGCACCCGTTGATATGATGATCCACCACATTGATACGATCGACCGGGTGATCCAGTCTCCCGAGCTCCGCCTCGACCCAGCCGAGGACTCTGTTCGTATTCCCCTTCTTGCGGGGGCTTCCCAGAATGCTTGTCAGCTTCATGTCGCGGTCCTTTCCAAGTGCGTAAGGTTCGGCTTGAGATACCACCGTCGGGTTTTGGCCGTCAACAGTATACCCCACCCATAACCGATCGGGCCCTTCTTCGGCAGGTTCACTGCCGAATCCCGCCATGGACATCCTCAGGCCTGCTCAGTCCTCCACCGCACGGGCGAGCGTACCTTGCGAGTCTTAAATCCATGAAGCCTTCACCTCGCACGCCGAGCTATCCAAGTCTTCCAACCGGACCAATCCTCTGCGAGCACCTTCTCGAAGTGTTATCAGTTGCTCGATGGTTTCCCCATAAGGCTTTCTGTTCTTTGGACCTGCATGGCGCGCGGCTTTCTGCAATTCTCCAATCATACAATTCCACTTGTCCACCAGATCGTTCACCTGGTGTTCGTAATCTTTTGTTTCTCGGCTCATAGTGTCCTCCTTTTTGGGGCGACCCGTTCAGCGTCGGAACGAGCATGACGGATCGCCCGTAAGAGACTCAACCCTGTCGTATGCATACACGTTTCGGCGCACAGGCCGCCCTCCGTCATCATCGCTTCCTGGTGACGGTCATCTCCATCATCTTCTCTTCCTTTCCCCCTTCGGGAGTCAGGAACATCTCGTACGCCAGGGTGTCTTCATCCACTATCCTGGTGACACTACACCACAACGATGGGCCTTTGACCGGGTCGTTGTAGCTGCTTTCCTGGGTAATGGACTTCCCATCCATGCCGGCTGTACCTTCGAAGTAGTAGATGCCTGTACTCATGGAATCGATCCAGACCGACACATACTTCTCCGTGTGGTTGTCGTACCCGATCAGGTTGATGCCGGTGAACCGACTCCCCATCATCTCTCCGGTATACTCCTGCTGCAGGTAGCGTCCATCGAGGATCATTTTCTGCTCGCAGGTCCCCGTCCCTTCCGTTGCGGGCTTACCCGGCTCCATCCACGCTCTTGTCCTGGTAGTCCAGCTTCCCACTAACTTCGCGAGCATGCTGTGGGGCGCGCCCGGGGTACCCACTTTCCTATATACTTCCATCATGTCCGGCATATCCGTCACGAATTCTTTTTTCTGTGCTTGGGCCATCGTAATTCTCCTTTTCGTCGGCCGCCCAATTTACCTCCTTACATGTATTACGTTAGGGCTCCTTAAGAAAGCGGTCAAGCGCGACCCGGCAATGCGCAGAGCTCATGCATATTAGGGCCGTTCGAAACCTATCGAAGGTGCAGAGAGGGCTCGGTTGAATCCGTGGCCTCCGCCGGCCGCCGGCTTTGCGGTAACATCACGATGGTCCGCGAAAATGACGACGCTCGGGTTGCGTCTCATACCGGATTGTGGCAAAGATAGGCTAGTGTAACGTTCTCGAATTAAGAGTAGTATTGGGTGCCAAAAAAGGCGTTCAATTACTGGACATAACCGGGCGATATTGCCACTCTAACTTGCAGAACGTGACACTAGAGACCTGCAGTGGGTGCTGAATGCCCCCGAAAAATGGATATACTTCTCCGGCGAGAGACCTCTCCTCGTGCGGCCGATGAATGGCAAAGGGGAGGACAATCTCCGGCAATTGGCGGCAAGGAGGCGCCTCGCCCTCTGCATAGTACGCCTCTGTAGTAAAGGAGTATGAAGAATGGCCTTACCAAAGTTAATTGGGAGCTTCTTTCACCAGTGGGGTTCTTGGACCGTTCCGCTTTGGTCTATCCGGACAAGGAAGCGGTAGTTTACGGTGACAAGCGTTACACGTACGGGGAATTCCAAAGCCGAGTGCGGCGGCTGGCCAACGCGCTCATAAAACGTGGACTGGGAAAAGGCGACAAGGTGGCTTTTATATGTCCGAACACGCCTCCCATGCTTGAGGCCCATTTTGCGGTCCCCCTGATCGGCGCGGTACTGGTAAGCGTGAGTGCCGCGATTTCTTGTCAGAGATAAGGTGAATGAAATCTTGTAGATGAGGATGAGAAAATGTTGGCGTCCGGTCCCCGAACGGTATACATGGCGTTTGTGAGACGATGTTTGCCGAAGGAGGACCGGCGATGAATAC
>JBGSJS010000121.1:0-6432 GCA_041741735.1 Desulfomonilaceae bacterium | reverse complement strand
AGACCACAGGAGACGAGGAAGAGGCGCCTGTAACCTGAGGAGGCATGATGAGAGCTGATGCCGGCCACAGGCATGACCGGCGCCAGCATCGCGTTACACTTCCTTAATCGTGATCGCTTCCTCAGGACAAACGGACACGCAGGACTCACAGCCCAGGCAATCTGCGGGATTGGCCACTTTGGTCACGTTGCTGTCCACGGCCAGCACGTCTGCGGGGCAGATGTCCACACACTCGCCACACTGCTTACACTTATCCTCACTTATTTCCGGCACGAACATACAAACACCTCTTTTGGGTTTTCTTAATACTCCGGGCGTGGTTTCGGTCTCATGGGAGCAGAAGCCGGAAGAGGCATGCGGAACCGCTGCAACGGGTGGTCGCCGACATCTGCTTATGGGAAGTCTGTGTTCAGCGCGAAACCTGCTCGTGGTAGGGATCAATTTTTGCACCAAACAGGCTCCAAGTCAATGGACAGAGGGCCCGATAATAGTCGGCGGTTGATTCGACCCGCAAGTTCTCATCGACGGTGATCGGCTCTCCATCGTGGCGAACACAAATTAGCTCAAAGGGTACAACGTGGAGGTAATAGAGTTTCTAGCCTCGAATACAGAGCCATTCCATCCATTCAGACGCTTAGCTCGGGTGCTACGTGCTTAGTTGTTGACGTAGCGCCAATTTGTAACTACAATCTGTGCATGGAATTCGCGTGGGATGAAGCCAAACGCCAGGCCAACCTTCGTAAACATGGAATCGATTTCGTTGACGTTGAAGAGGTCTTTGAAAGAGAGACAGTCACCATCTCTGACGATCGCTTTGATTACGGAGAAGAGCGCTTTGTCACACTGGGAATGCTCAGAGGCCGGATAGTGGTTGTCGCCCATACTGAGAATCGACAAGTAATTCGGATCATTTCCGTGAGAAAGGCTACGAAGTATGAAGAGATCAGTTACTTCAAAGGAATCGCGGACTGACTGGCCGCGAGTGGATGCCATGAAAGACGAGGATATTGACTTTTCTGATGCTCCTGAAATTACGCCGGAGATGTTTGCCAGAGGGGTGGTCAGACGAGGCTTGAAGCCGGTGCAGCGGAAGGAGCAACTGACTTTACGCATAGACAGCGACGTCCTGGAGTGGTTCAGAAAGCAAGGCCGCGGCTATCAAACGCGAATCAATCAACTGCTCCGGGCCTATATGGAAGCTCATAAGCCGTAACCGAAGGGCTACCAGGAAAGGCCCCATACTCATTGACAAAAGAAGAGTCACGATGTTACCTTTCGAAAAGAGATGGTAGGTTCGGTAACCCATGATCTTTTTTCCGCTTTTGTCAGAGATCGAAGGTCAAGATGAAAAATGAAAAGAATTTCAAGGAAATGACGATCACCGGAATAGCTTCCGATACCCGAAACATGCAACCGGTCGTAATATTAAAGGAAAAGAGCGGAGACAGAGAGCTTTACATATGGATCGGACCGGTGGAAGCCATGGCCCTCCAGAGAGCGATCGCCAAAGAGGTGTACCAGCGCCCGCTGACCCATGAATTGTTACGGAACATAATCGACAAAACCGGAGCGAGCATCGAGCACATTGAGATAGACGATCTCAGAGATCATACCTATTACGCCACCATATATCTGAAAAATGCCGAGGCCAAGCTCATTACCGTAGATGCCAGGCCCTCGGATTCGTTGGTGCTTGCCACGTGGATGGGCGTTCCGGTATTCGTCAGCGAGAAGGTGATAGAAGGCATGACCCAGGGTGAACAGGAAGAAGTGACAAAGCAGAAGATCGTCTTCACTCAGGAGGATATCGAGCAGACGGACGAAGAATTAACCAAGATCCTCGAAAGGATTGATCCCGACGATCTTGGGAACGCATAGACTGCTCAACGAAAAGTCGAATCGATCCAACCAATGCCGGGGAAATGCAACTCCGGCATTTTTTGTGTTCCCTTTCGCGAAGCAACCGATTCCACGGACTTGGGATTTATACTCGTTGCCAAAAGTTTTGTCCGATTCGAGGAACCCTGATACCGTCATTCCGGTAGGGGCGCACGCCACGCGCCCCGGATTCGGGCGACCACCGGTTGCCCCTACCACATGCTTGCCCCGCTCTCGATCCGAGCTCTCGCCGGGGGTGACGGATGGTGATAGGTCATTACTTTTGGCAATGGCTATAACACCGTCACCCCGGACTCGATCCGGGGTCCAGTCCCGCGTTTCGCAGGATGGATTCCTGCTTCTGCAATGCTTCCGCAGGGATGACGAGCAAGACGGCCGTCACGGTCGGCCTTCCGGATTCTGGCTTTGGGTGGTCAAGCGGACATTATTTTCGGCAACTGCTCTAAGGGGGAATGCTATGGAAAACCGGTTGATCAAATGCGAAAAGCATTTCGATGGCGCTGTTTTGAAGATCACTCTGAACGCTCCGAAGGCCAACATTCTTGAGGCGGCCATGCTCGGGGAAATCGCCTGCACCTTGGCCGGACTGTCGAATGAAAAAAACCTAAAACTGATAGTATTCGAGGGAGATGGGAAGCATTTTTCGTTTGGCGCAGCCGTGCCGGAACACACCAAGGAAAATGCCGCGATGATGTTGAGGGCCTTTCACGGGATGTTCTACGACATGGTCAGGCTCTTGGTACCAACCATGGCGATAGTCAGGGGGCAGTGCCTTGGCGGCGGCATGGAATTGGCACTATTCTGCAACTTCATCGTGGCGGACAATACTGCAATGTTCGGTCAGCCGGAGATCATTTTGGGGGTTTTCCCGCCGCCGGCTTCAGTGATGCTGCCAAGGAAGGTAGGGCAAACCTACGCTGATGATTTGGTGCTGACCGGCCGTTCCATCGACGCTTCTGAGGCAAAGAGAATAGGCCTTCTGACCCTGCTCACAGACGAAGGAACAGATGCATGGGACGCCGCGACGAAATGGATAGAAAAACACATTCTGCCCAAAAGCGCCGAATCTCTGCGTACTGCCAATGCGGCTGTCCGGAGAGATTTCTTCCGCGGAATCATGGAAGATCTACCCGCAATGGAAGGGCTCTATCTGAAAGAGCTCATGGAATCCCATGATGCGAACGAAGGAATAAAAGCCTTTATGGAAAAACGCAAACCGGAATGGAAGAATCAATGAACCAGGAAGATCGGGCAGGGCCTTCTTGCCGGAAGTTCCTCCCCGATCCTACCAGTTACCCCCTAGCTCACGGCGGAGACGGGGGTTCGAAACCCCTTGAGACTGCCATCCCCCAGGGCCGGTTTTCCGGTTGTCTCTGCCCATATCCCCAAAGAGTTGCCCTCCGTCTTTCTTTCGCTTTGTTTTAGCCTGCCTTCCGCATAGTTGACCCGACTGTCATGACACGCACTTCATAGACCATCGCCTCTGATGGAAACCTGAGCGAAAATCGCCTGTCACAGTCCGAGGTGGCAAGTTCATATGGCCCCGGAGAAGACCTCACGATCGTAAGCGCTCGGCACAGTTCCGGGTAAACTAGGTCTTCCCTTGATGGCGCCAAAAATTCGAGGGTCGGGGCTTTTCACAATGGGGATTATAATGGACCCCGAAAACTGGACAGAGGGTTAAGGTGAAAAAGTCGACCTTGTTGATATCGAAAGCGGGGGGGAGATGGCAAGGAGGCATTGATTGGGAGCCATAAGAAGAAGGTTTCACGGTAATCGGGATCGTCAGCTAGCTTCTTCTTGTGCCATCTGCGCTTGCGCTCCTTTTGACACGTATCAGCGGAGCAATACGCCTGTTCCTTCACCTTCGGACAGGGAACGAACAGATTGCCGCAGGCCAAACAACGACGACGTCTTGCCACGAGACACCCTCAGCCCACAGGTGGCCGGTAGGATGACTCATTCCAGGTCCATTCAAAGGGGAGTCAATTCTGGAGAGCGCTGAAGGGCAGAAGACGGAAGTGGCTAAAATACCCGAAAGCGGAGTGGATGTGATTATTGAGAAGCCGCTGAACATGAAGAGCATGTTGGAAGCAGTTCGGGAGGTTGCTGAACAGGGCCTGTCGCAAAATACCGAGGAATGAATCAATCCGGGGTTTGTAATGACGGGGGGGCGAGGCCACCTCTTTTGGGTTGACGGCAGCCCTGCCCCCATATTTATTTTCCGAATTTTTGTCCAACGATGTGAAATTCTTACCCCCCTCCCTATTTCTATGGTATTACCATGAGGCTAGTGTGCTGTTGAAGCGCTCGGCATTCTATCCGGCAAAGGAGGGGGAACCATGAAAGAGCAAGACAAGGTCTCCAAAAAGAGACTCACCGAACCCCGTCGTCGGGCAGAGCCGGCGGCAGTGGAGAAATCATCGGGTACCTCGGACGTATCAACACTTTCCACTGAAAAGGTCCAACCTCTGATTCATGAGCTGCAAGTTCATCAGATTGAACCGGAGACGCAAAAGGAGGAGCTCCACCGAGCCCAACAAGACCTTGAAGTGTCACAGGACAAGTATTCGGAATTATACGACTTTGCTCCCGTCGGCTATTTCACCTTGGACCAAAGCGGCGTGATTCTGGATGCCAATCTCACCGCCTCTGGTCTTTTGAGTATAGCAAGAACTTTTCTGATAGGCAGACCACTTGCCAGATTTGTCGGTGAAGAAGACCGGAAGGCCCTGGATATACACTTCAGACAACTCCTTGAAACACAATCTAAACAAACTTGCGAAGTCCTATTAACCAAGAAGGATGGGAGCCAAATCTCGGTAAGGCTGGACAGCCTTGTACTCGAGAGCCCAGACGCTTCGTCTACAATTTTGCGAACCGCTGTGACCGACATCACAAAAGGTAAACATGCCGATGAAGCCCTATATACAGCCGAATCACGTTACCGACGGCTTTTTGAAAGTGCGAGGGATGGCATTCTGATCCTCGAATTGGACACCGGTAAAATATTGGACGTAAACCGGTATCTGATAGACATGTTAGGCTACTCTCATGAAGAGTTTCTGGAAAAGTATCTATGGGAGGTGAGTCCATTCCGAGATACCGCTCTGAACAAGGAGGCTTTTGCAGAATTGCAACAAAAGGGCTATATCCGCTACGAAGACTTACCCCTTGAAACGAGCGACGGTCGGAGCATCGCGGTGGAGTTTATCAGCAACTCCTATTTCCTTAATGGCATGACCTTCATCCAATGCAATATTAGTGATATTACCGAACGGAAGCGGACGGAAGAGGCATTGCGAAAGAACGAGGCCCTCTTGAAGGAAGCGCAGCGGGTGGCACAGATTGGTCATTGGGAACTTGACTTGGCAACGGGAATCTTCTCTTGGTCGGAAGAAGTATTTCACATCTTCGGTCTTGATCCTGAGCGGGGCGAAGTTTCCCTTGCGGATCATCGTGACCTCATTCTCCCGGAGTACGTGGAATTACTGGATGGCTCGGTAGCCAAAGCGAGCACCCAAGGGACCCCCTACGATATCGAGCTTCGTTTGGTCCGTCCCGACGGAAGCATCCGATGGCTCAACGTCAAAGGATCCCCGATCAGAAATGTTGAAGGTGCAATATTCAGGTTGTTCGGAATCGCTCAAGACATAACGGACCGCAAGACGGCGGAAGGATATCTGAAGGCTTCAACAGAGAGATTTCGGGGACTCATCGAGTCCTCACCCATTGGCATCAGCATCTTTCGTCAAGGGCAGCCGCAATACGTCAACCCAGCGGTGATGCACATGTTTGGGTACGAAAGTGAGGGAGAGATCTTGGAATTGGGGGTGGAGGATCTTTACGAGCCCGGATCGGGATATTTGATCAAGAAGCTGGTAACGACTTCATTGGAGGGAATGCCCGTTCCCTATCATCAGGAAGCCAGGGGGCTGAAAAGGAGCGGTGAGGCGTTCGACATCTCAATCTGGATGGTAAAGACGGAGTTTGAAGGAGATCCGGCGATCCTCACTTTCGTGCTGGACGTCAGCGCGGAGAAATCTCTGAGATCCCAACTCTTCCAGGCTCAAAAGATGGAGGCGGTCGGAACCTTGGCTGGAGGCATTGCCCACGATTTCAACAACCTGCTTACCGTGGTTATTGGATTCTCGGAACTGCTTCTCATAGACACGGACGAACAAGATCCCGCTTATGCAGACCTTCAGAAGATAAACAAGGCAGGACAGAAGGGTGCTGATCTGGTGGGAAGATTACTCTCATTCAGCAGAAAGTCCGAGGTTAATCTATACCCCCTTAATTTGAACCATCAGATAGAGCAACTCGAAAAAATGTTGACCAGAACCATTCCGAAAATGATCAAGATAGAGTTGAGCCTTGCCGATGCTCTGTTTATAATGGACCCCATAAACTGGACAGGGGGTTAAGGTTGAGAAGCCTACCTTGGAGATGTAGAACACCGGGGGGATAAATCAAGGAGGCTTGGAAGTCGGATATGCGAAAGAGGTATGACGCCCAGTTTAAGGCACGAGT
>JBGSJS010000120.1:0-106685 GCA_041741735.1 Desulfomonilaceae bacterium | reverse complement strand
CCGAGGGTCATGAACTCCCCCGTGGCGAGATTCAGTATGCTTGTGGCCTTGTAGATAAGCACGAACCCCAACGCAATCAGACCGTATACTCCCCCCGCAGCCAGACCACTTACGATGATCTGGGGAATGATGTCCATGGTCGCCTCCCCACCGAGCTCTCTCAGGTCTATAAAAACGCAAAAGTTATAGGTATTGCCTATAGTTCAGAACCGAACTCTCTGCCTTCTGTGGCCCCAACCGCCGGAGTCTACCTTTTCCTAACTCTTCCCTCGGCCAAAAGAGACCGGGTGGATTTGTCGGGAATCTGACCGGATATTTACTGCTGCCTCGGCAATGTCCAGGCTCCCGGTTTGTCGCGTCTGATATGGCATGAAGTACGTACGATGCCCGTACGCAGGAGAAATTGTCAGAACACAATCAGAATACATGAGTCGGTTCGCGTCCACCATAGAGCAACGGAGAACCGTACGCAAGCACATTCTTGGTTCACGGTAAGCCTTTGGCTGCGCGGGGCACTTCCCGTCATTTCCGGGAGGCGTGGGTAGTCCTTGGATCATGACGACTTGTTTGGGCTACCGACGAGATGGCTTTCCCTCCGGATCATTCTCCCCACAGGTGTCTCTTCGCCGGAAGCCTGACGGGACACCATGTCCCGGTCGCGCCTCCCCGGCGGGCATCGAGAGCCTGTGATCCCTTGCCGCCTATTCCACGGTGAAGGAAAGAGTGCCCAAAGGTCCCCAATCGCCCTTGTACGAACCGGGTTTGCATGGAATCATCTTCCCCAGGGCTCCGGTGATGAAGACATACCCGGGCTCCAGCGTCCATCCTTGCTCCACTGCCCCGTTCACCAGCCAGAGAAGCGCTTTCCATTGATCGCCGAGAGCCTCGGGGGCGGTCCCCGTGTTGACTACTTTCCCGTCCAGGGTCAGGGTCACCTTTATGTTGGCGACATCAACCTTGTCTGCCGGCATTTTCTTTCCGACGATGTACCGGGCCGCTCCCACACCGTCCGCGATGAGATCCACACCTTTCACGCCCTTCAGATCGGCAAACCGCAGATCGGGGAGCTCCACCGCAGGGAAAACCTCCTTGACGGCCTTTTTCAACGATGCGACATCCTTCACCGGCTTGTCGATTCTCCTGCCGACGACGTATCCGATCTCGGTCTCCAGGAACGGTTTCACAAAGCCTTTGGTCTTCACCACCGCCTTGTCCCCCAGCTCTCCCGACTTGAACATGGGCGCCAACAAGGGGGAGGATACTCCGAATCTCTTTTGGGTGGCCTCAGTGGTCAGCCCCGCCTTGAACCCGCCGACCTTCTCGCCCTTGGCTTCAAAGGCCTTGATCAATTTTTTCTGAACCTCGTAGGCCTTCTTCACATCCAGGTCGGCGATTTGTGAGGCTGGGTTCGGAATGGGCTTCACTTCCCCCCGAGCCTTCACCATGGCGGCAATCACTTCTTCTTCGGCGGCCCACGACGCGGCCGACACAAAAAGTATGCCTGCAACGACGCACAGAAGGAGCACAAGAGACCTTTTCATACGTCACCTCCATCTTGTTCCGAAACCGAGGATACGGCATCCGTCCCCGTGAGGGATCGTCCAACCGATGAAACGCTACATGCTCAACGGCACTCTCTCTACGACGGATCTTCCCGCGGTCTTCACCGGAGAAACGTCTGCGGCAGATAGAGAGATATGGCCGGAATAAACGTCACGATCATCAGGCAGATGAGCAGCAGAGCCAGAAAGGGAAACACCCCTCTGGAAACTTCAACGAGGCTTCTGTCTGTCAGCCCCATTGCCACAAAGAGATTCAAACCGAACGGCGGAGTAAGAAACCCGAACTCAATGACCAGCACCATGATGATGCCGTAATGCACGTAATCGATCCCGAATCGATTGAGCGTTTCGACGAAGAGCGGCGATAGAATAAGCATGGCCGACACGTCGTCCATGACCGTTCCCAAAAGGAGAAACAGGCAGTTTACCAGAATCAGGAAGGTCCAGCCGCTGTGCACGTGGGCCGTTATGAAGTCGGCCAACTGGTGGGGGAGCCGTTCTGCCGTCAGGAGCCAGATGAAGGACATGGCACAGGCCAAAATGAACAGCAGACAGCTCGCCAGTATGGAGGCCTGCTTGCAGACATTGGGAATGTCACTTATCCGCAGTTCCCGGTATATAAGCAGCTCCACGGCGAGGGCGTACACGACGCTCAACGCAGCCGCCTCTTCGGGGGTGACGATACCCGAGTAGATGCCTCCCAAGACAAAGATCGGGAGCATCAAACCCCAGAAGCCTCTCCGGAATATCCTGAAGGTTTCCGACCACGAGGTCTTCTCGCCGAAAAACCAGCCTTTCTTGTAAGCCATTCCGAGCGTGTAGAGGATGAAGACTCCGCCGATAAGGAGCCCGGGCAGGATTCCGGCCATGAAGAGCTTGGCCACGGATACGTTCATCACCATACAATAGAGAATCATGGGAATGGATGGCGGAATTACAATGCCTAGAGAGCCTGCCGACGTCACCAGTCCTATGGAAAAACGTTCGTCGTATCCGGCCTTTTTGAGCGCCGGAACCATGATCGACCCTATTGCAACCACCGTCGCCGGGCTGGAGCCGGACAGGGCCGCAAAGAAGATGCAGGCCAATGTGGTGGCTATGGCCAACCCGCCGGGATAGCATCCTACGAGGGCGTTGACGATGTCTATGAGCCGCCGGGCCATTGCTCCTTCAGTCATGATGGTGCCGGCGAGTATGAAGAAAGGGATGGCCAGGAGGATGAAGTTGTCCAGTGCGTTGAAAAGCTGCTGAGGCAGCACCATGAGCGAGGTGGAGGTATGTGCGAAGAGCGCTATACCGGTGGTCACCACCATGAGCACCGCAATGGGCATCCCAACGATCAGCAGGCCGAAGAAGCAGAGGGCTACGGTAAGTGTCATGATTCCAGTTTCATCATGGTGAATGGCTCGTTCCTGAGCAGTCCTCGGAAATGCCGGTACCCGAGATTAAAAAATCGAATCGACATAATCACGGAGAAAAAGGGGACGGGGAGATAAGCCCAGTACTTCGGCAACTGGAGAGCCGGCGTGGTGGCACCGAAACCACGAAGCTTCATGGTTTGATCCCATCCGTACCATGCCACAATGAGAAAGGTCACCCCTGATACCAGATTGATCGCCACTTTGAGAGCGTGACGAAATCGGTTGTCGGCTACCTTCTCATAGAGAAGATCCATCGAGAAATGTGTACCGTACTTGACCCCCAGGGAGGCTCCGAGGAACGTGATGAAGACCCCCGAATAGCGTCCCAATTCTTCCGTCCAGGTGAAATTGAAGCTGAGAAAGTACCGACAAATGGCCTCAATGAAAATGAGAAAGGACAGACCGAGCAAGACGAGCACAAGGGTCCATTCTTCAATCTGGTTAAGAATCTTGATGATTTTTCTCATTATTCCGTCTGGTGAAAGCAGTGCTGACGCCCGCGGTATGGGCTCAGCAGGGGCGATCCTTGCGATCGCCCTCTTCTCGGGGATTCACGACCGTAGCCATCCCATCCGCAAAGGCGAATACAAGATTCGCCCCTACGGAAAGGACTAAAGGACCACGGCCAAATACCGCTGAGTCGCCTGTGGGTGAGCCCGGAATCCACAATTGTTGTGAAACCGACACTCAGCTCCGGCCGCCTATTTTTTCTTACCGTATTCGTCCACTTTTGACAGGACCAACTGGAACAGCTCGGGACCGATCTTGGTGCGATACTTATCCCACACGGTAGTCATGGCCTTCTTGAACTGCTCTCTCTCCGCGGGCGTCAGATCGATTACTTTGACGTTGTTCTTCTTGCAGTAATCCGCCACGGACTCACCGGTCTTGGGAAGTTTATTCATGAGCTCGGCGTTTACTTCACGGTTCGTCTTGATGGCAACCTTGGCAGCCTCCCGGAAAATCTTCTGCTGATCGGGAGTGAGCTTCTTCCAGAAGTCCGGATTCACAATGATGATGCATTCGGTGAGAATGTGTCCGGTCTTGGTAACGTGTTTGGTAATTTCGGTCGCCTTGATAAGAATCGAGGTGAGCAGGGGGTTCTCCTGCGCATCGATGGTGCCGTTTTGCAATGCACTGTAAATCTGCGGAAAGGCCAGATCGACCGGCGAGGCACCGAGAGCCTTGAACGTGTCCATGTAGATGGGGCTTTTCATGACACGAATCTTGAGGCCCTTCATGTCCTCGGGCTTACGAATGTCGCGCTCGGAGTTGGTAATGTCCCTGAACTCGTTCTCCGTCCATCCGATTCCCACGAGGCCTTTGGCGGGTAAGTAGCTGAAGATCTTCTCCTGCACTTTCGGGTCGTCCAACACGGCGTATGCCGTTTTCCGATCCGGGAAGAGAAAGGGCAGATCCGTCACGGCCACCTGCGGCACGTAGTTCTGCAGCACTGCTGCGGTGATGCTTGCCATTTGCAGGGTTCCCGTCTGCACCTGCTCGACCATGGAGGTCTCGCTGCCGAGCTGACCGAAGGGAAACGTCTTGATGGAGATAGCACCATTGGTCTTTTGTTTTACATAGTCGGCGAACGCGTCGCACCCCTTGGATTGGCCGTGAAAGGGCGGCGCTATGTGACCGAACTTGGCTTCCATAGCCGCCCCTGCCATGGCGGAGACGGTGGCAAGTCCACTGATAAGAACTAAAGAGACAATCACCGCGAGAGTTTTCTTCATGCTGCACCTCCTGTTGGCAAATGGCTGAAATATTTGATCGAATATACCGACGAGACCCAACGGTACCGGACCGAGGCCATTCCGTCCCATCCGGTACCACGTACAAGCCTCCTGAGGTGGGGGCAACGCGTTTCGCACCCTTTCGTCAAAGGAGGCTGAGGCAAAGTTCGGTCCGATTATCCTTCATACGGTGTACTGCCCTGAGTTGGGACTAAAACATAGGACTTTCCTATAGCATGGAGCGTCCCGACGATCCACTCCATTCGAGCAGATTCCGTGTAACCAAGCAAACCATATCATCAACACGGAGCGCGCGCCGATTTTTTTTTCCTCCCTCGCAAAGATTGCCCCTCGGAAGCGCGGAATCGACATGAAAGGGGCATTGCGGGATGATTGGCGTGCTTCTCTCGAAGTCGGCGACTCGGATCGTGTCGGAATGTTTCTTGGTGGGAGAAAGACTGTATGGGTGGGAACTCTGCGGGGGCTCATTCGTCGGAGCAGCCGTCCCGAGTGATTGTGCCGACCGCAGCGAGGACCGGGGACTTCCTCGAGCCTGCAAGAGACCTTGGTCCTGAATGAAGCTCTTCAGAGAGGCGACGAAAAGTGAGCCGTCACTTCGGGACTTCATCCGAATCAGGCGGGCGGGCCTGTTCGGCTTCCCATCAATGGGGAAGCCTCAATCTCGTCACTCGTTCACCTGAGGCAGGAGTTTCTCCAATTCTTCGACTTTCGACAGAAACTCATTGGCGGCATCCTCAAGCTCTTTGGAAAGCAGGTGCAGCCTCTTGCCTGACGAGATCTTTTCATTTTTTTTACTCTTCATTTCCATGATCTTTTCCATAAAGAAGCACGACAATCATATTTAAATGACTGGATGTCCTCATACTGTAAATATCTCATACTTTTGACAAAAAATCAATGATAAATTCTATCACGGAGTAAACACTGGGTTACGGCTGGTTCAGAACGTTCGCGATCCCGACCTTCGTGGCGGCCGGCGCATCCGTTTGCTTGTGCGGGTTATTTCGCGGGCGATCCGATTTGGTTCATTATATACCATGTCCTTTCACGGAAGACGCTGTTCTCATTCGCCCGTCAATATGTTACTGGAATAAAGACAATTCCTTACCAAGTTCTTGAATGGAGCTTCTGACTCACGTCCCCATCTTCACCGAGTTCCGCAGCATTGCCATTCGGATAGGAAAGACCAATGGGCTTTTTCGACAGACTGTTCGGCAAACCTCATCCCAGCGATTCCTGGGAGGCTCAGGAGCGCTTGGAGCTCGTCTTTGACCTTCATAGACATGCCCTGTGCAACGTGGGCATCGGTGACCCTATCGAATGGCTCTCGGTCCTGGGACCGCCGGAGGAAAGAAAAGCACTTGCCGAGGGTTGTTACGGTTATCCTTCCCGAGGAGTGGAGATCTGGGCCGACGACGGGATTGTCAAAGATTTCATGATAGTCGTTGGGAGCGACGTCACATTGCCAGGATTTGAGCCTTTTCGAGGGACTCTTGTCTCCGACGGACGACATCTCGGTCTGAGCTCCTCGAGCACCGAGAAGGAATTCGCTCACACCTTCGGTGAACCTTATTGGCGAGATGAAGACGACATGGAAATCATACTCTTCTACGAGTGGAAGAACGACATAGAATGGCAGGTTGAATTCACTCCGGGAGGATTGCTGAAAGTGTTTCGCGCGACCACCCCTCCTCTGATGAGCACCCAAGATCAACGCAACGCGTACAAGGTAACCAAAGAATGGCCTCCAAGGAATCTCCGAGAGCCTCTCTCTTGACGCACGCAGCACCTCCGGCGCTTCCGAATCCTTCTCCGGAGCCGTTTATCCTTGGACTCGGTTGACTTTTTCGATGACAGGCCCTACGATTCGGCAGATTCTCAGCACATCTCGGGGAAGGGTGAACCATGAAACGCATCGTTCTCATTGGGATATTGTTCGTTCTTGCCTCGCTCCAACCCGGTTGGAGTTATAGTACGCAGGAGCAGGAGTCGTCCGGAGGCTTGCTCGATCTCGCCTTGGAGATCGCAACCGCACCATGCAGCCTCCTGGGCGCATGTCTCGGGATGGATGTCCCGAGCGCTCCTCAGCAGGATTGCTACGTCGTGTGCGTACCGCGACAGTACGTATGCAAAAGGCCCCCGCGGTACGTGTGCACGCGACCGCGGGTTCCCTGTTACACCGTTACGGTTCCTTGCAGAAGACCGAAGACTCCCGCTGTGAGAACCGCTACGCCACGGATTCCCCAAACCATCCCTGCGCCGGAGCCGCAGGCCCGTCCCTCGGGACCTTCCGTGAAGATGCCCGAACCGGTGCCCTCGGAGACTCTGCGACCCCCGATCAGAAGAGCGGCCACACCGCCGCAGCCGAGGAGAACGTTGCGAAGAATCGTTGAGCCTCCACGAGTTGCGCAACCGAGGCCCAACACTCCCGAACCTGTTCAGGACGAACCGAGGATCATGGAGCGGGTCTCGCCTCCTGCCGAACCGACGCCTCAAACGAGCAAGCCTGAGATGCCCCGGGAGCAGAAGGTTGCTCAACCGCCTCAACAGCTCACCGATAAACCCGGTCGCGTGGAGCCTTCTTCGCCCCCTCGCAAGACCGAGGCGATGAAACCGCCGCAAGAGACTCCTGCTCCGACTGTGCCGAAAGAACGAATTCGGAAGAGTGTGCCGGAACCGGCCGGTGGAATGGCTCCTCCCCGTGTAGCGGAAAGGCCGGAGACTCCTCAGCCGCCCAAGAAAGAGCAGGACAAGGAAAAGAAGAAGAAGCCGGAGAAGAAGCGGTACCGATCGCCTTGTACCCCCTGTTATCCCGGGTGTTACGGAGGTGGATTTCCGGGGATGTATTTTCGTTAGATGAGGGGCTGCTCGGGGAGCATCACGGCGACTTGAGCAGCTTCACCACCTCGGTCCTGTGTTTTTCCGAGGCTAGGGTCAGAGCGGTCTTTCCCTCCCAATCCTGAATCGAGGGGTCTGCTCCGGCTGCAAGGAGGATGTTTACCGCATCTTGGTGTCCGTTCTTGGCCGCAGCGATCAAGGCGGTACACCCTTGGCTGTTCTTGGAGTTGACATCGCCCTTATATGACAAGAGCACCCTGATCGCGTCGTCACGGCCTTTCTGAGCGGCGAGAATCAATGCCGTGCTCCCCTCTTCGTCCGCTGCTTGACAATCGGCTCCTTTGGCCAAAAGCAACTTCGCCACGCCGGTGTGGCCGTTGCGTGCCGCGACCATGAGCGGCGTCGTGCCTTTGCCGTTCTTTTCGTTTACCCCCGCTTTTCGCGACAAGAGAAGCCGAACCGCCGCGACCTGCCCGTTTCGTGCAGCCTGGAGGAGGCCTGTGTTGCCTTCCTTGTCTCTGGCATCCACACGGGCACCTCCGTCAAGAAGGAGTTTGAGAACCGCGTGTCGGCCGGAGGTCGCAGCCACTATGAGAGGAGCCGCATCCGAATCCGGGATAAAGTTCACCCGCGCTCCGGCCTCCAGAAGCACCTTGGCCACGGGGACATATCCCAATGCGGCGGCCAGCGTCATGGGCGTGTCACCGGAGTCGGTCTCGAAGTCAACGCGGGCACCTTGCGCACGAAGCTTCCGCACCCGGTCCTCGTCCCCGCGGAGCACGGCTCGCACAAGCTCCCTTTCCGGACGGCCCCCTTCCTTGAGAGCAATCTTCGCACCTCTGGCGAGCAATTGTTTCACGATCTCCGCGTGCCCGTTGCGATATGCGTAGTTGAGAGGAGCCCACGAATCCAGGTCACGGGTGTTCACATCCGCGCCCCATTCCAGGAGGAGTTTCACCACGCTCAACCGTCCCCCCGCGCACGCGAGAGTTAACGGCGTGCTCCCTGTCTCGCTCCTCGTCTTAACCTCGGCACCTTCGTCCAGGAGCAGCTCGGCCTCTTTGAGTTGACCGTTCAGAGCAGCCAGTGCCAGCGGCGTCCGGCCGGAGGTGTCCTTGACGTTCACCGAAGCTCCCGCGTCAAGCAGGAGTTTCAGCACGGCCGTATAGCCCCGTTCCGCAGCGTAATGGAGCGCAGTGGCGCGCATGTGATTCGTCGCGTCAACTTCGGCTCCCTTGTCCAGAAGAATCTTGACAATATCGTTCCGTCCTGCCCGCGCCGCGGCTATGAGTGGCGTGTCGTTCTCTTCGTCGCGCGCATCGACTTCCAATCCCAGCCCCAATGCACGCTCAACCTCGGTTGTCACCCCTGATGATGCTGCATGAAACAATTGCTGCTTCAACTGGGCCTCGGGGACGCGGGGCCCCACAAAGGCCAGCGGAAACGCTCCCACTACCTGTCCTTCGAACTGAGGATGTTGGCGGCCGCCCGTCTCGTCTTTGGTTCTGTTATAGGCGTACTCGTAGGCCTCGTTCAGGGTCACCACTCCGTCGTGATCCCGGTCAGCTTTGCCCTTGAGCCCTTCGAGAAGGTGCCAGGTGAAGACGCTGTTCTTACGGTTGGGAACCTCCCAGGAGAGCTGCCCCTGCTTGGCTGAGGTGATGATTGCCTTGCCCGACGAGTTGCGGGCTTCCTTGAGAAAAAGCTCCACCGAAGGGGTAAACGCCTTGGGCTTCATCTGGGAAAAACCGCCGGCATAACAGGCGTCGGCGATGATAAGGACACGCTCCGCGCTGATCCCCCGCAGGAATTCCAGGCCCGTCATCTTGACCGATGTTGTCCCCAAGTACTCCGATTCGGAGTCAAAGGGAAGGAAGAGGAACTCCTTCGGCCTCATGGGATCGAAGGCGCCGTGTCCGCTGAGAAACAGAATGATGGTGTCGTCTTTTCCGGCTTTGGGAAGGGTGTAGTAGAGATATTTCTCTATTGCCGGCTTGGTGGCTTTCTCATTGAGAAGATAGGTGACTCGGGTCTCCCGGAAGACCTTGTTCTGGCTCTTGAGAAAGTCTCCGAAAGCCTGGGCGTCTTTATCGGCGAGGTCCAGCCGGGGAATTTTGCCGTCGCGGTAATGCGATACGCCGACCACGAGTGCGTAGAGGTCACCGCTCCCGAGAAGGGCGGTCTTCTCCAAACGGGAGCTGCCCGGCGCTCTGTTTGCCGCCCTCAATGACGAGACCACGACAGGAGCCAATACCAGAGCTATGGTAAGACCAACAACGCCGTACCAGCCCGACAACCGTGCGAACCTCTGCATGGATTTGCCTCTGCCGATGCGTTTGTGGAGTTACTTCAGCCGATTGAATTGACTTCCGGGCGCTTTCTCTCCGAGCGTCGAGTAGGTCTGCGGTCTCGGAGACATCGGGGTCGGTGCCAATCGCTCATATCGGTAATGAGACACGAGGCAGGCAAAGAAGTTCCGCGCGGGACACCGACCCGCCTGTCCATCACTGGAGGAGCACGGCATTCACTTCCTGTTTGAGCCGAGCTCCCAGATCGGAGCGACTTACGCCATCCGCTGTTCGCTGCCGGAGCGAATTCCCGCGGGTCGCATCCACCAGGTCCGCTTCGACGGTGAAATCCGTTCCCGAGGGCGAGATGGTGACAAGAACCGCGGTAGAAACATCGAGACGTTTCTTGAGAGAGGCGACAATCTCCTTCTTCCCGAGCCGAGCCTTGCTCCGGCCGGCCAGGGCCCGACTCAAATCCGCGGGAGAGACGATACGGTACCGTTCGTTCAGCTCCATGGTCGGCTCAAGGGCCTGGTAAAGAGCATCAACCTCCCGCTGCGGCATCGACTTGGGGAAGCCCTTGAACAGAATCACCAGTGCAAGGGGACTTCTATCTCCGGCCATCGCTGTCTTGGGGCGGGGAGCCGCCTCCCACGTGATGGCGCTCAAGCCTACCGACATGTCCCCGTCGCCCCGGGGAAAAAGAACCACCACCAGCAGAACGGCTGCAACAGCGGCCGCGGCCGCTGCCGAGAACGCCGGCCACCGCATGAGCCGATGCCATAATCCGTCGGCCTCGACTCGACCGCCATGGGAAGTCTCTCTTCCCTGAGGCTGTTGCGGGACCCGTCCTTCCAGCTTCCGCCACAAATCCAGGGGAATGGCTTCTCGAGCGGGTGCATTCCGATAGCTTTCGAGCTCCTCCCGGCATGCGGCGCACTCCGCGAGATGCATCGACAGATCCTCCCGCGGTTCCATGGTGCTCTTGGCGGCTTCAAACAGGACAGCAGGTTCGGGACAGAATGCCCTCTTCTTCTCCTTGAGAGCAGCTACCAGACCGCGGATCTCCTCCGCTTCCGCCGCACACCGCGGGCACATCCTGAGATGCTCCTCTACCATGATCTTATCCTCTGGGGTGAGGCGGCCCTCAACATAAGGAAGAAGAAGATCGTCGGGATGCCCGGTCAATGTGGGAGGATCGGGTCTCTTCAAGGCAGTGCTCCCTTCCGTTCAACGTCTTTGTACTCGGCCCTGAGCTTATCGAGGCATCTCCGGGTCCGGACGGTCAGCGTATTTTCCGTTTCTCCGAGCTCGCCCGCAATCTCGCCGTACGAGAGCTCGTTGAAGTACCGAAGCTTGATCAGTTCCCGGCATTTAGGGTCGAGCCTTTCCATCGCCGCCCGAAGTAGTGCGACGAGCTCAAACCGCTCCATCTGCTTGTCCTGGGGCTCCGTGTCGGCCTCGATGACGGTAGTGGCTCCCTCGCGGCCTCCATCGTGATGCTCCACTGCTTCGGTCTGGGCTTTGCGTTTGGCTGCCTTGATCCGACGATACTCGTCGATAAGAGCTCTCTCGGTTATCAGGCAGACGAATCCCGCCAGCGAACGACGCGAATCATAGGTTGCCAGGGCCGTTGTGAGTGCAAGAAACGCCGATTGGGTGATGTCTTCCACATCGGCGGCGGAGAGATTCCCCTGGCGACGGACCACACTCTTTATGAGACCGATGAATTTGGAATAGAATGCGTTCCAGGCATTCTCGGACCCTGCCAGGCATTCTCGCACCAGCAGCAAGTCCTGATTGTCGTTGGTTTTCTCCACGCCCGAACGCTCCCGGCGATGTCAGTCGGAACAAGACGCCGGGTATCATATCATCCATCGGAGTCCAGTGCACGTGAACCCGATCCAGGACTTCCCGTACCGCGAGCGGCGGGAAAATACCATGAGGAGGGCTCGAAGAACGGTCGGTCTATGGACGGTGGGTCAGGGGTGCTCCGAGCCCTGCCCCTCATACTAATTCGCGATCAAATCGACAACCAGAACGGCAAAACCTGACTTCGCTTCAGAGACAAGCCATCCTTACCGTGAAGTTACATCTTTGATTGCAAAACGGTTTCATGAGAGCTTTTGCCGGGACCGTCCATCGGTCGATCCGGCAAATCTCTCTCACGGAGTGCTGTGCCGCTACGGCGGTCGAGCGAGGACGAGGAGCCCTTGCAGGCGCCCCTCGTCCCGGTCCAAGTCACGGGATCAGATTACTTGCAGTCTTTGCATTCCTTGACGATCTTTCCGCCGGCCTTGGTACAGTCGAGAGCGCCCTTCACCTGCTGACACTTTCCCTTGACGCAGCAGTTGACGCTGGTGGGCAATTTGGGCGCGGAAGCTTTCTCCGCGGCCATGGCCAGGGGTGCGGACATAAGGAAAGCCGCCAAAGTCAGCATGTACAGAACCTTTTTCATCTGAAACCTCCTCGAACAATTCTCTTCAGTAGTTCTTGCGACCTTGTCGGCCGCTCTCCCGACGCTTTCGTCCGGGAATGAATGAGAGTTCGGAGGCGACGGGAAAACCTGACAGAAAAAATTGCCGGTTTCATGAAAAAGGTTGAAAAGCAGCTCCGGAAGCGGTCGGAAAGATCCGGAGCCCGGCCCACGCCTGCCGTGGGACAAGGGCTTTCCGCCGGATCGCTCTAGCGGAGCGCAGGGGGCCATCCGTAGGCTTCCCGACGCCCCCAAGACTCTCTTCGTTTCCCGCAGCGTTCAAAGCGCTCGGCAATATGTCGGAAGCTACTTGAAATTCTTCAGGATGTTATCGTAGGAGCGTTTCAGGGATCCCACAGCGTTGTCCAGTCCTGTCTTGGCATCCTGCCAGGCTTGCGCGGTAGATGATTTGAGCTCGCCCAGCTTCTTCTCCGCCGCCTTCTGCTTCTCTTTGACGTCTTTGAATTTAGCTTCAAGCTCCTGCACAGCCTCGCCACGCAGTGTCTCGGACTTCTTTTTCAGCGCTGAAATCCGGTCGCCGAGTTCGCTCAACTCCGTTTCCGCCTTTTTTTGATAGAGCTCCTTCTGCTGTACGGTGAGCTTCTTGGCCGTTTCCAGGGTCTGTTCCGCCTGTTTCTTCAGGTCGGACGCGGACGCCTTGCTTTGATCGTCGGCACGACCGTTTCCCGCAAAGCTCAAACCGAGAATAAGCGCCGCAGCGCATGCAATCGTTCTCATGGGGCAGCCTCCTCATGTGGTTGGTAAGTGGCGGTCGGACCGCCGGTCCCGTTACGTTCCTCCTCTTTGGGCCGTTGCCGGTCAGGGCGGAATCAACGGCCGAGGGCTTCCAATGGTCATAGTCTTAATATGGTGTCGTTTACGGTAGAACCGCAAGAAGCGGATTCACTACCTGCGCTTCAGGACTGCCCTCCGGGTCGGCACCGGCATCCTGCCGAATCCTCGTCGCTCCTAACCCGGAAAGAGGACCGAGAAGGTCGTACCTCCCGATTCTCGGCAGTCCTCACGACTCGCCGGGTGAGTACAGGCTGAAATCTTGCCCGGGCAGCGATCGAGATCGGCCTGAAGATAGCTGCAGCGCCTACTCTGAAAAGAAATCCTGAAACCGCCCGCTTCCGACAGAATCTTCAAACGCATGAGCTCCAGGCCTTTGCCGCCCGCGTCAAAATCAAAGGGGTTCTTCGTCGCGTATCGCTCGGTCTCCTGAGTGTGGTGGAACGCCTCGAAAAGGAAATCCTTGTCGCTTGCGGGCACCCCTACCCCGCGGTCTTTGACTTGAAGGAGCACACCTGCCGGGGCTCTCGACAGGGATACCTCCACCTCCCCTTCGTCCGGGGTGTTTTCGATCGCGTTCTTCACGAGTGTCCTGACGACGTCCTCGAATACCTCCGGATCAATAATGTCCGTGCGGATCTCTTCCCCCCGCGGGATGACCTCCACCGCCCGATGGCCGCTCGCTTGCCGAATTTCTCCCAGTATCCGGTGGAGCTCCTTGAGCACTTCAAAAGGCCGAGGGCTGTAGGTGCGCGGTTCCACGATCTCCTGAACGATGTGCTGGATGTCTGAGAGACGCTCCAGGCTACGCCTGATTCGCTCGACCTTGGATGCCTTTGCCGGCGCGGGCACGTCGTCGCGTTCCAGATCCTTCACGGAGCCTTTGATGATGGCCAGAGGAGTCTTCAACTCGTGGGAAAGGTGGTGAACGGCCAAACGCCTTGCTCGCTCCATTGACTTGAAAGCGGTAATATCGCGCGCCACATGGACCGATCCGAGGAGGCGGCCTCCTTCTCCGCGCAAAGGTGAAATACGAAGGTCGAAGGCTCCGCCCAATCCTTCGTCATATACCTCGGCCGAGTACTCTCTCACCTCAATGGGGAGCCGAATGTCCGGGCAAAAGGCAGAGACCTTCTTCCCGCCGGGAGCAGGTTCGTCGCAGGCTGCGCCTATAAGCTCGTCGGGATCGATTCCCAACCGATCCGCCATGGCACGATTGATCCGGGCTATCCGGTGTCGATCGTCGAGCACCATGATGAGATCCGAGACTCCGTGGAAAGTACGCTCCCATTCATTCTTGGCTCTCAGAATTTCCTGCTGGGCCCTCGTTTCCGACGTAACGTCGAGGAACGTTGCGATGATCCTTCCGTCCGCCAGGAGCACGGCATGGAAACTGAGGATCTTGCTCTCGCCGTTTTTGCAGCGCACGGTGAAAACTCTGGGTTTCGCCTCGGTTCCGATCCCGTATTGCACTTTGATGTCAGCGGTCTCGGCCCTCCATATCTCGGCAGCCTTGCGCCTGGTCCGCTCGCTTGGGTACGCTTTCCCGAACCATGCATCCGCGTCGGGGAGATCTTCCAGCCTGTACCCCAGGATATCTGTGAACTTGGGGTTTACGTACTCCGTTCTTTCGTCGGCCCCCAGGATCACGAGCCCCAAGGGCGCGACTTCGGCGAGGGTCCGGAATCTCTCCTCACTCTCCTTGATGGCCTTTTCAGACATCTTACGGCCGCTGATATCTCTGAGGACAACAAGCAGGCCTACGGGATTGCCTTCATGATCGTGACAGCGTGACGCGCTGATGCTGATGTCGATGATACGGCGGTCCTTGGTGTACCTTCTCGTCTCGAAACCGCTGCAGGGAGTTCCGTCCCTGATGAGACCGTGGATCACCTTCATTGATGATTCCCGCTCTGTTTCGGGCATGAACGGGATAGGGCGACCCTCGATCTCGGGCAGGGTCCATCCGAAAATTTGGGTAAACGAAGGGTTCACGTACTGAGGTATCCCCTCCATGTCGTAGACCACGATGGCGTCCACGGATGAATTGAGCAGCGAAAGATACAGCTCTTCCCGCCTCTTGGATTCCTCGTAGAGAGTGCGGTAGCTCTCCTGGCTGTCTCGCAATCGCTCCTCGGATCTTTTGCGCGTGACCTCAACCGCCGCGAGATTCCCCAGCAACGAGAGTGCGTCCAGGTCTGCCTGCGAGAAATCCGTCCGGCTCCGATTGAAAACGTAAAGCACTCCTACATTGGTATCTCGAATCTTCACCGGCACTGCTATGCCCGAGACCATCCCCTCCGCGAGCACGATGTCGTGGAATATGGGCTCAATTTCCTGCAAGTAGTCTTCCACGATGTACCACTGGCCGGTTTCCGCGACCTTGCCCCCAAGCCCTTTTCCGAAGGGTATGCGAAGACTTTTGAATTCCTCGGAGATGGTGCCCGAGGTAGTGTGCATGCACAGGTCTGCGGAGCCCTCCTCCCGCAGGGCGATGTACGCCATGTCGGCATGGAGCAATTCGCGACTCTTATCGACCACCAGAGAGAGATTCTCGTCGAGGGACCGTTCGGCGATCATGGCCAGGGCCAACTCGTACAGAGCCTGGAATTTTTTCAACTCCCCCGCGAGCTTGGCTTCCGCCACTTTTCGTGCGGTAATGTCCCGCAGATGGACCACGCTCCCGGTGGGATTGCCTTCCGTGTCGGGAAAGATGGCTCCGCTCACGCTGACGTCGATAATTCGACCGTCCTTGGTGGTGCGTCTCGTCTCGATACCGGAGAAATCCCTTCCCGAGAGGACCGTCCTGATCATCTCGTCGGTTTCCGGCCGGTTCTCCTCGGGCACGAAGTCTATCCGCCTGCCTTTGACCTCCTCGAAGGTCCAGCCGAAAACCTTCGTGAACGCAGGGTTGCAGTACGTCGGCCGGCCTACCACATCGTAGACCACTATGGGCTCGGGGGATGCATCCAGGAGGGTGCGGTAAACCCGCCGCGCGTTCTCGGCCTCTGCATAGAGGATTCGGAAGCTCTCCTCACCTTTCCTGAGGGCCTCCTCGACCTGTTTCCTCTCCGATATGTCTCTGAGAATGACCAGCAGTCCTGCCGGCTTCCCTTCATGGTCCCTACAGCGGGACGCGCTGATACTCACGTCGATCAGGCGACCGTCCTTGGTGGTGCGTCTCGTCTCAAAACCGCTGCAGGGGGTACCGTCACGGACGAGTCCTTCGACGATCGCCATGGAAGATTCCCGTTCGGCATCCGGCATGAATGGTATGCGCTTGCCCTCGAGCTCCTCCAGGGTCCAGCCGAAAATGCCGGTAAAGGACGGATTGATGTGCTGGGTCCTGCCCTCCATGTCGTAAATGACGATCGCGTCGGCAGAGGAGTTGAGCAGCGACAGGTACAGATCCTCGCGGCGCCGCGACTCCTCGTAGAGGATACGGTAGCTCTCCTGACTCACTCCCAGCCGTTCCTGAAAGCGGCGGCCCGTAATCTCCACCGCGGCGAGATTGCCCAGCAGGGAGAGCGTGTCCAAGTCCGACTTGGTAAAATCTCTCCTTACGGCGTCAAAGACGTACAGGACACCTACGTTGGTCGCCCCGATCTTGACCGGCACGGCAATGCCTGAGACGAGCCCTTCCTTCCGCACGGTCTCGTGGAATATGGGCTCGATCTCCGCCAGGTAATCCTCCACGATGCGCCACCGGCCCGTTTGGGCGACCCGGCCGCCCAATCCTTTCCCGAAAGGTATTCGCAGGTTCTTGAACTCTTCGGTGACGATTCCCGACAGGGTGTGCATGTACAGCTCCCCCGAGGTCTCGTCACGGAGTGCGATGAACGCCTTGTCGGCGGAGAGGAGCAGGCGGCTCTTTTCCACTACCAACGACAGATTCTCGTCAACGGACTGCTCCGCGGTCATGGCTACCGCTAAATCGTACAATGCCTGGAACTTGTTTAATTCACCTTCCAGATCCTTCTTCGACTGGACCTTCTCGGTTATGTCCAGAAGTGTCCCAATAATAGCCGGTCGGCCCTTGTACTCCGTCCGGGAGCCATACACCTCCAGATGGAGAATGTCTCCCCTCTTCCCTACCCCTCGAAAACGAACCGGTGCAGCGTCGGTCTCACCCGAGATCCTTTTCATGAGAGTTTCTTCCATGAGGGGACGGTCTTGGGGCAGCACGAGGTCCCGAGGACCCTTCTTGTCGACCAGCTCGTCAACCGGATAACCGAAGATTTGAGCCATTCTCGGATTCACGTACCTGAACACATGATCCTGTACAAGATATACCCCCGCTACTGATTGTTCGGTCAGTATTCTGAACTTTTCCTCGGATTGCGCCAACGCACGGGCTAACCACCGGCTCTGGGCTTCTCTCATTTCCAGATCGGCTATCCTTCGCTTTAGAAGGTGCATCTCTTCGATCAGCCGCGATCCGGACTTGTCCCGGTCGTTCATGGCGGGTCTCCCTGCCAAGGAGTTGGATTTTCGGCAAACATGCTGGAGGAATGGATCGATTGAGAAAGGCTACGCCACTGCGCTTTTACTCGGCACTCGGAGCGGATCTTCACCGTGAGAAATGCCGTCGGTTGCCACGGCGGCACTACGGGGACAAGGTATCCCCCATGACTCCGGTCTGCTCGATTCGGCTTGCCTCGAAGACACTTTACGCACATTGAGAAAAAAAGTCAAAAGAAGAGAAAGTTCTGCACATCGAAACTGTTGGAGTAATCTTTGAGTCCCATGACACAAAGCATGCGCTCAGTAATCGGGTTTCATCCGACATTATTCTCGGTTCTCCCGGCCTCGGGACTCTGTTCAAGGCAACAATGAAGATACACACCAAATAATCACCATACTTTTTCATATGTTAGCGCAAACCGGAAGAAACGATCCCACGGCCGGCCACATCGGAGCGTTCAGCGGCTCGGATGCTCGTTTACTTGCCATGAGACTTCACCGGTCCTTGCGCAGCGAGAGAGGATCGTCACATTGCGAGCGCTCAATCTGCTTGACAGGCGTTGCGTCTTGGGACTATACTGCGATCACTATCCTGAAAAACGGTGGAGAGCGAGCGATGGGGGCAAATATCCTGAATGGGAAGCGTATGCTTGCTGTTGACGACGAACCGGATATCCTCGAAATTCTTGGGGAAGAACTTGACAAGTACGGCGTCAACCTCGACAAAGCAGGATCGTACGAAATCGGTATTCAGAAACTGGCTTCTTACACCTACGACCTCGTTATCCTGGATATCATGGGGGTGCGGGGATTCGAGCTGCTCATGTTCGCCGTTTCGCGAGGCATTCCCGTGGTAATGTTGACGGCACATGCATTGACCCCGGAATCGCTGAAGAAGTCGATCGAGCTTGGTGCCAGGGCTTACGTACCCAAGGACGAGATCGACAACATTGCTCCATTTCTCGAGGATGTTCTTACTCTTAGTTACGAATCCGCCTGGAACGCACTATTCAGGAGACTCGGAACATACTTCGGCAAGCGCTTCGGTCCCGATTGGCGCAAATCCGAAGAAGAGTTCTGGGGCAAGTTCCAGAAAGAATTGGAAATGAAAGAGGCCACCATCATCGAGAAATCGTGACATATCCGTAGGGCCCGTCCTCCATAGCGCGGCAATCGACCACCGCATCGAGAAGAATCTGCCGTGGCATTGAGGACGGCCCGAACGGTTGCGGCAACCTGCCTTTTCAGGACCGCGCCCACGAAGGGGCTATTTTTCATTCCATGGAAGCACTTCCGCTTGACTGCCACCTCAGACTTCACTCATGCTGAGAATGTGGGCCATCGTCAATCATCCCTCTACATTTTTTGGCAAGGGCGGGATAATCTCTCTGCGAGACTGTTTCAAGTTAACCGTGAAGCAAGAAGTTCCCCATCGTGAACCGACACCGTCACCTATCGTTGAGAAACGCCACGGCTCGGGACTCCGAAAAGTATTCTTCCCGGTCGTTGAAACTGACGAAGCCCACATGTCCTCCGTGTTTCGGGATCTCAAGATGCAGGTTGGGGTTCGACTCACATTCCCGGAAAGGATAGCATGTCTTTGACAGAAACGGGTCGTCCGCGGCATTGACTACGAGAGTGGGGACAGCGATGTTTTGCAGAAACGGTTTGCTCGAAGACTGTACGTAGTAGTCTTCCGCGTCCTTGAATCCGTGAAGCGGTGCAGTGTACCGGTCGTCGAAATCCTTGAGGGATTTCATCTTTTCCCAATCGCAATCGTTAATTTCTCCAGGCCTCAACTCCATCTTCGCCCTGATCTTCTTTCGTAGCATCACGAGGAAACGCTTCAGATAGAGACGGTTTGAAAGGCGGCCGATTTCCACCGAGCAGGCCGAAAGATCGCACGGCACAGAAAAAGTCGCGGCCTTTCTGATCGCGGGATGTATTTTTTCGCCTTGTTCTCCCAGATATTTGAGGATGACGTTCCCACCGAGGCTGAAGCCGACCAGGGCCAGCTCCTCGTAGGCATCACCCGCGAGCACGTGCTCGATCACCCGGGCGATATCTCCGGTTTCACCGCTGTGGTACAATCGAAGCTGCCTGTTGGGCTCGCCGCTGCACCCCCTGAAATTCAGGGCCAATGCATCCCAGCCGCCCCTGTTGACGGCCTTCGCCATCCCTTTCATGTACGAACGGGTCGAGTCCCCTTCAAGTCCGTGGAGCACGATTGCCAGTCGCCGAGTCCCTATTGGGGACCGGTCGAGATCCAGGAAATCTCCGTCCGGGGTGTCAATCCGCTCACGACGGTATTCCACTCCGCTCACCTTGCGGAAAAGTGTCGGATACACGGTCTGCACATGGGGATTGCCGAAACCGAAGGGAGCCCGGTATTCGGATTCACGTATGAAAGGCACCTTGTTCGACCTCCGATATTATATGGTATCAGCCGACATCTCCCCGGGCGGCATCAAAGAAGCCTCACTCCAGGCCCCCGGCGCAACTGCCTCACCTCTTGAAAAAGTGCCGCCGACGTATGGTATGAGAAGAGTTAACCTTGGGGGCTTGACCGACGGCCGAGGGGATGTCAACCTTGTTTCGGGAACAATGCACCGTCGTGCATCATTCGTCAATCCCCTTCCCCTGGGTTGCGGGACAAGCGATACCTGGACGGCTCCGTTGATCGAAGGGATTGGAGTTTCGCTACTCCACCGCCGAAAACAAACTTCACCCCGAAAGGAACTCCGGCACCATGACAACGGCTCTCATCGTGATTGACATCCAGAATGACTATTTTCCCAATGGGAGAATGGAGCTTGAAGGAAGCATCGAAGCCGGACTACGCGCCGGGGAAGTCCTTGCGGTTTTCAGGCGCCAAGAAATGCCCGTGGTGCATATCCGGCATCTCTCCTCCCGACCGGGGGCCACCTTCTTTATTCCGGAAACCCGGGGTGTTGAAATTCACGAGAGCGTCCGGCCGCTTCCGGGAGAGACGGTCTTTCAGAAGAATTTTCCGAGCAGTTTCAGGGATACGCCGCTTCTGGAGCACCTGAGGAGCCTGAATGTCGAGAAGCTCGTCATTGTCGGTATGATGACCCATATGTGCGTGGACGCCACGACCCGGGCGGCTTTCGATTACGGATTCTCCTGCACCGTCTTGCATGACGCGTGTGCGACGAGAGCGCTCTCGTTCAATGATGTCGTCGTGCCTGCCGCGCATGTCCACGCAGCCTTCCTGGCAGCACTGGGTGCGGTATATGCCAAGGTGACGGACACGGAGGACTTCATCTCGCACTCGAGGTGACCGTCATACCATTTCGTACTTAAGAATGTGGCTTCACCACTCGGACGGCATGTCTCTGAAGCGAAGTCAGGTCGGGCCGGTCGCAGCAGAAGAGATATGCCGTCCGAATGAGCTGTTGAATTGCGAAATGGTATCGCGGAACCGAAAGCCCCTCTGCTTGCCGGGGAAAGAGCTCACCGGACGATACGCTGGAGGAAGCCTAGCGGCAACGCAAAGCGGAGTCCGCACTCTACCTCGTCCTGAAGTGAAACGGTCCGATCAGGTCCAAAGGAGTCGGCCGAACTATCCACAGACCTCCTGAGTCCCAACCCCCCCACTAATCTGTCGCCTCAAAACTCCCATTTCGTCTGGCCACATACAACACGCTGTGCCTGGATCAACATCGGAATATGTCCGCGACCCGCAGCCGGCTGAGGTCAAAGGAGACTGACTGCCCTTCGGTCCAATCCGCGGGAAAACCTGTTGAACCACCAACAGTCGGAGCTCCATCGGTGGAGGACCCTGTAAGAACGAAAAGCTCAGCCAGTGCCATCTCCTTGGCATTGAACGACAAGTATGCCCCCTCACCGAGTCCTCGATTCACTGCATCGAGAAATTCCTCGAGGTCCAGTGCCGGTCCGGATCGGTGATTGCAGGAACGAGCGCCCTCAACAAGATCAGAGGCTTCCTTGTTGAGCTCCGAGAGAAATGCGTCGAACCGGTCTTCGAACAACGGCGCTGTCTTCGACGCCTCACGCCAATCGAACAGGTCCTCCGCATGTCCTCCGAGAGTTGTGCCGGACAACGACCAGGGAGGGCCTAAGACCGCGGACGTCTCCCACATACGAACCCGGAAAGCAGCGGTCGCGTCGCTCCGTGACTGCAGCGCGTCTAATTCACTCAGGGATGAATCGAAAAACATCTGTGTTTCTAATGAGGTATAAGGTATGGCCGGAATCCCGGAGCCGCTTTCTCCCTCACTCGGGGTGATCACGGAGAGCTTTTCGAATCCGTTCCATCTGATCGTATTGCCATCCTGGTCTTCCAGGCTCCCGTCGCTTGCATCGCCCGTTCCGTTTGAATAGCCGGTCACGTGGATTGCAAGCGTGTCGCCCGGCTTGGTGTCGGGAGCATCTCCGTAGACGGTTCCACCAATTCTTCCCCCGAGTTCGTTGGAGACCGAGTCTTCTCCGTCACCAGCCAGAATGTCGTTGACCACGGTTCCGCTGTTGGAGATCGTATCATTGCCGCCTTCGCCGAACACGTTCTCGACGTGTGCGTCGGCCGAAATGGTGATAGTGTCGTCCCCGTCGGGCGTGCCGAGGTCGTTGTCGTCCCCGTAGACGTTACCGAACGTCCCCGCCGCAGGGATAGTGATCTTGTCGTTTCCACCGAGACCCAATACCTCGTCTATGGTTGCCCCTTTCGTCTCATCCACGCTCACGGTGAAGGTGTCATCGCCATCCGTGCCCACCACGGCAAGGGTCGCAAACTCGCCCCATCCGCCGTGAATTTCGTCTGAGCCCCCGTCCGAGGCGTCGCCCCAAATGTTCGTGCTCCCGTACCCGAGAAAGAGGAGGTCGGTACCCGCTCCGCCAAGGACACGGCCCTGCACGGAACCCGCAGTCAGATACACCTTGTCGTCACCCTCACCCGCGCCGACATTGCCGGTAACGGTGCCCTCGTTGGCGATGCAGTCGTCACCTGGGCCGCTCAGCATATCCTGCAGCACGACACCTTTGTTGGTGAGGGTGTCTTGGCCCTCGCCGCCGGACACACTGCCGACTTGGCCGGTCGCAAGAACGTCGATCGTGTCATCGCCGTCACCGCCCTCTATGTTCCCCGAGACGGTGCCTTCGTTTGTGATGCAGTCGTCGTCAGTGCCTCCGCTAATGTCGTGCAAGACGGAGCCTTTGTTGGTGATGGTGTCTTGGCCCCCGCCGCCGGACACACTGCCGACTTGGCCGGCCGTAAGAACGTCGATCGTGTCATCGCCGTCACCGCCCTCTATGTTCCCCGAGACGGTCCCCTCGTTCCCGATACCGTCATTGCCGGCCCCCCCGACTATGTCATGCAGCACGGAGCCTTCGTTGGTAATGGTATCGCTGCCGCCTTCAGCGTACACGTAGTCGACCTCGGCACCGGCAAGAACGGTGATGGTATCGTTGCCGTCCGCAGTGGTCGAGTCGTTGTCGTCGCCGTACACGGTTCCGAAGGTCCCGGCGCTTGGGAGGACGATCTCGTCGTTGCCGCCGAGGCCGAGCACCAAGTCTATGGTCGCTCCTTTCGTCTCGTCCACTCCGACGGTGAAGGAATCGTCCCCGTCGGTTGCCGTTACGGCCAGGGTTTCGAATCGGCCCCATCCTCCGGCAGTTTGGTCGGACCCGCCGTCTGCAGCGTCACCCCAAATATTCGTGCTCAGGTACGTCAGAAGGAGTGCGTCGGTACCGTCGCCGCCTTCCACACGGCCATCCACTGAGCCTTCCTTGAGATCCACCCGGTCATCGCCGTCACCGGCAAGGATACTGTCTGTTATTGAGCCGTGATTGACTATGACGTCGTTGCCCACTCCTCCATACACGTTGTTTGCCTGGGCGCCGGACCCCAGGGTCATGTCGTCATCGCCTTCGCCGCCGTCAATGGTGCCGGTGACTGAGCCATAGCAGACTATGGTGTCGTTGCCGCCTTCACCACCAACATTGGCCACATTTGCGCCGGATTCCAGTGTGATGGAGTCGTTGCCGTCGGATGTCGCGTTATCGCCGTCGTCGCCAAAAACGTTGCCGAAGGCTCCCAATCCTGGAATGGTTATTGCGTCGTCTCCGCCCATCCCGTATACGAAATCGACGGTCGCTCCCGAAGCGCTCACCTGTACGGTAAAGGTGTCGTCCCCGGAGGTGCCGAGCACTCCCAGGCTCTCAAAGCCGTCCCAGGAGACCGTCTTCCCTCCGATTTGGGCGCTGCCTCCGGCCGCGTTGCCTTGAATCTCGGAGCTCTCGTAGGTTATGTTGAGAGTGTCGGTCCCGCCGCCGCCCTTCACGGCGCTCACCTGGGCTCCGGACTCTATGGTAATGGTATCGTCGCCGTCCGGGGTGGCGGTACTCGTATCGTCCCCGTACACCGTACCGATAGTGCCGGTTCCGCTGATTATGATCTGATCATTTCCAGCGTAGCCATATACATAATCTATCGTTGCACCGGCAGTCCCCATTTGTACCGTGACGATGTCGTTACCGCCGGTACCGATAACTGCCAGAGTTTCGAAACCCGACCAGGAAATCGTGTTGCCGTTGAGTACGCAGGTCCCTGATGATGCGGCCCCTTCGATATTGGTGCACAAATAGGTCAAATAGAGGGTATCCGTTCCAGTGCCCCCGGAGATCGTCCCGCCCACCGATCCGCCAAGAAGATAGACCGAATCGGTACCGCTCGATCCCGTCACATCCCCGGCCACCGTCCCGTCGATCGTGATGGTGTCATTGCCGCTTCCACCCACGATATCGCCATCCACTGTTCCATCGTTGGTGATCGCGTCATTGTCTTGAGCTCCGTCGATATTGCCGTGCACAGTGCCATGGTTGGAGATGACATCGCTGCCCTCGCCACCCCCTATATTGTCCTCTACAGCTCCATAGTTGGTGATCTGATCTGCTCCTGTGCCTCCACTAAGACTCCCGTCAACGACCCCTTGATTCTCGATCGTGTCGTTACCGCCTTCTCCGTATACGCCGGCAATCTCCGCGTACGCTTCAACGGTGATGGTGTCCGATCCGTCGGCACTTGATCCGCCGCAGTCGTCTCCGTACACCGTCACGCCGGCGTTGACACCCTGGAGCGTCACCGAATCGTTACCGCCGAGAGCGTAGATCCCATCGATATCCCCCAGGGTCTCAACATGCAGGGTCGCTGTGTCATTGTTATCGGTGAAGACGATCGCAACGGTCTCGAAGCCTTGCCAGGAGATGACGTGACCGTCATAGGTGCAGGAACCGGCGCTCGCGTCCCCCGTGATATTCGTGCACTGGTACGTCAACCATAGGGTATCGGTCCCGTCTCCCCCATCTATAATCCCGCCGACCGATCCGGCCTTGAAATAGACGAAGTCGTCACCGTCTCCCCCGAGAATGTCGCCCCAAACCGTGCCTTGGCTCACGATGGTGTCGTTGCCGCCTTCCCCGTACAAGTTCAGGACCTGCGCCCCGGCCTGCAGGGTCATGGTGTCGTTGCCGTCACTCGTGGTGGAAAAGGTGTCATCTCCATAGATGGATATGGATGCCCCGTTTCCCGTCAAGGTCAGCGTATCATTCCCACCGAGACCGACCACGCAGTCCACGGATGCGGAAATACCACCGAGATTAACGGTCTCGCTGTCATTTCCTTCAGTATAGGCGATGCCGAGATGCTCGAATCCCTCCCACGAGATCACCTCTCCGTTGAGCGTGCAGGATCCGGAAGTCGCGTCTCCCGTGAAATTGGTGCAGGTGTACGACAACAGCAGTGTATCCGTTCCGTCGCCTCCATAAATGATGCCGTTCACCGTGCCGCCCAGGACAGTGATGTAGTCGTCTCCCGCGCCTCCGTCCACATCGACCTCCACGGTGCCGTTGACTATTATGTGGTCGCTGCCGCCTTCTCCGTAAACATAGTCTACCGACGCGCCCGGATTGATCGTTATGGTGTCGTTGCCGTCCGCGGTTCCTGAATCACCGTCGTCTCCCCATATGGTTCCGAACTGACCGGTGCTCGAAACGGTGATCGAGTCGTTGCCGCCCAAACCGTACACGAAAGAGATTACCGTCGATGATTTCCCTCCTTCTGCGGTGAAGGTGTCGTTGCCGCTGGTGCCTTCTATTCCGAGAAATTCCACATAGTAGATCGTGACCGAATAGCCATTCAAGGTGCAGTATCCAGCGCTGTCACCTTCGAAGATGATCGACGTGGCTGAGCAAGGCAGATACAGCGTGTCCGTGCCGCCCTCGCCGTCGATGAGCTCCTTCACCGTACCTGCCACATGGAGTTCATCATCGCCTGCTCCGAGGCCAATGTTCCTGCACGAGCCGTCGGATTTCAGGTAAACAATATCGTCTCCGTCCCACGTGTAAATAGCCCTAACAGTGCCGCTACAGTCCACGGTATCATTGTCTGAATAAGTATTTACGTCGTAGGTACACTCTGCATCCTTCATGATGATGACGATATCCTCACCCTCTCCCCCCTTAACATCGCTTACCGTGCCTGCATGAAGAATGAACGTATTGTCACCATCGCCGCCGCAAATGGTCCCGGCAGTCCCGTAGTTTTCGATTCGGTCATCACCGGATCCGCCATGACCAGAATCATTGTCAGCGTATATTTCGGATGTTACCGTGCCATAATTTATAATGACGTCACAGCCGTCTCCACCGGCTATCCAGTCGGCAGTGCCGTAGTTCGTGATGGTGTCGTCGCCGGCGCGACCGAGCAGGCTATCCACAGTGCCGTTGTTTGTGATGGTGTCATCTCCCCCTAAACCATCCACGCGTTCATAGGTGTGAAACCCACTCACATAAAGCGTGTCCGGACCTTCCGTTCCAATCAGATCGGCAAGTAGGATCGAGGTAGAGGAGAGTTGCGATTCATCGATGAGGCATGTCCGGATGTCCTGCTCTGTCTTTACTTCAAGGTCCCAGTCCGCTCCTGCAACATTTCCTGTGCTATCGTCGCTCGCCCATACAGCGGCTCCCGTCACGGCGGCCAAAGCATTGACGAGCGCCTCCCCGTCCTCGCCTGCTCCGACCGAGCAGCCGTACAGGTCGATACGTGCGTCCTCGTCCAATAGACCGGCCAATACGCTCCACTGATCTCCGTTCTCCTGGATCGTGGCCGCGGTCCACAGGTCCACCCCGCCCAGCGAGAGGACTCCGGCATCCCCGTGAGAGACTATTGCCAACTGGTCGATCTTTTCGCCTTCCGCTTCCATCAGTTCCGCGAGCGCTTGGGTAAGGCTTTGCAGGGTGTCCGAGGTCGCGTCGTAGATGATGACCTTAGCGTCCGTGTCCACGGCTGCTGCGATGGACTGTGCGTTCTCAAGAGAGCTTGATATTGCAACGACTTTCAGGTCCACACCCTTCGAGGTGTCCGTGGAGCTTTCAGACTGATCGTCCGTGGTTGTTGTAGCATCGGCGGAGCTTTCAGACTCCTGCGCGGTAGCGATAGAGGAGGAGTCGTACATGTCGGGCTGAGTAGACGATCCTGAATCGTCCCCGCCGGAGGCGGAGGAGTCGGCATTGTCCGACGCGGCGGCCTGGTTCGTGTCGACCGCCGTCGCAGCAACAGCCGCGTCGAGCACAATTCTCTCTTCGAGCGGCTCAAGCAGGAGAGGCCGTCGGATGAACACAGATTTTCTGAACCATTTCAGGAGCATCAATCTTTCTCCTTGGCAACACGCGTGGGTAGTTTTCTAAATGAGAAGAGAGCAAGGTCCGTGCCGATCTGTCACGTCGAGGGGAAGTGAAGGTAAGATCCTGGAATGAGTTAGTTCTTGCACATGTGTTCGCTGAAGGGGTGAGGGTCGAGATGCGATGTGCAGGTCACGTGTTATTGGAAAACAATGACAAAATCACGCGGCGGGGATAACTATCCTATATCAGATGGTTTAGTAGTTATGGTTTTCCCATGATCGATATGGGCCCGGCACGTGCCCGCCGGTGAGAAGGGAGAGCTTCACTTCCGAAGGCCAAGCCTCCTCATGTGGTGGTCGATCGAGTTACGTGTCATCTTGAGCTGAGCCGCAGCCAGTTTGATGCTCCCGCCGGACCGCTCCAGTGCTTTCGCAATGAGCCGTCGTTTGGTTTCGTCTAAAGAGTCCTCAAACGATTGGCTCAGCGGCAGCCGTATTTCGAGACACCCATCGCCAGAGCATGCAGTCTCACCGGAGACGGTCTCGGCAATACCAAGGTCCTGTGCGGTGATTCGCTTACGATCGCACAGGATCAGAGCCCTTTCCAGCGAGTTTTGCAACTCCCTTACGTTCCCCGGCCAGCGGTAACTCAAGAGCGCTTCCATGGCACTCGGCTCGAGGACCGGCAAGGGGGACATGCCCAGTTTCTCGCCCATTGTTGCCAGTATTTCCCTGACCATGGAGGGCACATCCTCGATCCTGTCTCTAAGCGGCGGCACGGTAATCTTCATGACGGCAAGGCGGTAGAACAGGTCTAAGCGAAAATGTCCTTGCTCCACCGCGTTTTGGAGGTCGCTGTTGGTCGCGGCGAGTATCCTCGCATCTACCGGAATCCGGGTCTCACCGCCCACCCGGGTAATGCAATGTTCATCCAAAAAGGTCAGGAGCTTGGACTGAATGGCCGCCGGCATCTCTCCGATTTCGTTCAGCAGCAGGCTGCCTCCCTCCGCTAGCTCCAACAGCCCGCGTTTTCGCTTGCGTGCGCCCGTGAACGCCCCCGCTTCGTGACCGAAAAGCTCCGACTCCACCAGTTCAGGGGCCAAGGCCGCGCAGTTGATGGAGAAGAAGGCCCCCATGGATCGGGAAGAATGATCGTGGAGGAACCGTGCCCAGTAGTCCTTTCCCGTGCCGCTTTCCCCCAGAAAGAGGACCGTGCTTTCGCCGTCGGCCGCGAGCATGACAAGTCTCAGGGTCTCCCGGATCGCGGGAGACGGGTATCGTTGTGCGGCCGGTGCGAGAAGTTGGCCTTGTGCCGCCCTTCTGTCGCTTACGTCACGGGCCATTCCGCAGATGGCGATCGTCTTTCCCGCAGAGTCCCGCACTGGAAATCGTACTACATTCAACGATATGGGCCATTCCTTCCATGTTAGGCCGTGCTCCGTCTCGACGGACTCTCCCTGCAAGACTCGTCGCTCGAGATTTTTTGCATGAGCGACGTAGTCGGGGTGGAGCGAGAGCTCTTCGTCGGTCATTCCAAGGACTTCCGGGAGCTCTCTCTCCATGAGCCTGAGGTATGCAGGATTCGCGTGTGTATACTCGAGTTGCGGGTTCTTGATGAATATGCCGTCCTCAGCGTTTTCGAGAACAGCTCTGAAACGCTCTTCACTTGCCCGCAGGGAATCCTCTGTGCGCTTTCTCGCCTCGACTTCTCCGGCAAGTTCCCTGTTTTTTTTGCGCAGAGCCTCGGCTGCTCGAGCTTCCTGTTCCAAGCGTCGCTCCAACTCTTCTTTCTTGCGGTCCGTGATATCGAGGAGAGATATTAAGCTCTGCGTGGTTCCGGGGATGGGACCCGCGGTGAGCAGCATGTTCTTGGCATTGCCCTGCTTGTCCACCAGCGTGAATTCATGCTGTGCCGGTGCCTCTCCGGGATCGGTCCTCAGGGAATGAATCTCCTTCATGTGTTCCAGGTCACGTTCGGAGACGAGCTCGGTCCAGCTCTTCTTCCCTTCCAACTCTTCGCTCGAGTAGCCGGTATCGTCAGCAAATCGGGAATTGACCATACGCAAGGTGGCGTCGTCCTCAATGACGGCAATGGCGGTTCCTGTGGTCTCGAATATGGTCCGGTACCGATTCTCACTTTCACTCAACCGCTTTTCTCTTTCCGTCAGGGTCCGCATCATACCGCCGATGGTTCGACTTAGAAATTCGAGCTCTTCCACTCCCCTGTAGGTCGGCGGCGCGCCCGAACGCACATCACGCACGATTTCCTCAACCGGACGCTGTAGGAGGCGGTTCTCGATCAATATCAGACCGAGTGCCATCACCAGCAGAAGGAGCACGGTCGTCCAATAGAGTCGCCGGATCCTCTCCTCCAATCCTGCATACGCGTCGGTTTTCTGCAGAAGAACGATCCGCCACAACCAAGGTTGAAAATCCACGCCGTACGCGAAGTAACGAGTGCCTTTTCCGTCGACCATTCGCAGCCGAAACGGCTCTTCAGCGGCCTCAAGAGCCTGTTGAGACGGATCGATCTCGATGGTGTTCATCACCACTTTCCGATCCGGCCCCTCCCCCTCGTATGTGATCGCTTCCAGCTTGAACTCTCTGAAAAAATCTTCCAGTTGCCCAAGGGCAACGGCCTTACGTATGCGAACCTCTACAGCATCATCCAATTTTCCGCTCTGAATCAACAGGTCAAAGGCGATGTTGCACGTATTCATCACTTCCCGGGCGATCGATTTGAGGTCTGCTCGAGCTCGGTCTCTGGAAAAATCTCCAATAGTTTCAAGCACGAAGAGATACAAGACGAACCACAGAAAGATCGACAGCAAGAGAATCGGCACGGTCATCCGGAAACTCAGTCTCTTGAAGATGCTCATCGGTTCGTCTCCCCAGGGAACAAGAGCTTACCGTTGCTCATCGGCTCGGGCCAGAGCACCTTCTTCTCACCGTTCTGCCATTGAATGATCAACTGCCGTTGACGGACCTGCATGCCCCTCGAGTCCACTCCATAGCGCCCGATAAGAGTCACGGTGTCCAGTGTGGAGAGCGAGTCGCGAACTCGCTCACGATCCAGGCATCCTGCCCGAGTTATTGCTTGGGCAAGGATCTCTCCTGCGGCAAAGCCTATGGCCGCATGATAGGTGGGCTGAATCCCATATTGCCGGAAGAAGGCCTCAGCGAACTCTTTGCTCCCGGGATAGTGTTTCGACGCATCGGGCTCCCAGATGGACGTCCCGACAGTGTAATCGGCCGACGGTCCGAGTATCCGACGGTATTCCGGTACTGCCGGAGATGCTTGCGAGAAAAACAACCTCGGACGCCATCCAATCTCCTCCAATGCCTGCCTAGTACTAATTGCCTGCTCCATGTAGCCCCATACGAGAAGGGCCTCGACTTCAAGCTCCCGAGCCCGCCGAAGTTGTTCCAGAAGGGAGGCCGGATTCCACGCCTCGTGCAAGACTATTTGCAAATCCAGTCGGCGAGCCCATTTGAAGCCTTCGTTGGGAGCGCCCATTCGAAAGAGGCTCTCGTCTACCAGCATGCCGACCTTCTGAATTCCATGTCTGGCGAGAAACGTGAAAACCGTGCCCACGGAATGGCGTTCCAATGTCATGATACCAAATGCATAGTTCCTGCCTACTGCCCATACAGCGTTGGAAGAGGCCATAGGGAAAAGAGTGGGATACCTGTATTGTTCCGCGATATCTGCAACCGCCTTGGAATTCGCGCTCGAATAGGGCCCAAAAACGAAATCCACCCGCTTTTGGGAAAGCATCTCCAGATAGATACGCCTCGCCTCACTGGTCGAGCTCCGATCGTCATATACCGCAAGTATGAGCGGGCGACCGAGAAGGCCGCCTTTGCTATTCATCTCCTTCTCCCAGAGCTGGAGGCCTTTGGCGTACATGTTTCCCATCGGCGCGTATCGTCCCGTCAATCCAATCGACACCCCGATCCGGACCGGTTCGACCGCATGGGCGCACACCGCAGCAAGACACACCAGAGTAGACGCGACCAGAACAAGCCTATTTCCAATGCCCAAGCCCTCTCTCCTTCCTCATCTGAAACGGAAAGTCTTCTCGGCTGCCGCACGACGAATGTAGCCACCGGCCCAGCCTATGCCGATTTCCTTTACAGGTCCGGAGGCAACCACCGCCGCGTCCTGAGGGTTGCTCGCCTCAAAGAAAGCATGTCTCTCCGGTCACACACAGGCAGACATCACCCTATGGGTGTTGTCACCCCATTCGCAGTCGTTGCGTAGGAGAGACGGTTCCCCCGGTTCCTGTGTCCCGAGGTCTCATAATTGGTGGCGGGCTTCTGAGGCTGTAGCCCCATCGGACCTTGAGAGTCCGCAAAGGACAGCGCAAGACCGATTGACGAACGGAAAATTTCCCAAATTGCAGTGCTCAACGGACCCGGAGACATGCTCATGCCAATTTCTATACTACCAAGGCAGACCTGCCAAGTGGGAATTGTTTCAGATTGGCTGCTGAACCGGAGCAAGCTTAGCGGCTCGACTCAGGATGGATCTCAACCGCAAGACGAAAGTCACGATCAAGCAATTCCAACAAGCAGAAGGGGACCCCACGACCATGGAGTCAAGTCTTGAAGCGGCTGCACGACACTCGGGTGGCCCGTCTGCCGTGCTCACAAATTCAGGTCGGATGCGGAGAGCTGGGAGAGAGATCAGCGACCGGGGGCCTGCGCGGATTTCTTTCGATTGCGAAAGACCTTCAAAAGCTCGAACCACGTGATGCTCACCACTCCGGCACCCAGACAGAGCAAGAGATCGTCCGCGTGCAGTGTGCTGAATTGAAACAGTTCGCGGAGAAAAGGCACGTACAGCACCAGGGCAAGCAATCCTAAGGCCCCCCCTATAACCCACCACACCGCGGGGTTGGGGCGTTTCAGTGTTGCCAGGATGACGTGAGTCCACGATCGATTGGCGAGGATCAGCCCGAGATTTGCCATCACCAGAGCCGTGAAAGTGAGGGCCCTCGCCTCCTGGGCTCCCCTGCCGTCATGCAACGTGATGACGTAGACCCCGAGCACGATTACCAACACGCTCAAGCCCTGCAAAAGTCCCAGACCGAGAATCTCCATGCCGAACAACGGCTCTCCGGGATCCCGGGGAGGACGCTTCATCACGTCCTCCTCTTCGGGCTCCGCCTCGAAGGCCACCGAGCAGGCCGGGTCTATAATGAGCTCCAGAAACGCTATGTGAACCGGATAGAATACCAGGGGCCATTTGAAGAGGATAGGCAACAGCGACATCCCGGCTATGGGCACGTGAATGGCAAAAATGTATGCCATGACCCTCTTGAGGTTGTCGAAAATCCTTCTCCCCACTCTCACGGCCCCGACAATAGACGAGAAATCGTCGTCCAGCAGGACTAGGGCTGCCGATTCCCGAGCCACATCGGTACCGCGGCCTCCCATGGCAACGCCGATGTGCGCCGACTTCAGAGCCGGGGCGTCATTCACGCCGTCGCCGGTCATGGCTACGACTTCACCGTTGGCCTTGAGGGCGTTGACGAGACGCAGCTTTTGTTCGGGCACCACTCTGGCAAAGAGATTGACCGTTCCTATCCGGCGCTGCAATTCCCCATCGTCCATAGCATCCAATTCGGGGCCCGTGATGCAGCCGCCGACGTTTGAGATGCCGATTTGGGACGCGATACTGAGAGCTGTTCCCGGATAGTCGCCCGTTATCATGACGACCCGAATCCCTGCCTCATGGCATTCGGCTATGGCTGCAGGGACGCCGGGTCTGACGGGATCCGAAAAACCTATCAGGCCGAGAAACCGGAACGGGAAGTCGTGCTGCTCGCCGGGTAAGTCGGAATGTACGAACGATGCCTTGGCCGCTCCGAGCACGCGCAATCCGCGGTCGGCCATCTGATGCACCTTTTCCACAAGCGCTTCGGTGGTCGCCTCGTCGAAATGACACAGATCCGCAATAGCTTCCGGCGCGCCCTTCGCGGCTATGACATAGGCCTCGTTTGCCGAGGATTTCCAAACGTGGGAGAGGCTGAGGAGCTTTTCCGACAGCGGGTACTCTCGGACAAGAGTCCAATGGTCATGCAGGTGCGCGGTATCGATGAGGCCGTTCTCCCCCAGTTCACGCAATGCCTTTTCCATGGGGTCGAACGGCTCCCTCTGACCGGCGAGTATGCCGAACTCCACCAGCTCGTGGAAGTCATCGGGCAACTCCCCGGGGCCATTGTGGTCCACGTCGCAGAATTGTCCCCCGGCATATAGTCTGCTTACCCTCATGCAGTTGAGGGTCAGGGTTCCGGTCTTGTCCACGCAGAGCACCGTGGCCGCCCCCAGGGTCTCCACCGCCGGAACTCTCCGTGTCAGCACGTTCTTTCGGGAGATGCGCCACGCGCCCAGAGCGAGAAAAATGGTCATGACCACCGGAAATTCCTCGGGCAGTAAGGCCATGGCCAACGTGATACCTGCAAGTATCCCGTGGAGCCAATCCCCTCTCGTGAATCCGTAGATGAGCACCACGGCTGCGCAGAGGCACGATCCGAAAACGGCAACATTCCGTACCAGCCGGCTCGTTTCTCTTTGTAATCGAGTTCGTTCGGGTTTGGTGGTCTGCAAGGCCCGGCCGATCTTGCCGATTTCGGTGTTCATGGCAGTGGCGGTCACGCTGACCACGCCCTGCCCCTTCACCACCAGCGTGCTCGAATAGACGAACGGCAGGTCGTCCCCGCCCGGGCACCCTGCCTCGGTTGGTATGGCTGCACACTGAATCTTGCGTACGGGAACCGATTCCCCCGTCAACAACGATTCATCCACCGAGAGATTCGTGCACGTCAGGCAGGCCCCGTCCGCAGGAACACGATCGCCCTCGGACAAGACGATGACATCTCCGCGGACGACTTCGCGGCCGGGGATGCGTCTCAGCACACTGTTCCTGACAACGAGGGCTCTGGGGCTGGACAGGTCCCGGAGTGCTTCAAGGGCCCGTTCGGTCTTGCGCTCCTGGTAGAGAGTTATTCCCATGACCACGAAGACGAAGCCCATGAGAATGAGAGCTTCCTTCAGGTCTCCCAGGGTCAGGTAGATGAGACCGCAAGCGACCAGGAGCAAGAACATCGGCTCTCGCACCACGTCCATGGCAATGGCGAAGATGCTGCGAGGTTTCGTCGACGGAAGCTCGTTGTAGCCCTCGGTCGCCAGACGTCTCGCGGCTTCCTCTTCGGTCAGTCCTCCGGCAATGAGCGGATCGAGTTCTTCCAACATGCAGGGGTCCTCTACGTAACAGACTTTCCCGAAACAGCAACCGTTTTGATCCTTGAACGAGGCTCTTGAACGCACATCGGCGTCAGTCTGGAGGGAAAGCGAGCTTCGCGGATTCCCCGAGCACGGAGGTCAACTCGGCTCTCGACACATTCTTGCGACTGAGCACCACCTTCGACGACCCGGTCTCCGGGTCCGTCACCCGGCTCCTCACGTTGAACTCTCGACCGTGAGCCTCAACGGTCACAACGAGCATCCGATTTACCCCGGCTTGCTTATGGAGCTTGCTCGTGGCGGCTTTGGCCGTAACCTTCGTACCTTTTTCTCCGGCAAGGAGCTCTTTCATCTTGGCCGGATCGAGCACGTCATACTTAGCCCTGATTGCCCGCGTGGGTGCAACTGCGTGGTACGCCTCATTTACCAGCTTTTGGTTGAGTGAATCCCCAAAATACTTGAACTGAATGAGCACAGCGGCATGCACTTTGGCAGGAGCGGGAGTCTCCGGAGCTTTGGGCACCAGTTTCCCGGCACCCATCAGTTTCAGTTTGTGCGGTTTCTTCCAGGTCTCTGTGCTCAATCCCACAACTTGTTCGGGCATTCCCCTGGGATACACGAAAATGAGCAGCAGTGCCACCGCTGCAGCCGTTGCAAGTGCCGTGACCGGCACCTCGAAGAAAAAAGAAAGGCGATCGACCATCCGGGCGATCAGTCCTTTGGACATGTTGGTCTCGGCGGCCTGAACGGCTCCGTTTTCCTCACCGACCCGCCTCCCGGGCGAGAGCTCGAAGCTTTCCGAAAAGTCGGCCCATTGGGCTCCCCTGACGGCTTCGAGGTCCCCGGCGAGGCGTTCCAAGGTGGCCGCCGTCTCCTCTTCACCGGCTTGAAGCGCTTGGTTGTGCAGGTGTCTCAGGGCCGCCACCCTCTGGGTGAGCTCCAGTTTGCCCGCTCTGTAGGCGTGCGCGTCGCTCAGGTCTATGTACTGTTCCAGAGATTCCGGGTCGTCGCACTCCTTCTCCGAGGGAAGCCGAAACGTGCCGGTACCGAAGTGAGCGCTCAGGTCCGAATCCAGAGGAATCCTCTCTCGCACCGACAGAGGTGAAAACTTTCCTCCGGTCTCGTGTTCCATTCGTCTGTATTGGTCGGTCAACGACCACTCCACATCCTTCAGCAGAGCTTCGGCGTGCCTTGCATCCGATCGACCGTCTTTTCCCGGAGCGAGGGCCTCCACGGCCGACTTGAGCTGACCGGTAAGGTGGGTCTCGCCGATGGGGACGAACCCGAGCAAGTCCTCAGCAGCCGACAACGGCACAGACATCACTTCCTCCGAAGGCACGTCCTCCGGGCCCCTCCTTCTCGAGGGCATTTCAGGGTGCTCGTCCTGGATGCGCTTAAGGTCGGGCATCTTTCCGGGGTCGACCAGGCCCGTGCTCGGATCGACCACTTCCTCGGCGATGAGGTCGCCGCAGCTCCTCTCAAGGAGGCGAACCGTGCCTGCCACCGCCATGTTGTAGAGGTACTGCGCATCGTCCCGCATGGTGGAGCCCGTCAGGTACCGCCGCCAGAACTTGCCTTCGGCCTTCCACAGTTGCTTCCAGGTCATACGGGTGGACTCTTCAAGCCGATGAGCGGTTCTCATGCTCAGTCCGCGGAGGAACCCCTCTAAATCGAATCGCCCTTTCAGCGGGCCGTCCGAAAGTCGGTCGTCGGGCCGGACAAAGGGTTCTTCCAATAAGAATCTTCCCACCAAATCGGGATCGGTCTTGATTTGGCGGTTGTACACCTTTGCCTTGATGTAATTCTCCCAGACGGAGTGCCCGAAACCGAGCGTCGAGCGCACGTGCTGGACCGAACAACAATCCGTCACGGCGTGGGCCACGGGCCCCAGCAGTTGCAGGCCGACGATGTGGGAGTTGGGACCTCGCACCTCCAGGGGGTCATGGTGATGCCGGAGCAGCAGCCGGTAATAGGTGCCGGCCAGCACGTTCCACGGGGCGAATCGGGTGTCGTTCAATCCTTTGCTGAAGTTTTCATCCCATGCGGTTTCACCGCCTGTCCATCGCGGTCTGATCCTGTCCAGCACCAGGGACTTTTCGACGTCCACAAGCCCCTGCAAATAGCGTGAAATGCCGGTCACGACCAAGGAGTCAAAACCCCGCATGGACGAGCTATTGTACGAGTAACCGCCTGCTCCCGGCCACGGACCGTCGGTCTCCGGATAAGGATTGATGAAGTGATTGAAAGCCGTAAACATGTTGAAGCCGATGCCGACGGCTTCGCGGCGGTTGCCGCGGGGAAAGGTCCGCATGGAAATGGCCAAATCGCCGAACTTGTCCGTGTGCCAAGCCTCGTACCCCACGAGATGGGCTACGGCGGTTCGGTGCGACGGGATTTCGGCAACGGAGCCACGTTCCCCGTATGCCAGTTGGAAGGTCTGAAGCGCCGCTTTCTGTGTCGGGTTACCACACCGCTGAATGTAGTCTACTGCGTCGCAGACGACCCAGAAATGGGATTTGGCCATCATGGCGATATCCTCCCAGCCCCTGTCGTCATTCGTTTCTCTGGGTCGGGGCTGTGCAGGCTTGGCAGGTCGAGCCTGCCGAGTTGTTTCAGGAATGCAGGCCGGAACGGAAGAGCCTGCTTCACAGGAAGGTATTCCAACCGGCGAAAGAATTCAACGCTCTTGGTCGGCTTTACGGCACAAAATGTCTCTCCGTTTCCCACGGCAATACGCATGTATCCTGATCCGTCCGCTTCTATAGTGCCGCTCACTGCAATCCGCGACCTTCTTCGAGTTGAAGGCCAATGAGTCTTCGACAACATTGTCTCCGGAGATCGGTGCAGTCTTTTCAAGATTAGTCGCGCCTGCTCAAGATTTATGGCAGACCCGATAGTGGAGCGGTAGCGGCTATCCAAAGGGTCCCCATGACATCAAGGCTCTTTTCGTTTCCCGCAGTCTGCAAAGCGCTCCAATATAATCATTGGTAATGTCGTTGACACTGCCGACGCGTGGGCATATCTTGGGACGAAATCGATCGCCCGGTCCATATCCGCAAGAGTGCCGAGGGCAAGGCCTTGTGCACAAGTGAATGCCGACCGTGTGGGGACGTTCAGTGTGACCGTCAACCTTAGCGCCGGTCGGAGCCGTCATGGTCGTGTCCGGAGTTCAGTTCGGGAACGGCCGTCCGGGAAACCGCTCGCCGGAGTCTCGACGGCAGGCGCAGGGCTCTGACCGGACGCCGTATTCCGCCGACAACTCGTTGATTCCGCACCCGGTGAAGAGACGCCGGCATATAATCGGGAGGGAAAGGGGCCTCTGCGTCCCGACCGAGCGAGCAGCTCGATCGACCCACCGGACGACGCTTCTCCCGGGCTTGAGATTTCGAAGAATCCGGAGCGTCACCGAAAATCGGGAGAGACTCTCCGGCCATGCAACACGCCTTCCGGGGCTAACGTCATACCGGAGGCATGCGGACCGGAGACCGAACGGAGAAACAGGCTATCGTGGATGCAGTAATTATACTGGTATTGTCTTTGACTCCCGGATTGTTCTGGACGTGGTATTTCTTCAAGAAAGACAAATTTGAGCCCGAGCCTCTCCGTCTCATACGAGACTGTTTCATTCTGGGCATGGTGGCGGTAATTCCCGCGGCCATAGTGGAACCTCCCTTCGAGAAGATCTCCACATTATTTTCCGTGGTGATGGTCGCTCCGATAGTGGAGGAATTACTGAAGTTTGCCGTAGTACGCTTCACGGTATTCCGAAAGGCCGAATTCGACGAGCCCATTGACGGCATCGTGTATGCTTCCGCTGTCGCATTAGGATTTGCTTCACTTGAGAATGTCCTCTACGTGCTCGATCAATACAACAGAGGGACGGGCAACGTGGCAACGGTTACCATTCTGCGGGCCTTGCTCAGCGTGCCGGGTCACGCACTCTGGTCAAGCATGTGGGGGTTCGCCCTTGGATTCGCAAAATTTGCACCTCCTCGTAGACGAAGTAGACTGATCCGGACCGGCCTGCTGATGGCTATAGGCATGCATGCCCTGTTCAATCTCCTCTGCCTCTCGGGCCCAATCTGGCCTTTGGGATTGCTGCTCTTCGTTCCCCTGACCTGGATGATCGCACACCGGAGAATAGAGCAAGCCCTGCTCGCTTCTCCGCACAATCAGAGAAATGAAAGAAAAGGACCCTCAGCCGACGGATTCCACCACATCGACTGATTGCAAGGGCTATGGTCATGTAGAGAAATAACGGCTATAAAAGCCGGTTTTCCTCTATTGACACCCGGCGGGTAACTTGTTACAGTTTCGCTCATCGAAATTCGCGGCATTCTTCGGATTCAAGGCCGATGAGTCTTCGACGACGTCTCCGCCGGAGACCGGTGCGATTTTTCCGGCATAGCGGCGACAGATTGAGACTTATGGCAGACCCGATAACGGAGCGCAGGAGGCTGTCCACAGGCTTCCCGATAACCCCAGGTTTTTGCTTCCCGCAATTTTCAAAGCGCTCCACTATTGCATCGTGCGGAAGAATAAGTCCGGATGAGAACCGCTGCGGTCTGTGGGAAGCCGAGGCACGATCGGCCGCAATCAAGGACAGGAAGCTCGTCGACCGTGACTAAGTGGCCGAGGCGAGCTCCTCCAAAGACCGCCCTTCGGACTCGTTTCGACCTTGGGTCTTTCCGAGGCGTCAAATGAGAAACCGTGCCGGAGCACGTGCATGTCGAAGAAGGATAAATTTCTCTGGGTCGTGCAGACCGGCTGCCTGGTTCGGGCAATTAAAGACGGATGGGATATGAGCCTGCCCATGCGGATCGTTGCAGTTGCCACGAGCATTCCGGAGGAGCTCATCCCCGAGGACATAGACGATGCCGCTTTCACGTTCCTTCAGTGGCAATTCAAATATGGAGCATCCGGAGAGCAAGCCAAGCCTCCGGAATGGTTGGCTTCTCTTGTCTCGGATGAAGCCGGGGAGACCGGATACTGGAAATTCTGAAGAGAGGAATGCTTTTTCGTGAGCGAGAAAAAGAACGCAATAGGAATTATTTGGTAGGTAACCCGACGTCACGGGAATTGAGGCTATTTTGACTTGCCGGGAATCGGAGAACCTCCCCGCCGCGTCTCAGGTATGCAGGTAGCGGCAAATGCCATGGGGAGTTCCGACGGCAACGAAACGGCGGCGCTCTGCTCTTGAGAAACCATCTCCAATAGACCGTTTGGGGACAGTTGGATGGTGTCTCGTACCCGTGGGACGGCCGACTGCTCCGGACCGCATTGATCGACCGAAGAATCAGGAGCTACGAAAAACAGATAGTGATCAAGGAGGGTGAGAGAATGAAGGTGGTGGCATTCAACGGTAGTGCAAGGAAAGACGGGAACACGGCTCTGGTCGCGAAGAAATGTCTTGCCGAGCTTGAGGCGGAAGGCATAAAGACCGAACTGGTGCAACTTGCCGGCAAGAAGGTGCACGGTTGCATTGCCTGCTTCAAGTGCATGGAGAAAAAGAACCGGCGGTGCGCGGTCGATAAAGACGACGTGAACGAATACATCGAAAAGATGCTGGATGCTGATGGTATCGTGCTGGCCTCTCCCACGTACTTCGCCGATATCACCTCCGAGATGAAGGCCTTGATCGACCGCTCCGGCATGGTCTCCCGGGCAAACGGAGATATGCTTCAACGCAAAGTGGGCGCGGCCCTGGTCGTGGCTCGGCGGGCCGGTTCCATCCACGCATTTGATTCCATCAACCATTTCTTCTTCATTAATCAGATGATCGTCCCGGGCTCTTCGTACTGGAACGTGGCCTTCGGTAGGGAAAAAGGAGAAGTGGAAAAGGACGAGGAGGGGATGAGCACGGCGGCAAATCTGGGGAAGAATATGGCGTGGCTCCTCAAGAAGATTCATGGGTGAGCCGGAGTAGTGTCTCGGCTGCGCCGAATTCCCTCGAGAGAGCCTCGTCGGCAGATCGCGCCGACTCCGCAAGTCCGGAGTGGGCGTAGCAGTGCCGGCTGAAGGATTTCGTATCGTTGACTTCTTTGTGCTCGTGATCTCGAGGAAATGCGCGCTGACAGGGGGCCATAAGACCCCGAAGGAAAGAAGCTCGGTCAAGGAGATTCGTGCCGGCAAGTTCTGCGGAAGTCCACAACACCCGGTCTTCAGGTCGACAAGGGAGCCGGGTGTCGGACTCTCCCGGGACGGCCGGTCCGCGGCATGAACGAAAGCTTTACCTATAGTGTCGCTCATTGAAATCCGCGGCATTCTTGGAGTTGAAGGTCAATGGGCCTTTGACAACATTGTCGCCGGAGACCGCCGCAGTTTTTCCAGAATTGGCGGCGCCTCCTTGAGACTTATGGCTGACCCGATAGTGGAGCGCAGGATGCTATAGGTTGGCCTCGTGATGACCCCAAAGCTCTTTACGTTTCCCGCAATTTTCAAGGCGCTCCACCATAACGCGGGACGAAGCCTAACAGAAGCGTAACACACTTTGTCTCATCCGGCTGCCGGATTCGTGGTATACTGAGTGTGCCGAGAAAGCGAGGACCCGATGAGAATCGACGCTGCTGAATCAACTGCTTTTCGCCGGCCTGTGGTCTGTGAGAACGGCCACCGGTCAGAGGTCTGGTACATCCGTACTCCGGACGGCGTAGTCATGGAGTGGGCCGATGGATCGCACCGTACGCTGCCCCAGGACGCAAACGCGCTTGAGTACACGAAGGGCACATGCTGCTTCCAAGCCGCCTGCCAAACGGCCTGGGGACTGGGTATGCACCTCTAGGCGTGTATCTGCGGCAGACGCGGAAACGCGTAGGAGAGCTCTCAGAGGATGATAGCGAGGAAATTCCGCCATTTTATCCGATGGAACGGTTCCGTTGCGAGAGACGGTCCCGAACTTGGTGCAACAAAACTCAACGCAAACCCCGTTCAACCCCCCGCGGCTATTCGAGGAATCCGGCCGGGGTGTTGGCCAATGCCCCCGGGTAGGTGCGCGGGGTAATATATCCGATGTAATCGGCGGGTGGGACTTTGTCCACATCCCCTTTCACGGCACGGGCCGTTTCCTCAGTGGTTGCGAAACTTGCCGTAGTGGCTTCTTCCTCTTCGCACTCGAGCACGTTCTCTCCATGCATCCCAGCCGTCTCATGAGTGCCCGGATGGCGCTCGGATAACCCTCTGCCGTGTCTTACAGTGAGCAATCGAACCACAAATGAGGACCTCCCTGGAAGTAAGCCACACAAGGCCGCCGAGGTCCCACCGCAGAGAGGGCTTGTCCGGCTTCCGGTTAAACGGATCCAATAATTGTATTTTGACTTTACCCTTCATCTCAACTAAAATCGATTGATGTAAACCGTCCGGGATCTTGCGGGACGACAACGTGCTCACCGCATCCCATCCAACCAGGGCCATCTCATGACCCCATCCGACAAATCCAAAGAGGACGCGAACGATAACTCTCGGGAGAATCGACCCCTCGACGCGGAGCTGCACGCAGTACGGGCGGAAGCGAGATCCGCACCCGATAAGCTCATCATGGTGTCGAAATGTTTTCGCGAGCTGGGGGCGGATCCGTACGAAAATATCAAGAGGCTCACAGCCCTTGCAGGCGAGCTTTTCGGTGGGGCCTGCGCACTTTACAATCGGCTGGAACAGGGCATGCTCCGCTCTGTGGGCAAATGGAACTTCCCCGAGAGCTTCACCCACGGAGAGACGCCCGACGCCTTCGTCTGTTACGAATTGATCGAAGCGGACCAGGATCACGTAACGGTCATACCCAACCTTCGACAAAACCTCTATGGCATGACGGACCCCAATGCCATCCGGTACGATCTCCAGACCTACATGGGCTGTCCCGTCAACTCTGCAGGCAAGAACATCGGATCCCTCTGCGTCTTTTTCAGGCGAAACTTCGTCCCTATCCCCGTGGACAAGGTCCTGATGAGGCTCATAGCGAGTGCCATCGGATTGGAAGAAAGACGTATGGTTGCCGAGGCGCCTCTCAGGGCCGGTACCCAAAATTTTCGCCACATTTACGAGCACTCTCCCGTGATGATTCAGATCATAGGCCGGGACGGCCGCATCGCGGACGCCAACCCCAGGTGGCTGGAGGAGTTGGGTTACAGCAGAGAGGAGGCCCTGGGGCAGAAAGCCGATTTCTTTATGTCTTCGGATGCCGGCAAGAAAAACTTCTCCGAGTTGGTGATGCGACTGTGGGTCGGTGAATCTGCAAGAGACATTTCGTGCCAATACGTGAAGAAAGACGGGCAAATCATTGACGTACTGCTCGATTGTAATGCCACCACGGACCCGTCGGGTGCGCACATCATTTTGACTGTTGTTCGAGACATCACCCAGACCAAATACGACCAGGCGGTGATGCAGTTGGCGAAAACCCAACTGGAGCGACAGGTGGAGGAGAGTACTGACGAGCTGCTCAAGACTCAGGAATTGCTCACGCTGGAGATCAGCCGGCGCAAAATAGTTGAAGAGGAGCATCGGGCTAACAGTGCGAACTTCACCAGTATTGTCGAACATAGCGGAGACGGTATTTTCCTCGTGGACGAAAACGGGACGGTGCTCTACGCGAATCCGGCGACCGCCACGATGTTCGGCCGGTCGCGCGAGTCCCTCGTTGGGTCCCAGTTCACGCTTCCGCTGGAACCGGGGAACATAGCCGAAGTAGGAATAGTCCGACCGGGATTGGAACCGGGTGTCGCCGAAATGCGAGTCCAGTTGACGGATTGGAACGGTGTGCCGGCCTACGTTGCCACGTTGCGAGACATAACCGAGAGAAAACAGCAGGAAGAGAGGATCGTCCGGCAGGTTGCCCTGCTCAATGCGGTAAGCCGGGTGTTCCGGGATGCCTTGAACTGCAAGACCGTAGAAGACTTGGCCGACACGTGCTCCGGGTTGGCCGAGGACTTGAAACGCGTGAGACCCGTCCCGTAGAGGAAGCTGCCGAAAAGGCTCTTGGCCGGGCCAAGGGGCATTATGAGCGCGAATGCCCGCCAAAGAATGGGAGGCACCCTTCCCGGGGAGACAAGAGAGGAATCCCCTCGGCTCACGTGGTCTCCTTAAGGCGGGACCGGTAGGCCTTTGAAGGGAAGATGAGTCCGTCGGAAAAACCAGCCTCCCGAAATCTTGATTCGAAAAGCTGCGATTACTGCTTCTTCGCTTTGTTCGCGGCCCTCGTGGGAGCCCACCTGATCCTGGTATGGACGGTCAAGGTTTTTCCCTTCATCGACCTTCCCGATCATCTCGCCACGAGCACCATCATACGGTACATCGGGCAACCGACCAATCGATTTGCCGAGTTCTTCAGCGTAGGATCTTTTCTGTTCCGCCCCAATGTGCTCCACCTGCTCTTCTGCAGCTCGGATGTTTTTCCAACCGTGGAGCTCGCAAACCGCGTCTACTACTCCCTGTACGTCGTACTCCTGCCCCTCTCGGTTCTGTTGCTGATAAGAAAGCTGAACGGGGACCTCTGGTACGGACTACTCTCCTTCCTACTGCTCTATAATCTGAGCGTCTCGTGGGGATTTGCCGGCTTCACTCTTTCTATCCCGGTGAGCCTCATCATCTTCCTTCTGACCATCGATCATCTCCATAGACCCGGGCTCCTTGTCGGCGCAGCGCTTACCGCTTTGTTCGTGCTCCTCTTCCTAATTCACGCACTGGCAACGGTCTTTGCAGTAAGCGGCTTTGTGCTCTGTTGTCTCCTTTGTCACCGCAAATCGCCGAGAGATTTGTCAAGGTCTCTCGTCGTATTGGTCCCCGTGGCAGTGCTGATCGTTATCTGGTGGCAAAACCGGGAGGTTTCCACGGAAGCCGGTCCGGGTTTCCTGTCATCCTTGTTTGCCTACTACCGGCGGAGCTACTTCCCATCACTGGCGGGGCGGTTGCGATTGTTCGTTTTCGACAACTACTTTCTCTTCAAAGGCATTAACGGATGCATTGTCGCGGCCGTCTTCTCCCTCCTCCTGGCAGTACCCTGGATTTCATCCGCAACAAGGCCGGCCGCCCTGGCTGCTCAGGTCTTAGCATGGGCCCGGTCGCGATCGGCTCCGATTCTTATTCTCATGGGGTGGTCGCTTGTCTGTTTCGTAGCGTTGCCCGGCGAGATATTTAATTTCCAGATCCTCTATCCGCGCTTCTCTGTTATGTTTTTCCTGGCCGGCCTCATCCTCGCCGGTGTTGCAGCCCCCTTGAAGAACGAAAGGGTCAAGGTTCTGTGGGTTTGTATTGCCTGTCTCCTGCACTTCACGCTATGGTCCGATTATTTCAGGGATTTCGAGTCCAGGAACGCCTCGTTTAACCGCAGCTTCTTTCCGGAAGATTCAAACCGCAAAACCCTCGGTGCCCTCATTTACGACATCAAATTCAGGGGTAAACCGATCTACTTTCATTTTCCGAGCTATTACACCGTCTGGACTCAGGGTGTGGCGACATTTCGCATCGTGGATCTGATTGATTTCGCACCCCCGGTGAGAAGAAAGAAAGAGGGATCGTACCTTCCCTATTTCAAGGAATGGGCCTGGGCATCAAAATCCTTCGACCCCCACTATATGGCGGTCGATTACGTTCTTGTTCGCGGTTCGGCTCCCTTAGGCCGGGGAGATATACCGCCTCCCTTCAATCCTATCAAGTCTGCGGGAAAATGGAGGTTGTACGGCCGCGGTGGGGAAGGACGGAGTGAATCGGTCACCCGGTGAGGCATTCAGTGAGAAAACCAGCCGGTGCCTGAACGAACGGGCATGTCGGGGTACACCTTCCATCCGGTACCGTTCGTATAGGAGAAATGCCCGAGTCGGCCGCTGACAACATGCTTGCCGAGCACCAATACTCCTCCATTCTTTCCCGCTTGCTTGTACCCGGAGAAGAAGTGAGCCTCTCGCAGCTCCTCCGGTCCGAGGCCGAACAGATTCCTCCCTCTGGGGAATCCGCCCGAAATGCTTTCCAGATCGCACACGGTGGCAGGGATGTCGCTCAGTTGTGCGGGAACGGACGACAGGATCAGCGACCGGTCCCGTGCGTGGGGCGGCTTGACCAGGAGCAGAGGGTGTGTGCGGTCCAGAAACTCCTTTGGGGTCAGGGCTCCGTTGGTCGAGGCCGTGACGGTCCGGGCCACTTCAGGCGGGATGTCGCCGGAATCGGCTCCGACGCACTCGTTTCCTTCCAGTTGCCAGCCGTGATCCGACTGGAGAATGATAAGGGAATCCTCAAATCTCCCCAGATCTTTGAGGCGCTGAATGAACTCCGCCATGAGACGTGCGGCGCAGCATGCGTTGTCTTCATACGTCGCACGGGAGGAGGGATTGCATTGGCAATCATAGAGCAGCGGCGGATGAGGCAGCATGATGTGAAAGTAGACGTATTGTCCCTGAGCGGGGCGAGAGGTCTCATCTCTGAGAAGGTCCGCCATCGATGAACAGCACCGTCCGACACCCGGCGCACTCTCCCGTGCGGCCGGACCTCCGGCGTCCCGCTCGGGCGACCGTTCCTCCTCCTCACGCCATGCGCCGGCCATGTCCCGGAGGATCGAGTTGGTCTCCTGGCGTATCGGATTGGGCGCTATCCGGATGACACAGACCCGGAGGAAATTGGTGTTCAACCAGGCCTTCTCGTCGGGCGGCCGCACATGGCCGGCTCTCTTGTGCACGTACCGCAGACCCACGGGATAGAACCATATTGTGTACCCGGATTGGTACAGTTTTTCCACAAGGCCCGAATCCAGCGCCCGGTCCTGCCATCCCTGGAGCGAGCGACCGTCAAATAGGCTCGCGGTCATGAAGTTGGCATAAGAGAGCGGCGTATATATGTAGCTCGAACGGGCCCTTCGGAAAAAGGTAAATCCCTCAAAGCTCTTTTCTTTACCCAAACGCTCCGCTGCCTGAAGGAACTTGCAACTGCTGTACCCGTCGAAGATCAATTGATAGATGTTCCCCGTTTTGGCCGGTGCCTTTTGCCTGACGTCTTCCTTCACCGTCGGGTGCGCACGGACTCCCAACGAAGTAAAATTGGACCGCCATGAGAGGTTTACCGCTACCGTAGCCCCTTCGGACACCAAAACCCCCAGCACGAGAATGAAAGCCACTTCTCGGACAATCCAGCCCGGCAGCTTCCACAGACAGATCAACAGCCCAACCGCCAAGGCAAGTTGGATCAGCGTCAGACGGAGAGGCTCGTCCAAAAAGTCGAGCTTTGAGTAATCTTCCAACAGGGTGAGCGGCGCAGGTGCGAGAATATCCGAAAGCGCAACGAACGCCCCGAGGTAAAAAAGTATGATGGCGATTTTCGTCCTGAGTGACGACCGAACCAAGGCCAGCGGGGAGAGCAGGACCAAGGCAGCAAGGGCCGCTCCCAAGAAAGGAAGAATGACCGTCACGTCGTAGTCGTATTCCCTTTGGTTGGGGAGATAGACCGCCAAGGGGATGAGAACGAAGCAGACCAGTGCCGGGAACCATGCGACAACAACATCTTTCAGTCGGTTCCCGAGCCTGTCCTCTCCCGAGTTATGCATGTTCCCAGCTCCCTTGTGATGACCAGGCCGCAATGCCGGAGCGTTCATGGAGGGAGGTACTTCGTTCGCGCCTTCCGCTTAGGTTTGGGAGAGCCGGCAAGGAATCGAGCACGCGGAGGGCGCAAAAGGCGACAGATTTACCCGGGAAGCGGTCAATTGAGGAAACCTGCCTCGGAAACGACTTTCATCCTCACAGCGGTCCAACTCATACGGCCTGCTTGGCGTCACTCTTGCTGTAGTAATATTTGCGGTAGTAACGACTATAACCGTCGGACTTCTGATCCGCCATGTTGAGCACTATTCCCAACAAACGACCGTTTCTCTCCTGAATGGCATCTTTCGCCTGCCGCAATATTTCGAGAGGCGTGTGGCCCGCCCGGCTCACGAGAATGAGTCCATCGGAATAACCGGACAGAATCCTGGCGTCCACCACTCCCAACAGCGGCGACGAATCCACAATGACCACATCAAAAATCTTCCTGCACTCTTCGATGATCTCCTGCATACGCTCGCTTTTCAAAAGCACCGTCGGATTGTCCGGTACCGGGCCGGCCGTCATGTAGTAAAGCCCTTCAACATTCGACCCTCGAATGGCCGGTTTCAGCTCGTCGGACCTGCCGGTGACGAGATCGCTCAACCCCGGCGCAATCTCATCCGATCCGAAAACTTTGTGAATGCGGGGTTTTCTGAGGTCCCCGTCAATAATGAGCACTCGCTTCCCCTCCGAGGCTATGACCGTTCCCATGACCACGGAGAGCAGCGTCTTCCCCTCCATGGGCAACGCGCTCGAGACGCAGATCATGGCGTCGGAAGGGTCCGGCAGGAGGGAGGAAGCCGTGTCCTGTATGATCCTAACCGCATCGGCAAAAGGTGATGAGGGATAGCGGTGCGCCAGGAACTCGTACGGGGTCCCGTCTGCATCCACATTCATGTGACGCCCGGAGCCCTTCAACCTTGGTACAACGCCAAGGATAGGTATCTTGAGCCGATCTTGAATGTCCTTGGTCGATTGCACCGTGTCGTCAAAGATCTGCAGGACCAGAGCCAATCCCAATCCGCACACCAAGCCGAGAATCGCTCCGGCGGCAATGATCTTGTTCTTTTTGGGACTCACCGGCGCAACGGGTATCGAAGGCTCGCTACTGACTATTATGTTCTGCCCCATGACCCCTTGATCCATCTCAGCCTGCTTGGATTTCTTCAACAGCATAAGATAGACTTGGGCATTAGCCTCCATGGCCTTTTTCAGTATCTCATATTGAACGGAGAGCGAGCTCTTTCCAATAGCTTGCTCCTTGCTCTTCTCGTAAGCATTGAGGGATTCCCGCTCCTTTTCTTTGGCCTCCACCAACTTGGACGCCAGTTGCTTCTTCTCCAAGTCGGCTATGGATTTCGTCACTGCTTCGACTTTATTTCTCAACAGCGTCACTTTGACGAAGTTGGGAGAGTAAATCAGCTTCGCTTCCGCGTATTGCGCCTGGAGTTTCGTAAGTTGCCGCTTCAAGGCCTGAAGATATTCTTTGGTTCCTTCCGGGGACAGTGCGTCTTCTCTGCCGTGCGCCATGGCCTCAAGGTTGATCCTCTCCGTAGCCGATCGGAGGTACCTGTCACTGGCCCTACCGAAAGAACCCGTGACCTCGGTGGGATAGGTGGTCGGGACGATGCCGTGCTCTTTGGTGAACTCGAGGAGATCTTTGTTGGAAGCGTCGAGAAGCTTCTTACTTTCCGCGAGCTCCTTTTGCAGCCAGTTCTTCACATTTCTTGCGACCTCACTCTTCTTGCTACGGTTCAGCTCGATGAACACATCGAGGAGCAATTGCAAGTTGTTCCTGGCCACCAGGGGATCGCTGCTTCCATAGGCAACTTCTATGAGCTGGGTTCCCTGCACGGGAATCACCTGAATCTTTGACCGTACGGCGTTGACCTCAGCCTGCCATCGCCTCTCGTCTTCCAGATCCTGTTGCGCCGCTTCCTTTGATTCCGCTTTCTTGGCTGCAGCCTTGGGTTCCCCCCCGGAAGTCGTCGCAACTGAATCGGGGACCTTCGAGACCTTGGCGTCGGCCTGCCGTTTCTTTAGACGACGGAGAAATTCCTCCACCAGATACTTGCTCTTGAGAAACTCGATCTGGGTTTGATAGGCTAGGTCGAATCGCCCGTAGAGTTGCATCAAGTCGCCGAGATTGGTGCTTTCCGCTATGCCTTTGTCCATTTCGATGGTTGCGCGGGAGACATAATAAGGGGTCGCCGTATATGCATAATAGACAGCGGCGCTGAAGAAAACGGAGAAAACGATTGCCACCACCCATTTCCGAGCCAGAATTGCCGAAAGGTAGTCCCGAACGGTCTTGCGATCCTCTTGCCGCCCGAAGAGGGCCTCCATGGCAAGTTGGTCCTTCTTCCGGTCGGACCACTGGGAGGACACGGTCATCTGAGCGTTGCCTTCCGTCCCACGGCGCAGAGAGTTTGAGTCGTGGTTGGCAGTATCCATTGTGTATATGCCTTTCGTGCCCAAAGAAAATCTACATGCGATCTCTTACCGGTACGTGAAGAGTCCGCCGGTTTGGAAGTTCACCATGAGCGACACCGGCAGCCGAGGAAATACAGTCGCTTGCGTCTCGATCCGCCGACCGAGCAGCGCGTCGGCCGATAAGCCTAGAGATTATAGCCCCAAAACGAAACTTTATCAATACCTTGAGCGTTATGCAACGACCGTACCATCAAACCCGGCATGACCTCCCCACAAAATTCGTCAGCATACTTAAGTGTTTGACACTCAGCCCAGCGCCGCTGTTCCGATAGACTTTCGAGTTATCTTCTTTACCATTGTGCAAAAATTTTGCCTTGAAGGGAGAAAGATGCGACGGCCGGCCCCCCGTATATGTCAAGCATCCTGCGGGAACGAAGACTACGCCTTATCACCGGATAGGGCTGACCGATGTCAGAAGTCCTCACTTGTGATGTATTTTTTCCACACGCGTTCGCAACAGTGTGTGATTTTCTCACACCTGGTTCATTGAGGCTGCCCTGCGGAGATGCTCTTACAGCTCCGCCCCATGCTCACCCGATACCAAAAACCACAGCCGGCGACGGGGAGAGCCTCCGTTCATCGGGACCCTTCCCCGAGGGGACGGCACGGATTGCCGGCCGCTACGGTGCCGTCCGGAATGTCTCCGATCACCACGGAGCCGGCACCCACCACTGCATCGCGGCCCACGGTCACTCCGGGAACGAGCACGCTCCCCGCTCCGATCAGCGCCCCTTCCTTTACGATCACGCCGCCGCAAACACGGCATCCGGGAGCAACATGCACGCCGTTGCCGATGATGCAGTCATGATCCACGGAGGCGCTCGTATTGATTATCGCGGAGCTTCCGATGGTCGTGTCGATGTTGATCACCGTCCCGGCCATGAGCACAGATCCTGGACCGATGCTGCAACCGGGGCCGACGATTGCGGAAGGATGGATCGCAGTGACCAGTTTCAAGCCCATTCGGGAAGCCCACAGCGCTAACAGAAGACGGCTCCGGTTGTCACCCACGGTTATGATTCCGCCGGTCACGCCCTCCGCGCGAGCTTTCTCCAGGAACCCCTCGCGTCCGATGGCCACATCGTGACCCAAGAGAACGCGGTCCTCCATGTCGGGGCTGTCGTCGGCCACCACAGCGACTCCATAGATACCCTGTGCCTCGATAACGGACATGACCACTTTGGCGTGGCCGCCCGCGCCGTAGACGAATATCTGCTCCAATTCAGCGAACCTCCCGCCGATCGACTGTTTCTCGGATTTTCTTCAGATTATAGCGTTTCCGTCACTCTGGGCTTTCAGTGGCACAACGATCCAGGCCGCCGCAAAGAATGCGGCAGTCCATGTGACCTGGACGGAATGTCTCGCCCGCGCCGATGACCGCCTCACCGTGCCGTTCAAGTTTCGGCCACCACAAAGAGCCCTCTCTTCATAGGGATAATGTTGACGGCGGAGAAACCTGCCTTTGCGTACAGGTCGCTCACCAGGTCCGGCGTATAGTCGAAAACCGGGCACCCCTTGATCCAATTGTATCGAATCCGGCGCTGAATCCGCCAGAGAAGGTTGTTTTCGGGAAAGGACGCGACAAAGGTTCTTTCCGTCAACTCTTTGATCTTCTTGAGAAGAGGCTCCGGATATTCGATGTAGTCGAAGAAGCCCAATGCCAAGACAATGTCGAACGATTCATCAAGAGTGTGATTCGCGAAATCGGCACAGACGAGCTCGCACACGCCGGAGACACCATGCTCCTGGGCCAGTCGTTCCGAGGAGGCGATCATGGATGGGGCGAAATCGATGCCGAGCACCCGTGCGGCCCCTCTCTTGGCAAACTCGAGGCTGTATTGGCCTGTACCGCAGCCCAAATCCAGCACCCGGGCACCTTCAATCTCACCGCAATGGTCCAGCGTGAGCCGAAATCTCTCGTACAGAGCGTGCCGAAACACCTTGTTCAGGCGGTCCCGAAAGCTGTTCCCATCGGAGTAGAAGGCGTCCCAGTCGTCGGAGATGCGGTTGAAGTAGTCTCGGACTCCGTCATTTTTCGATGACATTTTCCAGAACCTTCTCGATGGATGAAAATGTGAATTCGTCGAGCAAAGCGTTGAGCTTGGCTCGCATGGATCGACGGAAGAGGTTGAATCTCAACTCTACCCAGCTGGATCGAGCACCGGCGATCGGTCCTGGTCCCCGCTCGGTGCGCAGCGGTTCCCGAGCGAATTCGTACGGATGGCTATACACCACTGCCGGACGACCGTCACGATTTACCGCACGAACGGCTCGACGAATCAGCGGATAGGGCAGAAGCCTGAAATACCCCCCTCCTGCAACGGGGAGGCTGCGGTCGCCAAACCTCACCACTGACGGCGGCACTTCCAGGATGGTTCCCTTATCCAGCCCGATGCGGGTCACACCGGTAGGTAATTCGCCGATACCATACCGCGGACCTGCCATGGGAAAGATGCTGCTGTCGTACTTCAGTCCCGAATCCGAGAGGATCTCCAGAACATTGAGATTCTCGCCGAGGATGCTGAACTCCGGCGCTCGAAAACCGAGGATCGGCCTCCCTACCAGTCGAGTCAGCAGTTCCACGGACCTTCGGACGTCTTCCCGGACCTCTTCCCTGCTCAATCGCTGGAGAGGAACATGGCTGTGCCCGTGAGCCGCGACTTCATGCCCGTCATCGGCGATCTCCCTGACCAGATCAGGAAAAGCCTCCGCGATGTAGCCCAGGACGAAAAAGGTGGCCGAAACTTTCCTCTCCCTGAACAACGAGAGCACCTGTCGGGTCGATTGCACGGCGGCCTCCGAGGGAGGAATCAACTTCCCCGTCAACCTTCGGTGAATGAGCTGATGCCAGCATTCCACGTCCACGGTAAGCATGTTGATTCCCGGGTCGACGGGAATCTCTTCGAGCGTCCATGTTCCGAGGGTCTTCATGTTCGCGGCGGTGCTCCATAATCAATAAAGGACTTCCCGATCGAGATTCTCGGCGGGCCGAGTACTCCTTTTCCTAAATGCGGTTCCGAAAGGCAATTAATTCCAGAATGACCCCGAATTGTCACGTATCGTCACCCCGAGCGAAAGCCGGGGTCCAGAGTGTTCGGAACAGCCTGGATTCCTGCCTCCGCAGGAATGACGGAGCGAGCGTTCGATAGTCAAGAGGTGCCTCGGGAGTGCCGCCAGGAGCAAGAGTGCAGACCGTCTTCAAGCAATCGTGAACCAAGGTGCTGTTCGCTCGCTCTTCATGACACGTGCATCCAGCCTGGCATCCTTATCCATCGGCAATCTTCAATCCCTTTTCGGCCAGGAGTTTGCGGTACTCATCGTGCAATGCCTCCCAAATCCGTTCCGGAGAAAACTGTTCCATGACGCGGATCCGCGCCGCCCTTCCGTGAAGGGCTCTCAACTCCGGGTCTTTCAGGTAGCGCTCGATGGCTCGTGCTAAAGTTGCCGCGTCCCGAGGAGGCACGAGAATCCCGGTGACTCCGTCCAGAACCGCGTCGAGGCATCCGGTCACGGTAGTGGCAACCACCGGCACCTCCATTGCCCCGGCTTCCAGGAGGACGTTGGGCAATCCTTCCGAGTACGTCGGGAGAACCACGAGGTCCACGCTACTGTAGAAGTGCGGCATCTCATCGTTGCTCACCGAAGCGGCCATAATAACACGCTTGTCTGTTCCAAGGGCGCGCAGAACGGACTCGGGGACGGGATCTTGGCTTTCCGGGGATCCGGCCAGGAAGAGGATGACGTCTTGATGCTTCTTGCGGACCTCAGCCCAAGCTTGGGCAAGCTCGGCGATCCCCTTCCCCGCCACCAACCTGCCGACGAATCCTATGAGCAGCCCCTTTCGCGGAATGCCGTATTTCGCTCTAAAAGCCTGGGCTTGGGCCGAGTTTATCTTCCTCGGGTTAAACCGATTGATTGCGTCCACCCCGTTGCTGCTCCCATCGGCCGGAACAGCGATCTTGCCCGCGGGACAGAGCCCCTCCCGGATCATGTAATCGGCAATGGACCTGCTCACGGCAAGAACCCGATCCGCACAGAGACAGGTAACCCATTCGAGGATCTTCACCTTGAGCTGGGCGAATCCTGCTCGGCGGTCCACCATCAGCCCTCGCAGACCGTAGACCTTGATCGGCACTCGGGCCAGGAAGGCCGCTACAATCCCCAACGGACCCGCTTTTCCCGTAGACGCGTGAACGATGCCGGGCCGGATCCTCCGGAAGAGTCGAAAGAGATCGACCAGTGCCTTGAGATCCGATCGAACGGACACCCCTCGCTCCATAGGAATGGCCACAACCTCGATCCCCTCCCGGGCTGCCACCCGATCCAGAGCTTCTCCCGGCGAAGAGACGGCAATGACCTCAAAACCCTTCTCTTTCATGTAGCCGATTTGTCCGCGCAGGAAGTACTCGATGGTCATGGGGACCGTTGTGACCTGAACCAGTTTCACGCTCATATCAGATGTCGATCTCCGAGCTCACAGCACCCTCTCTCTTGTCACCTGACAATACATCGTTCCCCGGCCTTTGGGAAAGGTTGCGACTGTGCCATACATGCCGCACCGTGAAGCCTCTCCTCCCACATGACCTTTATTGCCTGAGCGCGGCTCGCCATAAACCGACCGGCAGCGCTTCACGCGTTGCCTCCTCCATGCCCCGCAAGACTCGGAGCACGGCTTGCCATATCGGCTTCGTCACCGATCTCAAGACATCGGGAGCGGTTGCAGAATACGTCCATCCACACCTTGAGGCTCAACAGCGTCCAGAGGTTGTCGGCAGCCGCCATGGTCCCGTCAAAGCCGGATACCAGAGCCGCGACCTTTTTGCTGTCCATAATCGACGAGAGAGGAGACCCCGCCGAAACCAACGAGCCCAGGCGCTCACGGCCTTGGGGTCCCTTGAACCATCGGCTCAGGGGGATGCCGAATCCGCCCTTCTGCCGCCTTACCCATTTTCGGGGAATGTAACGTTCGAGATAGCGTTTGAGGAATTCTTTACGGTGGAAGAGGCCCGCGCAAAGCTCGGTCGGCAAACCGAGCGCTGCGGTAAACACTCCCGGGGTGGCGAAAGGCACACGATTCTCTATTGAGGCTGCCATGGACATCTTGTCCTGCCGCTGGAAGAGCGGAGGGAGATAGGTCTTGATATCAAAGAGCCTGCAGCGAGTCACGAGATCGAAATTGTTTTCGGACCCAAGATGCGACCAGCGGCGACCCGCGCTGCTCGCTTCGACATCGGACCCACCGAGGAGATCGCCGATCAGGGCGACATCCATAAAGGACAGACCTGTCACGATTTGGCTGTCGGCATCGACTTCAGCGCTCCGTCGGACAACATTCATCACGGTATTGAATCGCCCGCCGACCGGCCCCGCCAATCTTCCCACGCCTCCCACTGCCGTCCGAAGCAGAGGCCGCCTTCGCAAGAGATCCTGGAGTAGGAGAAGCGGATAACGGGCGTACCCCGCGAAAAATTCGTCGGCGGCTTCCCCTGACAGAAGCACTTTCACGCGGCCGTAAGCGAGCTTGGAGACGAGATAGATTCCCATGGAATTGGGATGCATGATCGGTTCGTCAAGGTGCCAGGTAAGTTTTTCCAGGAGATCCGAGAAGAGCATCGGCTCGGCCAGCTCCACCGTCTGCACGTCCATGCCGAGGATTCGTGCGATCTCATCCGCAAAGGGAGATTCATCGAGTAAGGGGTCCAGGACGCGGCAGTGAAACCCGGTCAAGCGCATGTTGAGATCTTTTGCAGCGATGGAAGAGACAAGACTGCTGTCCACCCCTCCGGAAAACTGCATCCCCACGGGCACGTCCGCAATGAGATGACTTCGGACAGTCCCGGTGAAAAGCTCGCGGAACCGTTGCGCCTCGTCATTGGTCCCGGGCCCCGCCTCACGGTCACCCAAGACCGATGAAGGGTCCCAATACGAATAGGAAAGCAAGTCCCCTGCTGCACGTCGATACCGGAGTGCATGACCCGGCGGTACTTCGAGGACGTCCTTGAGCAGAGTCTTCTCTCTGGAGATGCATCGGAAACGGAGATGCTCGGGCAAGAGCTCCGTGTCAAGCCGGGGCTGAAAGTCGGGCAAAGCGTAGAAAGACTTGATCTCCGACGATACGGCGAGCCCGCGGTTCTTCAACCGTAGAACGTAAAGCGGCTTGATACCGAAGAAATCCCTCACGATGAGCGCTTCTTCACCGGAAGTGTCCCACAGAACAAAGGCGAACATCCCTTCCAGTTTGGGCAAGCCGTCGGTTCCCCAGGTTTCAACGGCCCGGAGCAGGACTTCGGTGTCACCGGAGGATTTGAACCTGCATCCCGAGGCCTCCAGGTCTCTCCGGACAGCGGCGAAGTTGTAGATCTCCCCGTTGTATACGAGGATCTTTCCCGAGTCTCCTTTCATGGGTTGCCGGGAATCGTCGGAAAGGTCGATTATGGAGAGCCTCCGGTGCCCGAGAAACACGTCCCGGGCCGGAGAAATCCATTCGCCGCACGCGTCCGGCCCCCGATGCTTCTGCATGTCGGTGGCCCGGCGACAGGCCTGGAGATCGACCGGCTTGCCACGAGGATTGATAACTGCGAATATGCCGCACAAATCTGTTTGTCCTTCTATCCGGTCCGGGAATGGTTATGCGAGCCGGGCTCATTCGCCCCGTCATGGTATCGGGTGCTTGGATATCGATCGCGGCACTTGCTGATCACGGAACGGAACTTGCCGTTGGGGCCGCGAGGTATCTCTTTCACCGCTTCAATAGTCACAGCGATGGTGTCGCCCACTTTCCTGCGGAGTGCCGCCTCAAGGCGAGCCCCCGATAAGGAGTCGTACGATGCGTCCGGAACGAGTAATATCCTGAGATGATTGAGCGATTCGTGAATGATCTGCGCTTCGTACATGCCGGTGAGTGATTTGAAGATCGGATCGAACCGACCAACGAACCCTCTATCCGGGATGAACAGGGTGTCGTCAAGTCGGCCGGTCAATGCTTCCACCATTGGCATGGCACGGCCGCACGCGCAGGTCTCCAGCGGTCCCGCGACGGCCGTGTCTCCAATACGGTAACGGATGAACACCTGCTCCTTATTGCAGAAAGAAGTGGTAACGATCTCACCCTCTTCCCCCGGCTTTGCAGGCCGACCGTCGGGCCTGAGAATTTCACATATGCCGAATTCCGGATTCACGTGAAGCGACCCGTGCTCGCAATTGCAGATGAACGCACTCGTGTCGCTGGATGCGTACTGATCGAAAACCTTGCATCCAAAAGCCTGCTCGATGTCGCGGCGATCCTCGGGGAGAAGCGTCTCCGCGCTCGTGATCGCCGCAAGGGGCCGAGGCAGCTCGAGGCCAAGACTGCGGGCCACTCGTGCCACAATGACGATGGCCGACGGGTACCCGTCTACCAGCTCCGGCCGAAAACGCTTCATTGCTTCCACATAAGCGGGCACGGTATCCGGAGTCAGGTGCGATGTTGACATGAGCAAGGAGTTGCCGGGGAAATTTCTCCTCCAGAAGATTCTCCCCGCCTGGACCTTCGCGTCGGGGACGATGTCACGACCGGTAAATTGAGCCCTTCTCGGATAGATCGGGTCCCTCATACCAGCCCACTCCCGCAATCTGAACACAAAGCTCCAGACCCGGCTGAAACTTTCCCGGGAACTGTACAATTCCATGGGCGAGCCCGTGGTTCCGCTCGTGAACAGCCGGTTCCAGGAATCGTGGGGACGTCCGCCCCGGAGAAAGGCCCTGGGGTTGGACCGAACCACATCCTTTTCGAGAAGCGGCAGGCTCCGCAAATCCTCGACGGTCCTGATTCCGGCCGGATCTATTCCCTCCTTGCGAAACAATTCCGAATAATAGGGTATGTTGGCCGCAGCATAGGCGATATGCCGCCGGAGCCGGTCACTCTGATACGCGAGAAATTGCTCGCTTGTCCACCACTGACTCTGTCGCAGCTCTCCCAGGAGTCGGAGTCCGTATCTGACGTTCCACCTCCGATGGTTATATGCAATTCCCTGCAATGAGACCATGAGGTTCTGCAGCCACACCGGTGAGCGGTCGTATATGTTTTTTGAAAATCCCACAGGCATGCCTCTTCAGCACAACCGTTTCCGGAACCTGGAAGATCGAGCCACAAAGTCACCAGGGCACGATGTTGTCAAAGGTAATCAGTTAAGAGACACGCTATTAAACCTTAGTGCACGATGGCGCAAATACGGTGACGAATCCACGGACCCCTCCCCGTCCACGGGGAGGGACGGGGTCAATGTCGGCGACTTAAGCCATTGCAACCCAGTCATGAACTGATCGCCGTCATTCCGGCGAAGGCCGGAATCCAGGTTTCTTGAGCACTCCTGGACCCCGGCTTTCGCTCGGGGTGACGACTCTCCGTGCGGAGCGTCATGCTAAATCACCGGCATTGAGGGCAGGGTTGGGGACTGCCCATCTGTCACCGTACCCACGCCACAGCGTACGCAGCGTCCTTCCGGCCCATTCCGCGCTCTTCACTGCGTGCAGTTCCGGTTCTGACGTCATCTCCGGGAACGATTCCACATCTTTCTAAAAAGCCCCCAGTACTCGGCGGCCTGTCGCATCTCCAGGGCGGCCAGCATCTTTCGGGGGCTCTTGTGCCTCCGAATGAAGTGTATGGGCCTGGTGACGAACAGATCGTACGCGACGCTCCTCGACCAGTCTCCGACGTATCTCTTCTCGTCCAAAGCGATGCGCCGGTTGTTTCTCCTGTGTATCTTCGCTCCCCGACCTGTCCTGTCAGGGCCGAGCACCCCGTCACGGAAAATGAAGTACTGGAGCTGCAGATCGACCACCCGCAGTCCTTCCACGCGACAGGTTACCACTGCAGTGGGCTCCGTGAATTCCGGCCACGGGTAAATACTCCCCGCAATCAGGTTGCCCAGGCCGTACAATATTAAGCCGTCGCCGAAACGCTCATAACCCTGAAGTCGATGGGGGTGGTAGCAGACCACAACGGCAGCTCCGGCTTTAATCGCTTCCCTGGCCAATTCCCTGTGCCGTGGAGTAGGTACGGGCAGGAAATCCATGCCGCAGTGGAAATGCACAAGGACCGTCCGATTCGCACGCGCCCAATGCCTCACTTCATCCAGGACCCGTTCGGGCTCCAGGATATTGAGATGCAACGATTGGTTCTCCGGCACCTGGGGGTGGGTGTCCTCGTCCACGTAGGCCAGGAGGACCACTTCATATCCGTTTCTCTCCATCAGGAGCGGTTGTGCGGCTTCATCGGCAGCGATCCCGGCCCCCACCCGGGACGTTCCGTTCCCTTCCAGAAAGGCAGTGGTGCGCTCGAATCCCGATCCGAGGCAATCGAAAATGTGATTGTTGGCGATGAGAGCCGCGTCGAGTCGGATTCCCCGGACTTGTCGGGCTGTGTCCTCGTCCGTGAAGACGGCCACCTTTTTGTGGGGGCTCACCCCTTCAGCTCCAACGATGGGCGCTTCCCAGTTCGCAATCCGCAAGTCGCAGGGGTGGAGCTCCCGGGCGAGGTACGCCACGTTGCTCCTGAGCAGTTCATGATTTGCCGGTTCGACGAATTGCCCCGTCAACGCGATGTCGCCGAGCCATTGCACCGTGATGCCGCCGCGGTCGTTCATGATCGAGGTCCTACCCCTGACATAAGAGTCGCCCCCGCATATTATCTGTCCATTCCGCAGTTGCAAAGGGGACACTTATCGAACGGGCCCGCCGTGAGCATCCTCTTGAGAGCGTCCCACCCGCGAAGCGTACCAGTTCAGCAGGCGATCCAACTGAGCGTCGGCATCATAGTGTGTGCAGACGAATTCCCGCCCGGCCCGGGAGAGTCCGGTCCGCAATCCATGGTCGCTCAGGATGCGGACAATGCTTTCCGCAGCAGCCTCCGGTGCGTCATGACGGAACAGGAAATGGTGCAGCTCGGGAGCCACCGCTTCCCTGTGCGGCTCGATGTCTGAGGCGACAACGGGAAGACCACCCGCTTGTGCCTCCAGGAGAACCGTTGGAAGCCCTTCCGCCTCGGAGCAAGAGAGGAAGACCATCGAGGTTCGGAGCAGATCGGGAATGTCCGAGCGCACCCCCAGGAAGTCAACAGAGCCGGCGATCCCAAACTTTTGTGCCGTTTCGACCAAGACCTGATGCTGATTGCCGGTCCCCACCACCCGAAGTCTGGCCTCGGGTACGGTTTCGAGGACGGTTCGAAAAATGCGGAGGCCAAGGTCCACCCGCTTCACCGGTCTCAAGGCTCCCACCCAAATGACGGTGGGAGGTCCTGCTGTGCCGGGAGCGCTTTCGGAGGGAGGCGAGAATCTCTTCGTGTCCACTCCTCCCGTCCAGATGCCCGTTTCGGGTGCACTGAGACGACATCGTAATCTACGGCTCTCCATGACCGCTTTTGAAACCGCCAGTATGCACGTTGCGTGACGGCAGTCCCAAAATCTTCCCCACCTGAGAACCAGGGCCCGTGCCCCTGTCAACCACCAGGGATCGGTCTCTTCGTCCGGCCACGGCACATTGGAGTGGAAATGGGCAATCCGGACCGGCACACCCGCGTATCTCGCCCCGCGCAGGATCGCCCCGCTCCAGGTCTCAAAATGGGAATGCACCACCTGATAATCTCGGCCGAGACAGAGATCGGCGAATCTCCGGGAAAAGGACCAGAGGTCCGGCGACTTGGGGCATGAGAAGAGAGTCGCTCCGCATGCACGGGCTTCTTCCGCCAGGGGGCCGGGCTCTTCCCCGATGAGGCAGACATCCATGTGGAAACGATGGCGATCGTATTTGCGGAGAATTCGCAGGAGCTGGGTTTCAACGCCGCCCGCGTGAAACCAGTTGACCACATGGAGGACGCGAATCACGAGCCGAATACCTCAACGCAAAGCATGTTGACACCTGAGATCGCTCGGTTGAAACCCGAAAACTACACCACAAAGGCACGAAGACACGAAGAAGTCAAAAGGCTATTTCGTTTGAGAAGGTCGCTGATTGTGCTGCAACGTCTTTGATCACCGACTTCTGAAGCTTCAGGACCGAGCCACCACTCCGGACGTAGCAACCGCGCCCGGGACGGGCGCACCATGAATAGCCCTGGGTTTCAGAAACTGTCTCAAAACTCTGCCATGCGGGAATTCTTGTGTAGGGGCGCTTCGAGAAGCGCCGTGATTTCGGTCGGTTCACGAACCGCCCCTACAGACGAAAGGGTCGAATCCCGGGTTTTGAGACAGTTTCTTCAACCTAGGGGAACCCAAGCCATCCATCCAATTCTTGAACGCGACCCTGAACGGGTCGTCGGTAGAACGCGTGCGCGTTAAGAATGTCCAATCGCTCCAGGCCTATCTCACGCGGGTCGTACCCCCAGGAGTGCAGGGCATGGCTGGGAGCGGAGTCCGACAAATAGTACACCACGTACCCCTCTTTGCGAAGCAGATCCACATTTGCTTTGGACAGGCCGTTGACAAGGAAGACCTGCCGATGCGGAATTCGAACGATCAGATCTTCTTCGGAAATTCCCTTTTCATCAAGCCTGGGGGATATCTCCCGGTACCCGGCCCGAACGAGTCCCGGATTCCCGTACCCGAGCATAGGCCCGTACCCGGTAAGAATAACCGCCTTGTCCGACTTGTGGAACCGGGCTACCCCCTGCCGCAGGGCCTCCAGCTCCTTTCTGTTCAGGAAATCCTTCACCACGACACCCCACTGGGGCCTCAAGCTTATCGTCCTGCGGCCGCTCTCGCCGCCCTTCAGCTCCACGGAGACGAATGCGAAGGAGACCACGAGCACCGTCAGAATAAGCAGGCGCTTCCGGTCGAGCCACCTGGAAAGAAGCAGGTAGATGAAGGGCACCGCGGGAATCAGATACTCGGACTCGTCGGAGTGCCTCAGAAACACCGCGGTGAAAACCGCTACAGCGGTCAGCTCAAGGACAAAGGAAGGGTCAAGGGCTTGGAGATCGGCTCTTATCTTGGCCAGGACTCGCCGCACGTCGGACAGCAGGAGCAGCGCAATGCCCAGCATGGCCAAGGGTCCGAAAACCATGACCATTTTGTACCCGGTGAACGCGACGTACCCGAGACCGTGATATGCGTGAGGGGGAACTGAAAAGACGGCCAAGCCGTGGTGTACCAAGATGGGCAGGTAAACAGCCAATCCTACCACAATCCCGAGGATCGCCCCCGCGATGATGCGTATGAGCGGCACGCCCTGAAGCAGGAAGCAAACACCGAGAGGCACCACGAACGCCCCTGCGGAAAGCCTGAGTCCCATGGCAAGACCCATCAGGAGGTAGGCCGAAAACGGTCTCCTTTTCTCAGCTGCTACAGAACTCCAGAGAATGGCTGCCAGCCCCGGCAGGTAATCCATGGTCACCGCTGCATTGACCAGGAGTATGGGGGTCAGAGCGAAAAGAGAGACGAGCAAGGGCCTCTCTTCCCTGCCTTCGGTGAGGAGGAAGAATGCCCATATGCAGATGACGAAAGAGACGAGAACGAGGCCATTGGTTACATAGAACCCGTCAACGAGGGATGCACCTGCCAGAATGTACTCGAAGAGAGGGTTTCCGGGCAGCCGCGACGGTTCGTACGAGCCGGTGGCAACGAGGTGCTCCGCTGCCATCATCCCTCTGATCCCGTCGCCGTCCATCCCGTAATTGATGACGAGACGGGGAAGCGTCAGCCCGAGGACGACCACAGCTAGGAGAAGTGCCGGTACACGTGCAGGTCGCGCAGTGCGTGGCGAACTCCTCTGGCCTCCCGTGCCCGGTTCCAGTAGCATTTGGCTTAGTACCAGTGCAGCTCTCGTATGCACGGAGCGCAGCACTTAGGTCTGTTCGACTCTCGCGATGCCATGATTGAGCAGTTGATGGCTCACGATGTAAGAGGAGACACCGAATACCTCGGCGAGCTCTTCTGTTTCCTCCCCAGAGACGATGGGGGCCTTGACTCGACTGCGAAGAGCGGAAGAAGGAGCAAGCAATTCGGCGGCAAATGCGCGATTTCTTTTCTGTTGCTCCGAGTTCGCGTTGGTAACAAGTGCACTCCGTTGAGGAGGTGAGCACAGGTATTCAAAGAGGGCTCTACAGAAATGGAAAAGTAGTGATTCAGTTCTCGCCGGCCGAAGGACAAATGCCGGACTAAGGTCTTCGTTCATTCCCATCAGTGCAGCGAACGGTATCGCCTTATCTGAGAAGCTGCTCAGCACTCGTTCAAGGTCGGCTTCAGTAATCCCAACCGTCGAGGCAATTTTCTCGATTGAATTTAGAGGTTCCCCGTCCAAGCCAAGATAGGCGCGAAGTCTTTGGGCCACGGAATAGCCCTGTTCCCACGGCGTTGCTTGAGCAGGTTCTCCGCCGGGAGCAACAATGAGGCGCAGATCTTTGAGCTTCGCTAAATTCTCTTTGTTTCCTCTGGTCCGCTCGACGGCCCCTCTGATCTCGTCCGCTTCCGCCGCCAATTCTCCTCTGTGGGCAGCTCTGAAGAACTCGGTGACGATTTCTTCCGGAAGTCGCCGGCCGGCGCTTTCAATTTCTTCCTCCTGCCTGTCGTCCAACGAATACGGATCCAGTCCAAGAGCCCCCACACACTCACAGAATATCGTTTCGTCTTCGTCGGCCGCTCCGATCGCCGTCCAGTCCTGTTGTAGGAGGCTATCCGTGATCCCTTGCGATTCCAATCGATTTGCTACGGCATTAATCAACTCCGAAAATCCGCGCTTCACAGTCTTGGTATCTGCCCAAAATTCGCCTTGCCCGGGGAACTCAAGCCGATGGGCGGGAAGCCGTTCCGCGGACCAAGAAAGCAAGACGACCGAGCCTGCCGGTTCTATTCTAAGCGGAGGCAGGGCATACCCTTCCCTGGCGCTCACAAGACTATGCCGAGCTTCGTAGCCGGAACGATCGGGAGACGCCGACGGCCCCGGCTCGTTCCAAAGAGGCCACCATTGCCCGGCCAGCCATTCCGCCAAAGGATAGAGAGGCAAGTAAACAGCGTCTCTCACTGTTTTTGATTGGTCGTCGTACACTCTTGTGACGGAGTTACCCCCAACCAGAATCGCCAGCCTTGCCCACGTGGCTCTGAGCTCGGGTCCTCGGGCTCCCAAAGGGTCCAGCCATTCGAAATCAATTGTAAAGTCACTCATAGAGATTATCCAGCCCGTCGGGCCATTCCGTCTCGTTGAGGGGATAGCCCTTGTATTCACCTCGCTCCCGATTGACGCCCTCCAATGTATGCCCCCGAACACCCGAGGCTGTCAACAGTGTCGGCGGCAAGGCCCCTCTTCCCAGTGCGAGCGCGCTTCATCGTTTGTCTCTGCTCCTTGAAGGGAGAGTTTCCTCCGTAGCACTCGCGCCACCACCCAAGACGCCTATTTCATTCTTGAGGCCCTTTTGATTCGGGAAGCGAGGCCGGGGCGGACGGAGTCCCAGCGGTCGTTGCAACGTCGGATGGTCGAATGGATTCAGCTCGGGTGAAAGACGGACAAATTTCTTGTCCTTGAACAAGTACACGTTCACCACTGTCGTTGTGAAGGCCATCCGCTCGGGCTCCGGGCCGTCTTCACAATCCACCAGCTCAACCAAATCTTGCGCTCCGTCGCCGTTAAGGTCCACAAAGGTCCATCTCTCTGATTCAGAATGGCAGGATCGCCGAGTGACGGAAAGCTCCGAGCCGCAAGAGCCAAGGTTATCCCCAAATGCTCGCATATGGAGGATGCCGGGGCTCCAACCGTCGAAAGAGAGAATAAGCTTGTTACCGCCGAGACTTCCCAAGCCGCTCTGCGAATCCGTAATTGCGAGCTCGTCAATTCCATCCCCATCGATGTCAATCACTCTGTCGATTTGGACGTTGGAAACTGAATGGAGTTGTCGGGCCTCTTGAAGGTCCGGCCTTATGAGGAGTATCCCCGCCCCGCAGCAGTGCCCCCGGGTAGGAAAAATAACCGACGCTACGAAGGCTTTCTCACCACCTTTGAGTCGGATAGGCCGCACTTCCTTGACATGCAATTCCTCGTCCGGAGATTTCCCGTCTTCTGACTTCCACCATTTTTCGATCTGTGAGTGGCTCGGCATGGAGCAAGCCGTTCCCGCGGCAAAGCACGGCAATGCGATGAAGACCAGGACCATTACCAATCTTGTCATGACCGATCCACTTTCTTGTGGAAACACATCAAGTTATGCCTTCCCGCCAATGACTGAGCCGTAACGCTCCATGGGATACTTTTGTCAGAATGAAGCCGATCCCTTGCAGACCGAGCGGACCAGGTCGTCCCACTGCGCCATGACCCTCTCCTGAGAGTATCTCTCGCGAACTTCCCGGCAGCGGGCGGACATGCTCTTGTGGAGCTCGTCGTCCGCGAGCAGCTTTTTCATGGCCCGAGCAAGCCCCGCAACATCCAGCGGGGGTACGAGAAAGCCGTCGATGCCATCCCTGATGATGCCTCGGGGACCGTTGGGGCAATCGAAGCTCACCACAGGCACTCCGCAGGCCTTCGCCTCCACAAGGACCAGCCCGAAGGATTCCACCTCCGATGAGACCACAACCATGCGGGCATGCCTCAACAGATCCCAGGGCTCGGGGATGGACCCGGGCATCGAAACGCGATCGCTAAGACCGAGCTTCTTAACCAAGGCCTCCAGCTCTCTTCTAAGCGGGCCTTCGCCAAGAATGAGAAGCGAGCAATCGCCTTCCCCTGCCACTCGTCCAAACGCCTCAATCAGCAGGTCGAACCGTTTCTGGGGGACAAGGCGCCCCATTGCGGCGACGGTGTGGGGCGATAGAGCCGGAGCTCGGCTCGATTCTTCTTCATTTGTACAGAGATCGTCCGGAATCGCGTTGGGAATCACGACGGTTTTACGCCGAACCCGTCTTCCGAGCCGGCTCTTGCTCGGTTGGTTGAGCACTGAGACGGCCGCTGCCAGGGGATAGAGAAGCCGTCGAAGGAAGATCCATATCCATCCGTTCTTGGATGTCGCCAATTCATAGTAGTCCGTGTGCTCGCTCACGATCACGGGAATACCCAGACCCAGTGCGGCTACCAGTGCTCGGGAGCCGTTCACTTCGCCCATGGCAATAACGCAGTCCGGCCGTGACGCAACGATTGCTTTGCGTAGGTCGACAACCCTCGCGACGTTCCTCACCAGGGCTCTCAGGAGTCCGGCGTACGGCCGGGCATTGTCCATGCCGATACGCTCAACGGCAGGGTGCAAATCAAAAAACGGCGAACTCAAGCCGTCGTCGTACGTCACCACAGTCACGTGCCACCCGCGGCGGCACCAGTAATCGGCCATCCCCGTGAGAACCCGCTCCGCTCCCCCCATTTGAAGCGACGTTATGTTGAAGGCGATTCTCATGGAACCGAGCGCCCGCCACCGGCAGTGCGGCTCCCTTCCTCCTGCTCGGCGGCAGCTTCGGGACGAGTCCAAGGTTGGTATTCGGGAGCTATCTCCATGAGTATCCGGCGCACCCGGTCTCCGTCCATAGCCCTGCCGACCAGCTCCACGGCACCCTCAATCTGTTTGATCGTCTCAAGGTAGTTGTCCCGATTGTCCTCGTAGATCTTTATCTTGCTGTGGGCCGTGTCCAGGAGAATGGCATCCTTACCGGCGAGCTCCTCGGTCATCTTCTCACCCGGCCGCAACCCAACGAATTCGATAGGTATCTCTTCAGGCTTCTTCCCGACGAGCTGGATCAACTGGTGGGCCATGTCCACAACTTTGATGGGCTCACCCATATCCAGCACCAGGATTCGTCCCGAGTGACCCAGGGCGGCCGCCTGGAGCACCAGTGTCGTCGCCTCGGGAATCGTCATGAAGTACCGTCGGATCTCCGGATGGGTTACCGTGATGGGACCTCCCCTGGCTATTTGCTCAAGGAACAAAGGTACCACGCTGCCTTCCGACGCGAGAACGTTACCGAATCTGACAGAGAGGAACTTGGTTTGGCTCATTCGACCGAACGCGGACAAGTATATCTCGCAAACTCGCTTGGTCGCACCCATGACGCTCGTCGGATTGACCGCCTTGTCCGTCGATATCAAGAGGAATCGTGCAACGCCGAACGTATGGCAAAGCCGCACCAGCGAGCAGGTGGCTCCCACATTATTCCGAAAACATTCCGCGGCCTGGTATTCCTGCATGGGAACGTGCTTGTAGGCCGCGGCGTGAAAGACCAGGTCCGGTCTGAATCGCTCGAATTTCGCGGAAAGCGGCTCCTCGTCCTGGACGTCGCAGAGAACCGGAACCAGCATATCAGCGGCTCCGTCACCGATCTGTTCCTTCAATTGTCGATGTATGTGATAGAGGCTGTTTTCGGCCCGCTCCAACAGAACGAGGCGAGCAGGGCCCCTCTTGAGGACCTGACGACACAATTCAGAGCCTATGCTTCCACCCGCACCGGTAACAAAGATCACCTTGCCGTGAATGAGATTGTGCACCTGCTCCGTATCGATTATCACCTCCTCCCTCCCGAGGAGGTCGGTGATGTTGATATCTCTCAATTGCGTAAGCTTTGACGATTCGTCCATAAGCTCATGCATCGAGGGAAGCGTCTTGATCGGGATCTCCATATCCTTGAGGAGTCCGTAGATTCGTTTCATCTCAGCCTGGTTGGCGGACGGAATGGCTATCACCGCCATCTCGATGCCGTGATCCAGCACGTACCGCTGGACATCCTCCACAGCCCCCGCCACCGGAACGCCGTGAATGGAAACCCCTCGCTTGGATCGGTCGTCGTCGAAGATGGCTTTCACCTTCATCCTCGTGAAGGGATTGCGTGCGATTTCCCTGACTATCATCTCTCCCGCGTCGCCGGCGCCAATTACTACGGCCGGCCTGAGCTTTATGGGATCGGTGCGGCGAATCAGCACGAGAGCCTGTTCCCTGAGAATGCGGAGACTGATCCTCGCACCCCCGATAAATACGAGGCTCAGGAAAAAGTCGATGACGATCACTCCTCGAGGCACTACGAGGGTAGCTCCGAGGAGAGGCAGCAAGAGAAAGGCCACACTGCACGAGGCACAATGCATCACCAGCCGGGGGACGTCATGAATCCCCACGTATCGCCAATCTGAGGAGTGTCCCCTCAGGAGGTAGAAGAGGACGAGCTTCAATGCGGCCGCGTAGGGAAGCATGAGCAACCGTTGATCGGCCCAGGACTGCGGCACATTGAAGTCGAATCTGAACTCGAACGACAACCAGAAGCTCACCAATGCCAAGACGAATACCGCAGCAAAAAGGCAATGGTTGAATTGCGCGAACTCCGCAAGGCGTCGGAGCGCATGTTCGAGCCTCTTCAAGGTTCCCCGCAGTGTTGTTTCAATCACTGAAAGATCCATCCGCTTCGATTGTTCCCCTGACTGTCCTTGGAACAAGCCCGCAAAGAGGATGCCTCTCCGTCGGGCACTATGAAACAGGCTTCGCCCGCGCGATGGCGGGCTAACGCCAACCGTTACCTTCTCTTTTCGATCTTGAAGCGCAGTCTCTCCGGACGTTCAAGAAATTGCCGACCTCTTTGGGCGTCTTCATAAAGGGTAAATTCATCTCTGTCGAGGCGCCGGCATGTCCTACGCCGGACGTGAGATCCCCTGAGGGACTTAGGATTTACGGAGGCTCAAGGACTTCAACAAGTAATTGAGTGCGTCCCGGGAAATGCCCAACAATTGTGCCGCTTCCTTCACACTTCCTCCGGATCTCCGCAATCCCTCCTTGGCGATGTGGCGTTTGGCCGCCAGCAGTGCATCATGCATGGGAAGTTCTTGCGAGACGGTCACCGTAAACGTGATTGCGGATCGCGAGTCGTCGGAAGATGCCTTGGAAGCTAAGGAAATCTGGTCCGGAGTGATCTGCTTCTTGTCACTGTGAATCAGCGCTCGTTCCAGCACGTTGCGCAGCTCCCGAACGTTTCCCGGCCAATCGTAGTTTTCCAGCAGCTCCATGGCTTCTCGATCGACCGACGGCGTTCCCCTGAATCCCAAGGCCTTGACCAGGGATTCGATCAAATCGCGCACGAGTAACTTGAGATCTCCCTTCCTCTCACGGAGCGGCGGAACTCGGATGGTGATGACGTTCAAGCGGTAGAACAGGTCCTTACGAAATTTTCCCGTTTCCACGTCCTTCTCGAGATCCCTATTGGTGGCTGCTACCAGCCTGGCATTGACCGAGATGCTCTTTTCGCCCCCGACGCGATTAAAGGACTTCGTGTCGAGAAACGCCAGGAGCTTTGCCTGCAACTTCAGGCTGAGCTCTCCGATTTCGTTGAGCAGGAGAGTTCCCCCTTCAGCAAGCTCCAGAAGCCCCCGTTTCCGGCCGGCAGCACCGGTGAACGCACCTCTTTCGTGACCGAACAGCTCGGACTCGGCCAACTCCGGTGCAAGTGCGGCACAGTTGATGCTGAAAAAGGGGCCGGATGCCCGGGGAGAATGATCGTGCAGGTATTTGGCCAGATAGTCTTTGCCGCAGCCGCTCTCTCCCAGCAGCAGACATATGCTGTCCGTACCGGCGGCGAGCCGCACTTGATTGAGGGTGTTCTTCATGGCCTCGGAGATGTTTTCGTGAGCGCGATCCTTAACCTCAGGCTCCTTCATCATCTCCGTTCGTTTCAGTTCCGTGATGTCCCGTCCGATACCGCACAGACCGTTGACTCTTCCCCGGGCGTCCCTGAGCGGCACCCGAATAAAGCTGCACGTCACCCTCTGATTGGCGAAGGTGGCGGAATGCTCCAGGTTCACCGTCTGGCCTTCGAGCACGCGAAACTCTACCTCACTCGAGTGTTTTGCCTCCTCGGCCCCGAAAAGCTCCCCATCGGTCTTCCCGATCACTTTCGACCTTTCCAGGCCTATTATCCTCAACATGGACGGATTTACGTGGGTGTACCGGAGCGCACTGTCTTTTATGAAGATCAGGTCTTCCGCGGTCTCGATGACGGTCCTGAAACGCTCCTCGCTCTCTCTGAGCTGTCTCTCCATCGACGCTTTGTGGAGTGACATCTCCACGGTAGTCCGTAGCTCACGTTCGGAATAGGGTTTCACCAAATAGCCGAACGGCTCGGTCAATTTGGCTCTCTGGAGCGTCTTTTCGTCGGTATAGGCCGTGAGATACACAACCGGTACGAAGTATTTCTTGCGGAGAAGCTTTGCGGTCTCAATACCGTCCAATCCTCCGTCAAGCCTTATGTCCATGACCACCAGGTCGGGCAACAGCTCTCCGGCCTTTTTCAGAGCTTCTTCACCGGAGGCGACCCTGCCGACGACTTGGTATCCCATGTCGGCGAGCTTTTCCTCAAGCTCCATGGCGAGAATTATCTCATCTTCCACTATCATCAGCGTGGGAGGTGTCATCGCACTGCTCAACCTCTTGCTCTGTCTTTGGCTTCGAAAGAGATCCTGAACTCGGTCCCGTCTTCGCAAATTACTTCCATTTTCCCCCGCAATTGCGTTTGGGCCAGCTCCGTAACCAGCCTCAATCCCAATGATTTGGACAGGCGGCTTTCCCAATCCCCTGGAATTCCTTTGCCGTTGTCGGCCACCACGAGCTCGTAACGGCTCTCACCGAGGTGGTGCAGCTCGACTCGGATGACCGGCGCCGTGATTCCGTCAAAGGCGTGTTTGAGACAATTGCTTGCAAGTTCGTTGACGATAAGCCCGCATGGAATGGCTGTTTCGATTTCGAACCAGACCGGATCGGCCCGAATCTTGAACGACACGGGGAGGGTTTCGTCTCCCAGCGACTTAAGCAAGGCAGTTGTGAGGCTCTGCAGGTACTCTCCGAAGTCTATCCTACCCAAGTCGCTGGACTGATAGAGTTGCTCGTGAATAATAGCCATGGATCGGACACGGTCCCGACTCCCTTTGAGCGCCGCGGCCACCTTGTCGTCATCCGCGTGACGGCCCTGGAGAGCCAGCAGGCTGGAGATGATGTGGAGATTGTTCTTCACCCGGTGGTGGATCTCCTGGAGCATGACCTCTTTTTCCCTGAGAGAGCGCTTGATCAGGTCTTCCGCCCGCTTGCGCTCCTCGATCTCGCCAACCAATCTCTCGTTAAGATCCTGCAGATCGGCCGTGCGCTCCGCAACTCGTCTTTCCAGCTCATCGTGAGAGCGTTTCAGCTCTTCCCGGTGCTTTTCATGGAGGAGTAGCTGTTTCTTCTCCAGCGTCAAATCCTCCACGAGGACCAAGACCAGTCGCTCGGGCCCTATCCGGAGAGATCGGTAGTTCATGCGAGCCCAAATTTTGATGTCCGCGGTCTGCACCAGGGCCTCATCCATTTGGGGCCTTCTGGTATCGAAAACCTGTTTCACAAGGGTGGCGGCTTTCTCAGCGGAAACCTGGTCGGGGAAGAGCGCAGAAAAATGACCGAATGCATCCTGGTGGGTCTCGGAGGTTATCTTGCCGCATGCCGCATTTGCGAAGGTTACGTAGCCCCCCGAATCGATCAACAGGGCCGGGATCGGGAGCGCCTGAAGAAGCTTCCCCAGCGAAGTGCTTTTGACCCCTCGGAGGTCAAAGCTGCCCGACGCCGTCACGTCCCGATTGAAGAGTTTGTTGAGGTCTATGGTCTCCGTCGAGACATGGGCGGATTCCATTAATTGGGGGCCCTTATCTTTTCGGTCCGATGAGAGGGTTATCGTAGAATCTTTTTCGCCCATGACGCGCCTCCCTTTTCCAGCCGGTTCGGGATGCTGCGGCCGATTCAGGCGGCAAGGAGGTATCGCCTTTCATTCCCGTCCCACCCCCGGCCTTTGTCCTTATCGGCCTACTGCTACGCAATAAACACAACGGAACAAACGGTTTGAATACCTATTCCTCAAGTAAGTCACCCCTCTGCTCAGGAGAGTCCTTCTCTCGTCGTGATCGGGGGCTCCCGGTCCGAAGGGACCATCAACTATACCTCACGTTGAAGCGCATCGAGGCCGGCATTTTCAATTCCGAGCGACCTGCCGGGGCGCTGCATGCATCGTCGTCTTTTTCCTTATGAATTTAGGAGGCTTCTGCCCGCGTGTCAAGTCGGACTCCACGGCCCGGTCCAAAGGCCGCTCCGGTACCGCACTATCTCAACGAACCTCCCGTTTCGCCGGTGAATGCTCGGATCTTGCACCGCTTCGCCTTCCGGGCTTCTTTTTCGGCGGTTGCTCAGGACACCTGGCCTTCAAGGCATTCCTGACACTCTTCAGAGTCTCGGCCGAATTCTCCAGAGCTTCCCTTTCCTCGGCGGTCAACTGGGAAAAGACCGACTGTTCCCGTCGCCTCAAGGTATTGATTTTTATCAAGAGCATGACCTGCATACGTCTCAGCTCTCCGCACGACTGGGTCACGAACGCCGCGGCATCGGTCTTGATGGGGCTCAGTCCCGGAGACGTGGGCGACGACGGCCTCTCCGGACACTTGTGCGACTCTTCGGCTTCACGGATCTCGTCGGCCAGCCTGTCTATCTTGTTGCAGAACGCCTGGACCAGCCGCATGTCGCCCTGCTCGTGGGACATTTTGAGCGCTTCAATATACTCGCCGAGCTTCTCTCTCCTCTGATCCAGGACCGCGCGTAACGCCTCACAATCAATACTGTCGCCACCAGAGGCCCCGCTCAGGCAAAGGACGCACAACCATGCGACCATAATGCCGGCACCGAATGTTGGCCGCCACCTCACTCGTTCACTCCGTCATTTTCACGATAGATCCGCCCACACATCAACCAAGGTTATTCTAGCAGCGATTCTCTGAAGGGGAAAGCTTAATTTAATCGTCAGGAGGGGGTCAAGTCTGCTTTTGACTCATCGGATACGTCGCTCGATCGCCGCCACCTTCCTCCTCAAGCGCCCGTCGTCCGCGATCCTTTGCTTCATACGACTGACTACGCTGCTCACGCTGCTGTAGTGCTCCAGTCCGAAGGCTTCCCCGATTGCCGTCAACGTCCGGCCGGACAGCCGCCTGGCAAGATAGACGGCCACGCTTCTGGCGTCATTGCTCATGCCTCTCTTGCTCGTCTGCAGCTCGGCCGGATCTATGCCGTAGGCAGCTGATACGGCGGATTGTATCGCATCCAATCCCGGAGCAAATAACCGCGCGGCGGGAACCTCACGATGAGACCGCAATTCCTTGAAGCTTGCCTTCACCCGGGCTACAAACTCCTCTGATCCCAGGATGGACGGGACATTTCTCTTGGACAATTCCGCCCTGACCTCGGCTGATTCCTTCTGTGCCATGAACCCCCGGTAGGCCGCGGCCGAATCCCCGCCGGCCGCGCAGAGCATGGAGAGCACCGATTCACTACTCAGCCAGGCCCATTTGGCCGAACGGGACAGATATGCCTTGTGGCTGCTCCAGGGGTATCGGTCGAGTCGAGTCGCCAGCCCGGCCCGCAACGGATTGCGGTGGATATATCTGACCAATTCCAACAAATACGTGTCCGCCTCCACGAGAACGGCCTTGTAACGACCTCGGAAAAGAGAGCCGTCGCACTTGTGGGACCGGTTGAATCGCTGGGTGTATACCCCGTCCACATGTCTCATGAACCGCGAAAGATTGGCGTCAGGAGTCCGGATCAACAGGTGGTAGTGATTCGGCATGAGGCAAAACGCTGCAATCCTGACATTCCACATAGTGGAAGCCTCTTGTAGGAGCTCCAAGAACCGCCGGTAATCCTCCGGCTCGGGGAAGATCGCTTCACGGCGTCTGCCCCTGTTCATGACATGGTACCAAGCGTCCGGATATTGAATGCGTAATGGTCGTGACATGTGCCGAGTCTATCACCGTGTTTTTTTAAGGTCAAGAGCAGACTTGACCCCTTTTTCTTTTTTTTGAGACCTGGAATGGTGTTGAGGGTGATCTACAAGATCAACAGCAGCAGTATCCCGCCGATTCCCATGCCGTCCCGTTGAAGTTGACTGTTCATGACGATGCCTCCTTTACTAGGTGTTTCTTAATGTTCTATCCCTCAAGGATCACCCTCTGTACCCTCAAATGTAGAAAAGAAGAGAAGACAGCGGCAGAACATAACGTACGGGAATCATCTTGAGAATAGACTCTACCTTGTGCTAAGCTACAAAGAACGGGGCAAGCGTGCGGATGATATGTGGATCGTCAAGGGAGTGTGTACTTTGACCCGGCGGCAATCCGGTCGGCCCTTCTCAAATACTCACATGACGTCACAGGAATTCTTCGGATTCTGCTTCACAGTCCAGGCCCCTTGGTCAAATCTCCCCCTTAAATTAGAATGGAGTTCGGCCAGGGCGTTTCTGAAAACGATCTGCCTCGTCCAGAAGACGATAATACTCTCTCATTTTAGAGAACAGCTCGGGATGGGACCCTGATTGGAGTGGATGACTCAAGGCAACATCCCGAAAGAGATGAAGAAAACAAAGGTCATAGAAATAGCCGATTGAAGTACGCTATGCTTTGGAGATTCAGACCTTGAGCAGTCTCGGAACTGCATAATGCCGCAGCGCATAAATCGCTACGCTGGTGAATCAGGAGCAGGAAATAAATGATTAGATCCGTGAACATAGCCTGGGGGGTCCAGCGATGGAGCGAACTTAACCCTCACAAAACCGCCATCCTTTTTGAGGAAGAGCAGATCAGCTACCTGGACTTACATCAGCGAGCCAACAGAACCGGTTGCTGGCTTCAGTCTCTCGGAATAGAAAAAGGCGACCGGGTAGCGACCATGCTAGCCAACTGTCCGGATTTTATTGAAATCTACCTTGCCTGTGCCCGGCTCGGAGCAATCTTTGTGCCTCTCAACCCCCGGGTGACGGCCCTCGAACTCGATTACTTTCTCAAAAACTCCCGTCCGAGGCTGTTCGTATTCGGAAACGAAACAAAGTCCAAAGTCGAAGCCCTAAATCTGACCCAAAACCGAGTGCCTATATTACTTGCCTCCGTGGGGCCGAATACAGACTCCCCGGGAATATTTGACTACCGTCCCGAAACAAAGGTATTTGACGGTCAGACGCCGTTTCTAACCCGGTCTCTTGCCCCTGCCGACCCCGAAGAGCCGCACATAATTATGTATACCTCGGGAACCACCGGTCGGCCCAAGGGAGCCGTACTGTCCCACAGGAAGACGTTTTTCAACTGCCTCAACGCAGAATTTTTTTTCAAAATGCACGTAGACGATGTCATGCTGATTATTTTGCCGCTGTTTCATTCCGGGGGACTTTTCATTCAGGCTTCGCCGTGCCTGTACAAAGGCGCTACCATGGTGATCCATCCGAGGTTCGATCCCGTCAAGTTTTACAGGGACGTTGAACGATATAAGGTGACGAAGTTTTTGGGCGTTCCCACGGTCTACAAGGCTCTTCTCAAGGTAGAGCCCGAAGAACGCGGCGATTTGTCATCCTTAAAGGTTTGTGCCGGTGGAGGGGAAAAAACCACGCCTGAGCTTTTTTCTCAGTGTAGGGACGCAGGACTTGCCTTCAGGCAGATAATGGGCCAGACGGAAACCTCCATTCTGCTGTGGGCGTCGGAGGAGGACTCCTTTAGAAAACCGGGCACGGTGGGACGTCCCGTATTTCATGCAGAAGTGAACATCGTCGACCGCTCGGGCAGTCCTGTGAAACCTGGAGAAATCGGTGAGATTGTCGCTCGCGGATCCATCATGATGAAAGAATACTGGCAGGACCCGGACCAAACGACAGAGACGATCAAGAACGGTTGGCTGCATACCGGAGACTTGGCTTGGATGGACGAAGACGGATACTATTATCTGGCGGATCGAGCCAAAGATATGTACATCTCAGGCGGTGAGAACGTGTATCCGGCAGAGGTGGAGAAAGTACTGCGGCAACATTCTGAAATCGAAGATGTTGCGGTCGTGGGTATCCCGGATGAAACCTGGGGCGAAGTGGGTCACGCCCACATCATTCTAAAAAGCGAGTGCTCCTTAACAGCCGAAGCGATCATAGCTTTCTGCGATGGAAAACTCAGCAAATACAAGTGGCCGAAGAAGGTGACTTTCCTCAAGGAATTCCCCCGAACCTCTTTAGGAAAAGTTAGGAAGCAACTGCTTGCCGAGGCAGGCAGGAGTTGATACCATTACCACTGCAGAGACGCAATGTCCTCATCGGAGTAGCGGGCTCTCTTGGTCAACGCATGCAGGGCTCTCACCTGCGCTGCCGTTGCCTGAGATAGAGATAGGGGTCAAGTCTTTGCTTGACTCATCTGAGACGTCGCTCGATCGACTCCACTTTCCTCCTCCAACGCTCGTCGTTTGCTGTCCTTTGTTTTATGCTACGAAGTACGGCTCACGCCGGCATAATGCTCCAGGCCGAAGTTTGCCCCATAGTTGCCGGCGTCCGGATATCGAATGCGAAACGGCAGTGACATGTAAGGGCTCCCGCATATGAGTCAAAAGTAGACTTGACCTCTCGAGGTGCGTTCTTAGACAGATCATTCCTTAGCCCCATAGGCATAGAGAAGTCTAATTACCTTAACGTAGTCCCGCTTCGACCCCTCCATCTTCGTCCTCCCATGCTGTTGCTCGGCAAGAATATTCGCCACTTTGCCGAGGAAATCCTTCAAATACCGAATCATTGTTGTCGTCTTATCCTTGGTCTTTGCGCCAACTTTCGCTCCCTTGTCCGGTAGATCCTTGAGTACATCCACCGGACCCCAGTCGGCAGCAAACATCAGTGCCGTCCTGCCATACTCGCCCTTGGCATTAACATCCGCTCCTTCGTTCAATAGAACCTTCACCACGTCAACGTAGCCCTTCTTCGAAGCCCCGATAAGTGCGGTCCCGCCTTCCTTGTCCTTGGCATTGACATCAGCACCATGGTCCAGTAGAACGCTCACCACATCAACGTGGCCCAACAGAGAAGCAAATATCAGAGCTGTCCTACCGTCCTCGGTCCTGGCATTAACATCCGCTCCCTTGTCCAACAAAGCCTTCACCACATCAACGTGGCCCTTCTTCGAAGTCACCCAAACTGGTGTCATATCAAGTGATGTCCTGCCGGACTTGTCCTTGGCATCAAGATCCACGTAGCCCTTTTTTGAAGCCTCCATAAGCGCTGTCACGCCGAATTTGTCCTTGGCATTAACGTCCGCTCCATGGTCCAGTAGAACGTTCACCATTTTCATGTAACCGTTCAATGAAGCCTCCATCAGTGCCGTCCTGCCGTCCTCGGTCTTGGCGTTAACGTCCGCTCCTTTCTCCAACAACGCCTTCGCCGCATCGACGTGACCCCCCAGAGCAGCAAATCTCAACGGTGCCCTGCCGTCCTCGGTCTTGGCATTGACATCCGCACCTCTGTCCAACAACGCATTCACCACATAAACGTGCCCCCCCATGGCGGCAGACATCAGTACCGTCCAGCCCCACTTGTCCTTAGCATGAACTTCCGCTCCTTTGTCCAATAGAACCTTCACCACATCAATGCGCCCACTACCTGAAGCGGCCATCAGTGCTGTCCTGCCATTCTTGTCCACTGCATGAACCTCCGCTCCTTTGTCCAAAAGAACCTTCACCACATCAACGCGTCCGCTACCTGAAGCCGCCATCAGTGCAGTCTCGCCCCACTTGTCCTTGGTACGGACATCCGCTCCATGATCCAAGAGGCGGATTACTTCTTTCAAGTCCCCTTCTCGCGCGGCTCTTCCCAACTCAGTATGTCCATCGTCTGCCTCGACCATGCTCGCACCGGATGCCAAAAGAACGGCAATTACAAGCAACGCAAACATCATCATGGTCTTGGCAATTTTGAATTTACGCTTGGGTACGGCCATGTGTTTTCTCCCCATCCGTTATAGCCGGTTTGTCACGCCAATCCGTTCGATACTGTCTTCCACCGTGCGATTTTGCGGCTTCATAGCGGAGCTAAAGAAAGAACTGGCAAACAAGCCGCTTGCCTCCCCTTCTCAAAATAAGGCAAAAACTACTGTCCTCTACGGTTCGTGCTAAAGAGATGGAGAATTCCCAACTGTCTTTCCAGTGAAGCTCGTTTAATCTTATAGTTGATCAAGTCGATATAATAGTCTTCCTGAGCCTGAGCAATCGCACTCTGGCTTTCAAGTAACTCGATATAGGTCGCAACTTGCTCTTTATACCTTTCGCGATTGATTCTGAAATTCTCTGCAGCAGATTCAACCGCCGTTCGCCTCACAGGAACAACGTTCCAGAGATGCTTCATTTCTTGTTGTTCGACCCTCACTCTTACCATGATCTCACGGACAAAAGCGGCTGTCTCTGAGTTAGGGCCATCCTCAAGTAAGGCCTTAGCGGCCTCATCAGATGATATTCCTTTCTGAAGGAGATCCGGCCTGTGCTCCACTGCTACACGACAAATCTCGCTCTCCGGATATAAAAATGGAACCGTCGGTAATTCCAAGCAAATTTTAGCCTTCCACTCCCTGTTTAGGGGATACTTGAGAATAAGGTTGAGTTGCGTGGCTAACGTATCAATTTCCGCTCCGAGCTTTTCTACCTTTCCTCGGGCTGCCGCCATCCGGCCATCCACGGATAGCACATCCACTTTCGGCACTACTCCGGCCTTGTAGAATTCCACCGCCTGGTTCAGAAGGGACGTGAGATCTATGACCCCTTGCTCGTTCACCTCCTGACGCTTCTTGGCCAGAACCATCTTGTAGTACGTCTCAAGAGCCTGAAACAATAGATCTTGATTCGCCGGGACTTCCATATCTCCTAATCGTGAAGAGAACCGCCTCAGGATGTCCTGTTCCTCATCGCACTGCTTTTCCGCAGTCCCGGTCCCCTTTGCATCGTTTGTTGGCGAGGTGACGGCCGTCACAACCACGAACGACGCGCCGGAGTCGCAATATCCCCATTGACTCAAGGCTAGAACACCCAATACCGCAACAAAGAAGTGAATGCACATGAGCGATGCGCCCTTGATATTGAACATCGTACCCCCTTTCCACCTGGAGTTTACCGCAGGGTCTTTCAGATGCGGAAGGACCGGCCGGTCTTCGCACAAGCCATGCCGCGGACACTTAATGCAGACTTTCCAACGACTACAAACTTTCGTATTCTTATGGATTACCGGCCTAAGATAGTCAATAGCTTATTCATCAATTCTTTCAATTCCGGAATTCCGGGGACACCATGCTTAATTGCCCTCGTTTCTCTTTTTTTAGGGCCGGCATTCTCGTGCAATCAGTCTCTCATGTCGCGCTACACGGTTGTTCGATCTGTTGCGTCGAGAAACAGGTTAGCATAACCGGGACCTCACCTATTCCCCTTGAGCCAAGAACAGACTTGCCTACCTTTTAGTCGAGATCTCGTCGCGTCATGCCGATAGAGGTATGGTCGAAAAATGTGTCGCGGTCGCGGATCACTGCTTGGGAAATGAGGTGCTGGGAACGCACAGTCAAGCCCGGGACCTTCTTGATTGCCGTTCCTATGGCCATCACTTCTACGACGCTGCTTCCGATTTCAAAGATGAACACCTTTGTACCGATTACAGCGTCAGCTCCGAGAGCGTTTGCCTCATTCCGAATGTGTTTCATGCAGTTGGCCCGGGCTTCATAAATCAGTGCAGTAACTGAATTCACTTCTCCCTGGGCGAGGGATTGAAAGAGCGCACCGATTCCGCGAACGATCCCCAGTGAATACACGGATGTGGCGAGAAGTAGACGCAAAGGAGCATATCCCAAGCGCGTAAGATTCCATAGCTCCTCGCCGGTCAACCCGGAGGTCACCGGACGTCTTCGAGTGCCGAATGCCGCGTGATGAGACGCCGTGCCTACCATCAGCATTTCTCGAGCTATGATCCCGAGGGGAAGCATATGAGTATGGATGTCTACGACCGCGTTTGCGCCGCGCTCCAGCGCTTCCTCTTCGAGACGCTCCAGAGCCAAATGTCTGGTGTTATTATACATCTGAGAATATTCTATGATTTCCCCACCTGCCAAACCGCTCAGTAGCCCGAGAAACCCACGCCCCACGCCAAAAGCGTACGCCACGTTGCCCATGACAAAATGTAAGGGCTCGTACCCGGCGTCAAGCTGACAGTACAACTCCTGGCCGGTACAGGCGGTTGTGAAGAAGGAACCGGTGTAACCGGTCTTGTTGATCGCCGATCCGATGGCGATGAATTCATGCAACCGCCCCAGGCTCCTCAGATCCGAAGTGACGCCGGCGACTCCGTGAGCGCCGAGCCGTTTCGCCTCCTTTTCCAGACGCTGGATAGCAGCGTGACGACCGGCACTGATGAGACGGGTGAGATTATCGATCTCGCCTCCCGCTATGGCGCGGAGTCCTCCTGCGATACCGCCGAGAAGGCCGAGCGATTGAACGCTGTTGCCAACTACGACGCCCCCCGGCGACCAACCCTTCCGGCTCAAGCAGTAGATCTCGTTGCCCGACAGTCCGCTGACAATTACAGGAGTTTCCTTATTCCCGAGACCCAGTTCTAATTCTGCCTCCGTGTCGTCCTCGGGCGAACGAGGGGATGGATTTGTCAGGTGCTCCCCCGAAAGGCCTTGGCTCCTAGGTGGTTGAGCCGGAGCGGCTTCCTGCGGGTTGATCTCGCGAGACGGCATCGTCGCAGATTTGACTCCGCATCCTGGACAAGCGCCAGTTCTATCCGTCCTAGCTGTTCCGCAGATGTAGCATTTCCACACAGTTTGACCGCCAACATCGTCGGCACGGTTTTGGGTGTGTTCATCTACCAGTAGATTCGCACGGGGATCATGATCCCCAAAAGTACTCCCGCACTTCGTACAGACGGTTGGACCCTGGCTATAAGCGGTGCCGCATCTTGGGCACGAAACATAGGATGCTTCCGACGGCAAACCCAACTTGGCATCTTGGGACAATTCCGCTGCCGGGAGGGATGATGGGCTACTTTGTGACGGATGACCCTTGTCGGGCAGTTCCTCTCTTTTCAGGGTTCCCGAAGACACCAGTCTTTGAAGAAGGATGTCGAGGTCGCTCTCCGAAAGTGAGTACTTTTCAATCAGGAATCCATAAGTGACCTTGGACTTGATGTCGGTAACTAACTTCTGAGCGCTAATTCTCCTTTTTGACACCTTGATCTCCTGCCGAGCGAGGGGTCACGTTTCCTCTTGACTCATTCGAGATTTTGCCCGATCGTCTCCATTTTTCTCCTCCAACGCTCGTCGTTTACTCTCCTTTGTATTACGTTACCAACCACGATGCTTCGGTTGCCGAAATGGTCCAGGCGGTAGCTTGCCCCGTGGTTGCCAACATCCCGATAGCGAATGCTTAACGGTCGTGACATGTACCCGCTCCATGGCCAGGCCCTTTTGAGCCACGATTAGACCTGAGCCCGACCGACCCTCCCCTACCCGTGTCTCCCGTTCACCGCCCATTTTATGCCCGCGGTCACAAGGTACGCTGCTCCTGCGAGGATAATGGTCGTCGCGCCCGCGGGAAAATCCGGCGTGTAGCTTATCGCGAGGCCCGATGTGGTGAAAAGGATGCACAGTATGGTCGAAAAGAGCATCATGCTCCGGAGGGTTTTAGATAACAGCCCCGACACCGCGGCAGGGAGCGTCAGCAGCGCAATGACCATCACGATGCCAACGACGGTGACGAGCAGCACTACCGTCAAGGCGGTGAGGCAGAGAAGCAGTATGAAGTAAAAGCCCACGTTCAGGCCGCGCAGCCGGGCGAATTCATCGTCAAAGCAGACCGCGAGGAATTGGTTGTAAAACAGGAGGCCCAACGCCACCACAATCACATCCAGCCCTGCGAGAAGCCAAAGATCCCCTTCGGAAACCAGGAGAATGTTTCCGAAAAGGTAGCTCATCAGATCCGAGTTGTATCCCGGTGTCCGCGAGATGAAAAGGATGCCCACAGCCATCCCTACCGCCCAGAGGGCCCCGATGACCGTGTCCTCCCGCTCCCTCGCGTATATGCTCACCAGGCCGATGATCACCGCGGCCAAGAGAGCCACGGCCACCGCGCCGTACATGGGCTTGCACCACGCCAGGCCGTGAGCCTTCTGGAAATAGAGTGCCGCGCCGAGCCCCGCGAGGACCGTGTGTGAGATCCCGCCGGCGATGTAGGAAATGCGGCGCACCACCACGTAGGTCCCGATCACCCCGCAGGCGACACCGGCAAGAATCCCCGTGGCCAGAGCATACTGGAGGAACGGATACGTTTGCAGATCCGTCAAGAATTGAAGCACGACGGCAACCCCTTGGCTTGGCTTCGGTCATGTCTCACCATCTTCATGGAAGCGCCGTACATCGTGTTGATCATCTCCCCGGTAATCTCACTGGTGGGGTGCATGAGCACACGCCGCTTCACACAGACCACGCTGCGCACAAATTGAGATACAAACCCCAAATCATGGGAAACCAGCACTATGGTGAGCCGCTCGTTCAGGTTGCGGAGCAGCTCGTAAAACTCCTCTTCAATGGCCACGTCGAGATTGGCGGTCGGTTCGTCCAGCAAGAGCAGGTCGGGTTCGCATGCCAGGGCCCGAGCAATCAACAGTCGCTGGCGCTGCCCTCCCGAGAGTGCAGAGAACGCCCGATTCCGAAGTGAGTCGAGACCCACGTCCGCCAGCTTTCTTATGGCCGCTTCCTTGTCCTCTTTAGCGTAAGGTCCGAAAAGGCGCCGCCGCCCCAATCGTCCCATGAGAACCACGTCCATGACGCTGGCGGGGAACTGGAGATCCAGCTTTGTGGACTGGGGCATGTACCCGATGCGAGGCCGCGCTTGTTCGGGGGACAGTCCGAAGACGCGAACTATTCCCTTTTGCGGGTGAAGCAATCCCAACAGGAGCTTGAGCAGCGTGGTCTTGCCACCCCCGTTGGGACCAACTACCGATACGAAGTCACGGGGGCCAATCTCCAGATTGACATCCTCCAGCACCGGCGAGCCGTCGTACGCGAAGGTCAGCCCTTCAATACTAATTGCAGAATTTTCTTCCATGTCCGTACCTGTGTTTTCTTCGAACAAGGTTGCGGGCCTGCCCCTGTATCGGAATGGAGGATGTGGAGCCGTCCGCCACCTCACGCGGATCACCCCGATCTCCCGAGCATCCCCGGCGGTCCAGCGATCCCCCGGAGCCCCGGCGCGGCGTCAGTCAGGACGATTCTCCGGGCGCTTCAGCGCGCCTTGCCGCGGTGAACCTCGTCTGCAGTCTCCTTGGCCGCGCAGACCAGGTGACGAGCGCGGCAGGTCCGGCACTCTTCAATATGATGGTCCGCGGCAAACTTGTCCCAATGCGTCTTCTGGTTGGGCATGAGAATGCCCGTTCCCTTGCACAAGGGACAGACGCTGTTGAGTGCCGTGAGCACGGCGGTCCGGATGAACTCCGAGCGATTGGGAATTCCCTTCATGGCATCGCGTAACGATTCCGGAACCTTGAAAGTGATGATGTCTTGCTTGTCTTTTGCCATGGAAGCCCCGGTACGAAAGGATAAACATAAGACGCACGAGGATATTACCCCGTATTACCGTATTGTCAAGAGCGGACCGATGCGCCGTGCCCCAGCGTTCACTCGTGCAAGAGTCGGCCCCCTCAACCGGTCGTTTCTCTGTGCTTCCCATTTTCCCCCCTAAAATAAGCACTGTTCGCAGCACGGGCAATCTCGACCGCCAAGAAAGGATTTACATCCTTGATTCACCGTTGGTTTTGTACTAGCTCCGCAAGGTTTTTCCGGGAATTTCAACGCCGGCGGCAAGAGATCGGCCCGCGGCAAAATCCCTCATCAGGTCCTGTGACCGGGGGGAAGCGGAACTTGCCATCAATCGGTCGGCGATATAGCAGCCCGCTCCGGCACTCGGATCATCGAGAGAGGCCGGCCGCCTTGTTTTTCTTGACAAAATCATTATTTAATTATATAGGTTGCATCGATTTATTAAAGACGTTTCTTATCATATGAGGAAACGGGCCACGGATCATGAAAAAAATCGCAGTAACAGTTTGGCTCACCCTGCTCTGCTTCTTCCTCCTGGGAAACGTCCACGCATGGGAAGTCCCCACCTATCTTCGTGTGAGCTCCGGTACCCGCATGTGGTTCACGCTTCTCGGTGGTGATGCCGTCCAGAAGGACCGAACAAAAATCGATCTCATCGACAATCTCGGCATAAAGCGGGACAAGCTCGTGTGGGAGTACTTCATGAGCGCTCGGTTGGAGAACATCCATGTTATCCGACTGAGGGCTGAGCCGTTCACGAATTACGATGAATCCGAGGGCGGATCGTATCAGAAGGTCGGAACCGGCTCGCTGGAATACGACCTTGACTTCTATATGACTCCCCAGCTTCTCTTCGGCGGCAATATCGACGCCGGGGTCATGGGGCTCGAGACCAGAGTGAAGGACGCCTCCGTAGCCAATTCGTTCTACAATTACCTCCAGAAGAGCACGAATTTTGTTCCGGGGGTGGGTTTGCACGGCACGTTCTATCCCATACTCAACGGCATAGCTCTCCGCCCCAATTTCTCGGGTCGCTTTAAGTGGTGGAATTACAAGAATTTGGAGACGTGGGACTGGGAAGTTGCGGCATCGGTTGATGTACCGGTGAATCCCCTGTGGACGTGGGGCGTCAGCGGCGGGTACCGGGTTTGGCACATCAAGATCGACAGAGACCAGGATACTCTGGACCTGAATCGTACCGGCTTTTTCCTGGAGACATCCGTACTCTTCTAATTTGCAACTGCTCCCGAGCACCGAGGCGCGCCGCCATCCCCCGTATCGGGACTCATCTGCATCCTCTCTTGGCGAAGATCTCCACGTGACAGCATCCGCAGGCGGGGAATCCGTGTCGGGGCGGGAAAACATGCCGCCGACGCGGGTCTTCACCCCTTTGCGGGTCCGATCGCTCCCCTCACTGCACATTCGAACGGATCATCCGAAGCGTGATCCGAGGAGTGTCAGGACGCGCCCATAAGGTAGTCCATTTCCAGATTTTCCAGCATCTTGGAGACGATCTGTCCGGCACTGCCGATAATGAGAATATCGCTCACGTTCCGGGACAATGCCGACGGCTCCATATTGATTTCGATGACCGTGGCGGGAGGATCCTTGAGCTTGACGGTCATGGGGATTTCCGCGGCGGGGTACACCTGCAAAGAGGTGCCGACCACGAGCAGCACATCGCACTTGTACGCTTGCACCTGGGAGGCCATGAGGGCTTTGGAAGGGATGGCTTCTCCAAAAAAAACCGCGTCGGGCTTAAGCAGACCCTCACACTTCCGGCATCGGGGCGTCTCTTCTTCTCCGTCCTCCAACCGCTGCTCCACAAATTCGATCGGCTCCAGAGCTCGACACTTCATGCAAGCCGCCCTGAGAAGGTTTCCGTGATATTCCACCACTTCCACCGACCCGGCCCGTTGGTGCAAGTTGTCCACGTTTTGGGTGATCACGCACTTGAGCAGCCCCATCTGCTCCATGCGGGCGAGTGCGTAATGGGCCTGGTTGGGATTGGCCGCGGCCAAATTGAATTCACCTGACGCCTTGAGCTGCATGTGCATCCGCCAAAAGCGGGAGGGGTTTTGCAGGAAACGGTCGATGGAGAACTCTCCGGGATCGATTCGCGTCCACAGCCCCCCAGGGCTTCTGAAGTCGGGAATTCCGGACTCGGTACTGATTCCGGCTCCCGTCAACGCAACGGCGTTGCGGGACCCGGCGAGAATTTGAGCTGCCTTGACAATGAGATCTTCCATGCGGACTCCTTAGTACACTCCATGATATCGAGGACGGTGCAACACTGCAACGGATTTGTGCGTCGAGGATCACATGGAAACGCCTCGGCGGAATGTCTCTCTGTTGAGTGAGGACCGGATGTCCGGCCGGTACGGCGAAAAACTCTCCGACATCCCGTCGAAGCCCGCGGAGCCGAGAAAAATGCGTACCTACATCATTCCTGCCCGATTTTCCGTACAAGCCGTAAAGACCGGTTTGCCCTTGACACGGGGAAGAAATCAAGACTATTTATAAATTGGATCTCCGGATAACGCGAATCATTTCTCTCTTGGTGTGCATCTTAGATGACAGCGGCAGCAGACGAAGATCGAGACACTATAGACAAGGTGACCAACGGCGATTACGACGCTTTTGAGACGCTGGTGAATAAGTATGAAGGAAGAATATACCGGCATCTGCGAAAGCTCGTCGGGGATAACCAGCAGGCGGAGGATTTGCTGCAAGAGACGTTCCTCAACGCATACAAGGGACTGGCGGGGTTCAGCGGGACGTCCGCATTTTCCACGTGGCTGTTCCGTATTGCTACGAATAACGCGTTGATGTTTTTGAGAAAGAATCGGCCTGAAATCGTCGAGTACATCGACGGTATCGCAAGTGCAGGAGATGTGGAAATTGTTCCTGGATCGCCGGAGTTTGTCAGTACTCCTTTGGAGATTCTCCTTTCCCTTGAAGGGAGAAAGAAGATCGAGGAGGCCATCGACGATCTTCCCGCACTGTACAGGTCGGTCCTGGTTTTGAGAGATGTGGAAGGCTTTTCCATCAAGGAGGTTTCCGTCATCATGGAAACTTCCGTTGCCGCAATCAAGTCTCGGCTCCACAGGGCACGCAATGCGGTGCGGGCCACGCTTGGGAGCTACTATCGAGAAAGGAAGCTCTCCTCATTGCGGAGAGATCCAATAGAGACATGAAGCAGTGCAAGGACTTCTGCAAATATTTGTCTGATTTCCTCGACGGCGAGGTCGGGACGGACGAGTACAAGCTCATCGAAGAGCACCTTGAAGTGTGCAGTCCATGCGCAATGACGTACGAATCTCTCAAGACCACCGTGGACATTTGCAGCAAGGGCCTGTCCGATGATGTTCCGGATTCGGTCCGAGTGCGATTGAAGGAGTTCCTTCGCTCTCATTGCAAACAGGATCACTGCGAAATTGAATAGTGGGGCGCTTTGAAACTTACGGGAAAACTGAGCGAAGGCTTTCCTTCAATCGGAGACTGCGGACGGACCTCCACTATCGGATCCGTCATACAGCTCAAGAGGGCGCCACTGATCTTAAAGAGACCGGGACGACTCTTGAGGATGACCCGAACGAACACTCACCGGCTTCCAACTTGAAGAGTGCCGCGAATTTCAAGGAGCGGCACTAAGGAAGCTAAATTCAGAGAGGAGCATGACGAATGACTGAAAGCCAAAACCTGTGCCACGTCACCGACGGGGATTTCGAACAGGAAATACTGAAATCGGAAGTGCCCGTGCTCGTTGATTTCTGGGCTGCCTGGTGCGGACCGTGCAGGACCGTGGGCCCCGTAGTGGAGGAACTGGCCAACGAGTATGCCGGTAAGGTGAAAGTCGCCAAAATTGACGTGGATGCGAACAAGCAGATTCCCACCAAGTATGGAGTGAGAGGTATTCCCACCTTGATGCTTTTCAAGAACGGTGAAGTCGTCGATCAAATAGTGGGGGCAGTTCCCAAGAGCCGCATTCAGGAGTTGCTCGACAAGGTTTCATAGCATGAAAAAGGATCTCTTGATTCTCGGGGGAGGTCCGGCAGGCCTGACGGCAGGGATGTACTCTTCTCGAGCGCGTGTAGATGTTGCGCTGATCGAAAAAGGGATTCCCGGGGGCCAGGTTGGGGCAACGGAACTGGTGGACAACTACCCGGGCTTTGTCGACCCCGTGTACGGATTCGAGCTCGCCCAGAAAATGGAAGCGCAAGCCAAGAAGTTCGGTCTCGAGATCGTCCAGGAGGATGTATCGAAGATCTTGGTTGAAAGCAACGGCTTTGAGCTGGAGACCGATGCGGGGAGGCGTTATACGTGCAGGGCGTTGATCCTGGCTACGGGCGCTTCTCCGGTCAAACTGGGCATTCCCGGCGAAATGGAGCTTGCGGGCCGGGGGGTCAGCTATTGTGCGGTCTGTGACGGTCCCTTCTTCCGTGACCTCGAAGTTGCGGTGGTGGGAGGAGGGGATTCCGCGGTGGAAGAAGCGGTGTATCTGGCGAGGTTCGCCAAGAAGGTGCATATCATCCACCGGAGGGACCGACTGCGCGCCGTGAAGGAAATACAAGAGAAGGCCTTCAAAGAACCCAAGATAGAAATTCACTGGTCCATGGTACCGGTTGCGGTTCAGGGGGATACCGAGGTCCGGAACGTCAGGCTAAAGTCCGTAAACGATGGCGGTGAAACGGATCTCGCCGTGGGCGGCATCTTCTTTTACGTGGGCCTTCACCCCAATACCGAGGGGTTTGCCGGACTCGTGGAGACCGACGCCCAAGGATTCGTGGTTACCGACGCAGATATGAAGACATCTTGTCGGGGGATCTTTGCCGCGGGAGACATTAGGTCAAAGTGCCTGCGACAGATCTCTACTGCCGTGGGCGACGGTGCCGTGGCCGCCCACACTGCAGGGCACTTTCTGGAGAGCGCAAGGTAGCGGGGAACCGCACAGGCTGCCGACAGGCCCCTGCCTCACGTGAAATCTGCTCCCGGTTTTGCATTCGAGCGGGTATTTTGAACGTCGATTCCGGCTTGGCGCGAAAACGAGAGTCGGGGATGGCCCACTTGACCATCCCCGGCTTTAATCGGTATGAAGAGGAAGTCTCGGACTTGGCGCTTATCGATCGGGGCCCCAATACCAGAAGGGATCCGGATCGAAATAGTCCTGTGTGCCCCAGGCTTTGCAGCGCGTTCCGTACTGCGGGTCCATGGTCGGTCCGTATTCCGGTTTCCAGAAAGTCAAAACTTCCAGAAAACCGAGGGTGGTCCGCCTGAGCGCTTTGCATACGCCCACTCCGAACCCTGCCACGAAGCCGTTGGCGGCCCCGAACATAGATCCGTTCAGGCCCTCGCTGTATGCTCCGGCATACTGGCCCTCTATGGCGCCATTGGTAGCATTGGCGAAGATCTCTTGGGGTCCCGACACGATATTGCCTAATCCCCTGCCGAGTTTCCAGCCTGGAAGGCTGCGGTCGTACGCCCGCAGGTCGTCGAAATCGGTCTCGAAAGCCATTACCCAACTGACCATGCCTACCAGTAATATGACGACAACAGTGGCGAAGCAGCTTTTTTTCATCTCATCCTCCGGGGTCGGAATACCCGCCGGTCGTTTCGGTTCGGCGAGCCTCGGGTCTCTGTTCGGTCCGAAAGAGCATTGTTTTGTGCCCGGACCCGTGCGCAAGCTGAATGACGTGCTGATACTATCACACCCTTTCAAAAGAATCAAGGAATTTACTTATTATTTTGACGTGATGGAATCGTTATCTAGAAACAGGTTCTACTTTGATTTCGGTATCTTTTGATTCTTTTCCCAATCTATGGTAATTTACTCTTGGTTTTCACCAAAGGGATTGAGAGGATCAGGAGAGAGACATCATGAGAAAATGGCTGCTGCTCCTCATTGCGATACTGCTCTTGTCCGGCTGCTCGTTCAGGCAAGCCTGGAAGTGGCTGGACAACATGGATTGGGAACGCGACGATCAGACTATCCGGATCGTACATTTCCTGATGAAGTGAGCAACCCGTGGAGGCTATTTGCCTCACTCCGGAATACACGTGCCGGCGGCGGACATCTGCGAGGCTTCTTCATCGGCCGCCGGAGCTGGTTTTCCCCGCCGGGGTCCTGTCCCGTAAATCTTGCCGAATTTCGTACCTGACGTGCACCTACCCAATGGACCCCAATTTGTGGTATGTGTGGTGTCGCCCTTTACGGCAACAGCCGAAACAAGCGGCCGATACATGTCGATCGGTTTTCCGACAAATCCCCCCTCCTTGTGATCAATGAGGACCGGAGGATTTCACACCCGGGAGTTTGAAACCGCGAACACGCCGGCATTCGAAGCAGGCAATGCGGCAACTCCCTCAAGAATGTCGGTGCCGATCGCACCGACGGCCCGAGGGAAGCCTCTAGGGGAGGTAGAGATGGGTCTTTACACCGTGGACAGGTTCAAGTTGGAGGCAAAGTCCACCGAGGAGATTGTACGAATACTCAGGGAAGAGAGAGACGACTACACGGCAGAGGCACTGAGCATTTTCGAGGAGATTCTCGAAGCGCGGGGCGTTGACCGCCGCGGCTCTGCGCGCACATCCGGTGCCGGAAAGGGGCAAACCGCACCCTCTTTCGGGTCGGGAGATTCCCCGGCAGCGTCGATTAATTCTCCGATAGACGCGGTGGGCGTCCTCAACGACTTACTCGACCGGGTCCTCAAAGGAGCCTTGGACCCCGCAACGGCTCAAGTGGCCGCCAACATGGTGATGATGATCCTGCAGGCCTTGGAGCAGGATTTCTTGAGAGGAGAGCCGGAGGAGACTCCGTGAGGGAGATGATATGACGGCCGTGAAGCCGAAGATAGATTTTGACAAGGGAGGAGGCCTGGTTCCCGCCATTGCTCAAGATGTGCGGACAGGCAAGGTCCTCATGATGGCCTATATGAACAGAGAGGCTCTGGAAGCTACTCTTAAGGAAGGTCGCGCCGTTTACTGGAGTCGATCCAGAAAAGAGCTTTGGCGCAAAGGAGACACTTCCGGAGACATACAGGTGGTCAAAGAGGTCCTCGTCGATTGCGACGAAGACACCATCCTCCTACTCGTTGAACAGCGCGGAAAAGGGGCCTGCCACACTCGCAGGTGGACATGTTTTTTCCGTCGCCTTACCCCGGAAGGAGAGATGCTGGATATAGATGACTAAGGAAAGCCTCAAACTCGTCATTCCCAAGGGGAGCTTGGAACAGGCCACCGTGGACCTTTTTCGAAGAGCCGGATGGAACATCACGATTTCTCCGCGCAGCTACTTTCCCACCGTTGACGACGACGAAATCATCATGGCCCGGCTCAGGGCTCAGGAGATATCGCGGTACGTGGAAAAGGGGACCTTCGACGCGGGCCTCACCGGTAAAGACTGGATACTGGAGAACGAATCCGACGTGAAGGTCATCGATGATCTGGTCTATTCCAAGGTATCCCAGAATCCCGCCCGGTGGGTGCTTGCCGTGGACGCGGAGAGCGATTTTCATACCCCCGAGGACCTGGACGGCAAGCGGATAGCGACGGAGCTCGTCGGTGTCACGAGGAAGTTCTTCCGCGAGCGCGGTATTGCCGTGGAGGTGGAGTTCTCCTGGGGGAGCACCGAAGCCAAAGTTAATGAAGGCGTCGTGGACGCCATCGTAGACGTTACGGAGACGGGAAGCACGTTGCGGGCCAACGGGCTGCGTATCATTCACACACTTTTGACTACCAACACCCAGTTCATAGCCAATCGACAAGCGTATGAGAACCCGTTCAAGCGGGACAAGATCGACCAGATCCATCTGTTGCTGCAAGCCGCATTAGAGGCGCGCAAGATGGTCGGGCTCAAGATGAATGTCCCCAAGGAGCACGTTGAAGAGATAGTCGGGCTCCTCCCTTCGTTGAACGCCCCTACGGTGGCGGGACTCTACAAGTCCGAATGGTTCTCCGTGGAATCGGTGGTCTCGGAGGAAGTGGTACGCTCACTCATTCCGAAGCTCCTCAAGGCGGGAGCCACCGGGATCATCGAGTACGGTCTCAACAAGGTCCTGTAATTACGGCGGACGGTGTCTTCCGGCACCTTCCGTGCCCGGCCCTTTCATTGCAGAGGCGTCGTCCCACCGTGGACGATGCCTCCACCACCCCATTGCCCCACATTCCGCACAGCCATCCGAGCCCTTAGGATAGACCGCGATCAAGTCCGGTTCAAGAAGTCGGCTCCGCCCAACGTGCAAGCCAACCTCTGCCGAGGTCAGCTAAGTCGGCTCGTTTAACGACCGGCCGACCCTTACGTCTAACATGGGAGAGTTGGAATGTTGACGACCCGGGTATCCCATGAACATTTCAAAGGCTGTGGAGGGCGAGAGCTCGCCGTTTACTCGATCAACTCCTGAAGCTCCGGACGCCGGCACCCTCCTCCTACGACGTCTCGGGTTGCTCTGCATCCTCTTGTCGAGCCTTGCAGTACGATTGTGGCGTCTGGCTCAGAATGAATGGGGCAACGAGTACTATGCCGCCGGCGTCCGGAGCATGACGCTTGATTGGCACAATTTCCTTTACAATTCCTTCGACCCGGCCGGATTTGTCTCCGTGGACAAACCCCCGATAGCCTTATGGATTCAAGCGGCCGCCGTGAAATTGTTCGGCTTCAACGGGTACAGCCTCTTTATTCCTCAGGTCCTGGAAGGTACGGCCTCAGTTTGGATCGTTTACCATCTTGTTCAGCGCCGTTTCGGGACATTAGCCGGCTTGGCCGCGGGGCTGTTCCTAGCCGTCACGCCTGTAAGCGTCGCAATCGACCGATCGAACAACACGGATAGCTGTCTTGTACTGGTCCTTCTCCTGGCAGCGTGGGCTCTCGTGCGTGCTGCTGAAGAGGGTGACCGACGCCTTCTCATTCTCTCCCCGGCCCTTATCGGGCTTGGCTTCAATGTCAAGATGCTGGCCGCTTTCGTCGTGCTGCCGACTTTCGCACTGGTGTACTTCTTGGCCGCGCCGTTGACCCGACGAAGACGGCTTGAGGACCTGGCGATTGCAGCAGTCGTTTTGGTCGTGGTTTCCCTGGCCTGGGTGTCGGTGTACGATCTGACTCCTTCAGAGCACCGGCCGTTCGCCGGCACTACGAAGAAAAACTCTATGCTGGAGCTCGCAGTCGGTCCGTACGCGGTCGGGCGATTCGTGTCACCGTTGAAAAGATCGGAACGGATCCGAGGCAACCTGGGTTCCACATCACAGTCCACGTCTCGAAGCCACTTGTCGCGACTGTTCGTTCGGGTCCCGGTGGGGCCTCTCCGGTTGGCCAACGGCCAATTGGCGGGACAGGTTGGGTGGCTGGTCCCTCTGGCCATGATGGGTCTGGTAATCGGCGACTTGCGGGGCGAATTCCATAGACCGATGAGTCCGGCCGGCTCGGCACTCCTCCTCTGGTTCGGATGGGCCATAACGTACGGGGTGGTTTACAGTTTTGCCGGCGGCATCATGCACTTCTACTACCTCGCGACCATGGCCCCTCCACTGGCCGCACTGGCCGGTGTAGGCGCGGTCCGCCTGTGGGACCGGTACGTTCAAAGGGGATGGGGCGGTGCCCTCCTTCCCGCTACCCTGTTGCTGACTGCAGCGTGGCAGTTGTATATCGAAGCCGGCGCCTTCGGTTGGTCGCTTCGCCGAGTAGTTGATTCGGCGGCCGAAATCACGATCATGAGGGGGCCGACCGATTGGCTGACGTGCGTCCACGTGGCGGTGATCGCGGGAACGTGCCTGGCCGCCGTTGGGTTGTTCGTCCTGCGTCGTCGTCAATCCCGCAGCGGGACCGCTCGTGCTCTCGCGGCCTGTATGTCGGGGACGGGCCTGGTGGCGCTGCTTGTCCTTCCCATGATGTGGGCATTGAGCAGCGTGCTCGTTCCGGGACACGGAATACTCCCCTCTGCGGATCCCGTACGGCTCTTTCCCGATGAAGGCATGGTCCGAGCTCGATTTCCCGGCGGATTTGCCAAGGACTTGGAAGACTCCGAACTGGTAGCCTTCCTTGAAGCCAATCGAAAGGAAGAACGCTATCTTCTGGCAACATCGAGCGCGCGACTTGCCGCGCCCGTAATCATCTGCACCGGTGAGGCCGTAATGGCGATGGGCGGGTTTCATGGCCTGGATCCCATTCTGAATCCTGAAAAGCTGGCCCAAATGGTTGAAGCTAAACAGATCCGTTTCGTGATGCTCGGCGGCTTGTCGGTGGTCAGCCGCAGGCTGGGCGCAGAAACGGCCATGAGACCCATAGCCGACTGGGTGAGGGCTAACGGGAAGATTGTCGATTCCGAGCTGTGGGGCACGTACAGTTGGGGCAGAGGTCGTCTGAGACTTTATGACATGAGACCCGACGCAGGTCTGGCCCCGGCTCGCAATCGGTGACCGCGAGGTACCGGCCTTCGCGTGGCCTAGTGCTTGGGAAACTGTCTCAAAACTCTGCCATGCGGGAATTCTTGTGTAGGGGCGCTTCGAGAAGCGCCGTGATTTCGGTCGGTTCACGAACCGCCCCTACAGACGATAGGGTCGAATCGCGGGTTTTGAGACAGTTTCTTGGCTGCGGGGTAATGCTTCGCCGAAGGTGTGAAGAGAAGGGCTCGTCGGCCCTACCCTGCCCGGCCCATCGATTCCGCCACTCGTTCCAGGGCCATGAGCGCTTTCAGGGCTCTCTCGCCGTCAACCACAGGGGATCTTCTCTCACGAACCGCCCGGATAAAGTCATCCAACTCCCGACGCAACGGCTCTTCATTGGGGACAGGGATCTCCTCGCGCGTAATGTCGCGCATGAAACAGACCCCGTCGTCGCCGGCGGGAAACGCTTCGGCGGTGTGAACCGCGAGTGTGTTTGACAGGGTGTCCGCTTCCAGATACCTCCGGCGAGTGGTGACGGTTATGGACCGGACCTTTCTGGGGGAACATTTTGCCGCCCAGAAGACCGCTGTGCAGCGGTTTCGGAAATCGACGCGCACATGCACCGCGTCGGTCTGACCGGAGAAGACCGGGCGACCGGAAGCGGAGACTCCGACAATTTCCGAGCTCGCTATTTCCAGGGCCAGATCGATATCGTGGATGAGAAGGTCGTACAGGACGTCGACGTCCATGCACCTGGTGCCGTCAAAGGGCGCGAGCCTCCTGATATCTATGGAGACGATCTCTTCCTTCGGATCGGCAAGCAGCTCCATCAATTTCCCGATTGCCGGGTTGTACCGTTCCACATGGCCCACAGCGAGAACCAGCCCCGCCCTCCGTGCCGATTCCACCAGCTTCTCCGCGGTCCGGACGTTGTGAGCCAACGGCTTCTCCATGAGAACGTGAATGCCCCTCTCGATGCACCGCTCACCGATTTCCCCGTGCAGCGAAGTAGGAGCGGCTATGCTCACAGCGTCGCATCGGTCGATAAGATCGTCAATATGGGCCCGGCTTTCGCATCCGTGCCGAGCGCAGAGCTCCGCGGCTCGGGAAACGTCGGGGTCGTAAAGTCCCGCAAAGCTTACACCGGCCGTATCGGAGAGGATTCTCACGTGGTGTTGGCCCATGGTGCCCGCACCGATTACGCCGACTCTGAGGATTGGCTCTGTGGTGTTCATGGTGCTGGAAGATACACCGGGCGGGCCTCTTCGTCAAAGGTTAAACGTTTACTATCCGGAGCGGTTTGTGTTAAATGATGGCGGTTGTTTGAGCCGTTCCACGCGCAGGAAATCAGGCCGTCGGGGGGCCCGATCGGGGGGCGCTAAGCTACTCCCGGGGAATTCACGCGCTCCGGACGGCAATCGTAGCGATAGCACCGGGAGGTGATCGATGGTGAGAGTGTCGGCCTTCGTGTTTGCGGTGTCGTTGGCCCTCTTGTCGCCTTTGGCGGCGGCGGAGCCCGTCAACATCGGCGCGTACATGCCGATGACCGGTAGTGTTGCGGCCTTTGGGCAGATGTGCTGGTCGGCCATCGAGGTCGCGCACAAGATGGAGCCGACGGTGCTGGACCGTCCCGTGGTGCTCAAATTGGTCGACACCAAGTCGGACAAGGTTGAATCGGCCAACTCCGTATCGCGACTGATCGAAAAGGAAAAGGTATCGGTCATCATTGGCGAAACCATATCGGGCAATACTATCGCCGGGGCTGATTATGCGGAGCGACAGAAAATCCCCATGGTGACTCCCACCGCCACCAATCCCATAGTCACACAAAACAAGAAGTACGTGTTCCGGGTCTGCTTCATCGACACCGACCAGGGCCTCGTCGGCGCCAAACTGGCTCTCGACGACCTCAAGGCCAAGAATGCCGCACTGATCTACGATATTTCCCAAGACTATTGCGTGGGACTGGCGAATTTCTTCAAGAAGGAATTTACCAAGGCTGGAGGTAAGATAACAGCCGAACTGATGTTCAAGACCGGCGACCGGGATTTTACCCCGCAGTTGAGCAGAATCAAATCCGTCAATCCCGATGTCATCTACGCCCCCATCTACTACACGGAACTGGCCCTCCTCGCGAAACAGGCAAGAGAAATGGGGCTCAAAGCCCCTATTCTGGCAGGGGACGGCGCACAGGCTCCGGAATTGATCCAATTGGGTGGAGCAGCGGTGGAAGGGGTCATGTTCTCCGCCCATTTCCATCCGGACATGGTCGATACGGATCGAGGCAAGAAGTTCGTGGCGCTCTTCACCAAGGAAACCGGTAGAGAGCTGGACTCCTTCGGGGCCATGGGCGCGGATGCGTATTTCATCGTTCTCGACGCGATCAAGAGAGCCGGCTCCACGAATCCTCAGAAGATCCGTGATGCTCTGGTGGCCACCAAGGACTTTCAGGGAGTCTCCGGAAAGATCTCTCTCAAGCCCGACGGCAATGCCATCAAGGCTATCGTGATCAACAAAGTCCACAATGGTCGATTCTCCTACGTCAAGACGATCCTGCCATAAGATGGATTCCGCGCTGGAGCACACGCGGACGAGCGATCGGCACATCGCTCGCGCGTCCCGGAAATTGGACGGGCTCCGGCGGAACAAATCTCACGGCGGGTCCGGGTCGGCGGATAGAGCACCTTGGATCTCTCCTTCGCTTTACAGCAAGTTGTCTTTGGATTGACGCTTGGTTGCCTGTACGGCCTGTTGGCCATCGGCTATACCATGGTCTACGGTGTGCTGCGCCTCATCAATTTTGCGCACGGAGACTTGCTGATGGTCTCCGCGTACATCGTGTTCTTCGGCGTCGCCATCTTCCATCTTCCGTGGCAGCTCTCCTTCCTCCTGGCGATGGCTCTGACCGGCCTGGCCGGCATTCTCATCGACCGTGGAGCGTACAGGCCCATCAGGAAAGGACCGCGGATCAGCGCTCTCATCACGGCTATCGGCGTCTCCTTCCTCCTGGAGAACCTCGGCATCGTCCTCATCGGGGGTCGGCCCAAATCGTTTCCCATACCGACGCTCTTCGAGGGGGCTCTGAGTATAGGGCTCGTGAAGATCCCCGTGCTCTCCTTATGGGTATTCCTGGTCACCCTGGCACTGCTTGCCTGCGTAATGCTCGTGGTCCATCGTTCCAAAGTGGGGATGGCCATGCGGGCGCTCTCCCGTGACATGGACACGGTAAGATTGATGGGTGTGGACGTGGATCGCGTGATCTCGTTTACTTTCATGCTCGGATCGGTCCTCGCCGCGGCGGGCGGGATCATGTGGTGTATGAAATATCCGGCATTGGAGCCGTTCATGGGGGTGATCCCCGGTCTCAAGGCGTTTGTGGCGGCGGTGCTCGGAGGAATCGGCAACGTTGCGGGAGCGGCTTTGGGAGGCCTGATTTTGGGTCTGGCCGAGATCCTCATTGTGGCGATCCGACCGGAGTGGTCCGGTTACCGGGACGCCATTGCATTCTGCATCCTCATCGTCATTCTCCTGACGCGACCCACCGGCATCATGGGTGAGCACCTTCCGGATTGAGACCACATGGGATGTCGAGTGAACGTTTCCGGAAGCAGGCTATTGAGGTACGCTTTGTTGTTTGCAGCCCAAACGATTCGTACTCCGGATCACGCAACAGAGGGGCGGTCCTGCTGAACCCGGTGGCTCGACACATGCGGAAGGTCACCATCGACGGAAAGAACGCTTCGGAGACGGCCGCCATGACGATCGGCGCAATGAAAATCGAGAGATCGACCGGAGAAGACCGCTCATGGAGATGACGAGCGCCTCCGCAAGAGAAACCGTCCTTCGCGATCGCCTGCTCACCGCCCTTGCCGTAGGGACGCTCTTGGGCTTTCTCTGGTACGCCGACAACCACTTCAGTTTCTACAACGTCCGCATCCTCAACACCATCGCAATCTTCATCATCCTCGCGGTCAGTTACAATCTCATCAACGGCATCACCGGACAGTTCTCTCTGGAGCCTAATGCCTTCCTGGCGGTGGGAGCGTACACGAGCGCGATCTTCACCATGTCGCCGCAGGAAAAGCTGCAGTCATTCATCATCGAGCCGATGATCTGGCCTCTATCTCAAATTTCGCTATCATTCCCCGTTTCCCTGTTGCTGGCGGGCCTGGTGACGGCGTTCATGGCGCTGATCATGGCCATTCCCGTGTTTCGAGTCCGGGGCGATTATCTCGCCATCGTAACCCTGGGATTCGGTGAGGTGATACAGGTGGTGGCCAACAACATCATTCCCGTCACCAACGGACCGCTGGGGCTCAAAGGACTTCCGCCTTACACCAATCTCTGGTGGAGCTGGGGAGTGTGTCTGTTCACCCTCTTCTGCGTGGTCCGTCTTGTCAATTCATCGTACGGGAGAGCCATGAAAGCGGTTCGGGAAGACGAAACCGCAGCTCAGGCCATGGGAATCAACGCGTTCCGCATCAAGACCCTTGCCTTCACTTTCAGCGCCTTTTTCGAAGGGGTGGCCGGCGGCTTGCTTGCCCATCTCATCACCACGATCTCCCCTTCGTTGTTCACCTTCATTTTCACCTTCAATCTTCTCATCATCATTGTGGTCGGCGGCCTCGGGAGCACCACCGGCGCCGTGATCGCCGCCGTCATCATTACGTGGGGCGGGGAGTACCTGAGGGTCGTGGAAGAACCGCTGACCATTCTCGGATTCCATTACAAGGGAATCCCGGGAATGCGCATGGTGATATTCTCCCTCCTGCTGATCCTCGTGATGCTGTTTGCCAGAAACGGGCTCATGGGGAGGCGAGAGTTCTCCTGGCACGCCCTTTTTGACGGTGCCGCGAGAATCCGCCGTCGTATCGGGAGGTCCCAGTGAGCACGGTCCTCTTGCGGACAAAGGGATTGTCGGTCACGTACGGAGGGTTGTCCGCTCTGTCCGATCTGGACCTGGAGATACGAGAAGGTGAGATAGTAGGGCTCATCGGTCCCAACGGTGCGGGGAAGACCACGGCGTTCAATTCGATTACCGGAGCGGTAAAGCCTTCATCGGGATCGATTTTCTTCCGTGGGGAGGAGATCACCGGCCGGCCGGCCCCCAGCATAGCAAAGGCGGGTATTGCCCGGACCTTCCAGAACATAAGGCTGTACGACGACCTGACCGTGATCGAGAACGTTATGGTGGCCGCTCACTCCTCGATCAGCTATTCCTTTCTGGAGGCGGTAGCAGGATTGGGCCGATTCAAGAAAGACGAACGGCGTATACACAATGAGGCGGAACGACTCCTGAAGACCATGGGGCTCATCGACCAGGCCCGGGAGAAGGCCGACTCCCTGCCCTACGGGAGCCAACGAAAGCTTGAAGTAGCCAGGGCCTTGGCCCTTAAGCCGGCGCTGCTGCTGCTGGACGAGCCCGTGGCAGGCATGAATCCCATCGAGACCATTGAATTCGGCGAATTGCTCGTCAGAATCCGTGAGGAGCTTAACCTTGCCGTAGCACTGATCGAGCATGACATGGGGTTCGTGATGGACGTCTGTCACAAGATCAGAGTGATCGATCACGGTTCCCCCATTGCCTGGGGAAGCCCCGAGGAGATTCGCAGCGACCCGCGGGTCATTGCCGCATACTTGGGAGTTGGAGAGGCATGATCACCCCCCGACCTGCTCCCGCCGGCACCATCAAGAGGCATTCATGAGGCCGACCAGGGGACACAGCGCCGGAATGAGCCGGTGGACAGGTAGTACAGGCCCTCAGGAACAGTGAGCTCCATATGTTGTACATCAAAGATCTCCAGGTCAAATATGGCGGCATTCAGGCACTGAGAGGCGTCTCCCTCGAGGTGAAGGAGGGGCGCATCGTCTCCCTTCTCGGGGCAAACGGTGCAGGGAAGAGCACAACCGTTCGGACCGTCTCGGGGCTCGTCCCCATAAGCTCCGGTCAGATCAGGTTCGGCGACCGGCCCCTCAACGGCATGGCCCCCCACGAAATAGAGAAGCTGGGTCTCGTTCAAGTGCCGGAGGGAAGGAAGATATTTGCCAACCTCACCGTTCGGGAAAACCTTTTCATGGGGGCGTACAACAACAAGGATAAGGGCGACGTGACGCGGACCATGGAACGCGTCTTCGCGACCTTTCCCATTCTTGCAGCCAGACTGGACCAGCTTGGAGGCACCCTCTCCGGCGGCGAGGCCCAAATGTTGGCAATCGGAAGGGCCATCATGTCCCGGCCGAAGCTTCTCATGATGGACGAGCCTTCTCTCGGTCTCGCCCCCATGGTGGTGGCGGAGGTATTCCGAGTCGTACAGGAGATTCGGAACCGAGGTATAACGGTCTTTCTTATCGAGCAAAACGCCAACGCCGCACTTCGCATAGCCGACCACGCGTACCTGCTGGAGAACGGTCGGATCGTACTTGAAGGCTCGGGACGCGAGCTGCTCGACAATCCCCGGGTAAGACAAGCCTATTTGGGAGAGAAGAGCATAGCCTGACCCACCGGTTTGCAAGGGCTCCTTTCGAGAAAAGATCACGTATCGGCAAGAAACATTGAAAACTTCTTAAGAAGTGACTTGACTCGGCAATTTTCTGATGATAGGGAAGGTCCCGGCCTCAACCTCGGGGGAGGGAGGGGCCGTACAACCGGCAAACCGGAGGGCGAGGGTGCAATGCATCCTCCCCGCCGGTTTCTTTTTTCGGAAAGATCCCCCCTGAAATCGGTCGCCCCCCCTGTACGAACCCCCATAGGCCCACGACAAGTCCCTTTACATGAAATCCGCAATGTTTTATAAGAGTTCTTTGCCCATTCTCCTCGGGCGAATGAGCGACAGGTACACAGTCCGACCCAGGGAAGGTTCCAGTGGGAAACAGAAAAGCCGATGCGACGTCGCGCTCGAATAAAGACTCGGAGGGGGCTTCCCAGGGCGTCGCACTTGGAAAAGGGACAATCATGAGGGCAAAAGACCAGGCCGAGCCGATAGCGGTGAAGTCTCAGCGGACCGTTTTTCAAGAATATTCGGAAGCCTTTGTTGTGGCCGTTATCCTGGCCATTCTTATCAGGGCTCTCTTCGTACAGGCGTTCAAGATTCCGTCGAGCTCCATGGAGCCCACCCTGCTCGTGGGAGACCACATCCTTGTCAATAAACTGCTCTACGGAGTGAGGATTCCCTTCACCAAGGAACGGTGGCCCAGGCTGGCAGTCCCGAAAAGGGGCGACGTGATCGTGTTCGTCTTCCCGGAAGACCGCACCAAGGATTTCATCAAACGTGTCGTGGGTGTGGGCGGTGATACCGTTGAGGTGAGGAATAAGCGGGTGTACGTCAACGGCAAGCTGTACGACAATCCCCACGCGCGGCATTATGACAGCCGCACCATTCCCGAGGGGGTCAACGTTCGAGACTTCATGCCCGCGGTGGAGGTTCCTGAGGACCACCTGTTCGTCATGGGCGACAACAGGGACTATAGCCACGACAGCCGCTTCTGGGGCTTTGTGCCCGTGGAAGACGTCAAGGGGGAGGCTTTCCTCATTTACTATTCAGCCCAGAATTTTCCTTCGGTTCGCTGGGACCGTTTCTTCAAGGTGATTCGCTGAGTATCCGATCTCATAAACTCGGTCGCGCATTTCACCCCTGGCGGCGCTACCAAGGTATTTGTTCAGGATCGAACCTTCTCTCCGTCATTCCTGCGAAAGCAGGAATCCAGGCTCCTCCGAACACCCTGGACCCCGGCTTTCGGTCGGGGTGACGACTTGGGACCATTCGGGGTCATCCTGAAATCGATTGCCTTCCGGCACCGTATTTAGGAAATAAAGTACTAAGGCTGCCTGCCTCCGAATTCGAGAGCGCACCCAAAAGAATCCCGAGGCCGCGCACGTTATCGGCCCTGTCGAATCGGTGGTCGGGCGGGGGCCTCTCGCCCCCGTCACTTCTGTTGCTGTTGCGCGTCCGAGGTGCCGTGCAGATAGTCGATGAAAGCCTGGCACAGGGGAGACGCGTGACGGTGTTTGCGCTGAACCAGGTAAAGAGGTCGTAAGAATCGGACGCCGTCAATGTTCACCCGGAGGAGTCTCCCCAGTTCGATGTCCTCGGCCACTGCCTGAAGAGAGAGAATCGAAATGCCGATCCGCGATTTGATTCCCTGCCTGACGGCTTCGGTACTCCCCATCTCGGCCACCTCGGCCAGTCCTTCGGGGTCTGCTCCATGCTCCTGGAGAATGCGGCTCATTACCATGCGGGTGCCCGACCCCCGCTCCCGGAGAATAAAAGGCTCGCCGCTCAACTCGGTGACTTTTACCTTCCGTCGCCTGGCCCACCGGTGACCGGGGTAGACCACAAGGACCAGCTCGTCGGAAAAGATTTCTTCCATGACGACACGCTTGTCGTTCACCTGAGAGCCTACCAGCCCGATCTCCAGCTCGCTCTCCCGAACCATGTCCACAACCTGCAGCGTATCGGCTATTCGCAACGTGATCTGGATGGACGGGTGCGCAAACTTGAAGGCCCCGACAAATTTCGGCAGCATGTACGTCCCCGGAATGGTACTGGCACCCAGAATCAATCGGCCCGCCAGATTTCCCTTGAACTGCTCCAGGGCATTGATGGCTTCATCGCGCATCCGGACGATCTCTTTCGCGTAGCGATAGAATAACTGCCCTGCCGTGGTGGCGCGAATCTCCCTGCCGAACCGGTCGATCAATTTTTCCCCCACGGTCTCTTCCAGGACACGCATGTGCTCGCTTACCGTGGGCTGGGATACGGACAGAAGAGCAGCTGCCTTGGTGAAACTGCCCAGCTCGATCACTCTGCAGAAAATTTCCAGGCGACGCATTTCCACGATCGACCTCCTTTTCAGGCCCCGGCGGTCATTCCTGAAGAGACCCGGGAGCGTTGGAGAATGTAAACGGCCACATAAACGGCCGCACCCAGAACGTACGCATAATACTTGTGAGGCAGCCCCAGCCATGCCGCGGGAAGAGCCGGCCTCATCATGGTCAGCGTCACCGCCAGGAGAGCGGGGAGCTCGTACCAACGGCACGCCGTCACCAGCCACCCCTGGGTGGCGGAGACAAAGGCTGCGGCTCCGAGAATGGCGCAGGAGAGCACGAGTATCCCCTGGAGCACGCTATCCACTCCTATGAGTAACAGCTCGTGATTGAAAATGAACATGAACGGGAGAATGGCGGTTCGTATATGGTACGCGAATCCCTGAAGCCCCGTCGCTATCGGCTCGGAACCGGCAATGGCTGCTGCGGCGTATGACGCGAGTCCCACGGGAGGCGTGTCGTCGGCGAGAATGCCGAAGTAGAAACAGAACAGATGGGCTGCGATCAGGGGCAGCTCCAAGCCTTGCTCTCCGGCGAGCGACACCATGGCAGGCGCGGTGAGTGACGCCATGACTATGTATGTCGCGGTCGTGGGCAATCCCATGCCGATCAGCAGGCATGCCAGCATGGTGATGAACAACATGACCGAAAGATTTCCTCCGCTGAGATGGTCGATCACTTCCGTAACCAATCCGCCGAGTCCCAAGGTGACCACTCCCACGATGATGCCGGCACACGCGGTGGCGATGGCGACGGAAACCATGTTTCGGCCCCCCGCCACAAGACTACCGAGGATTATGCGGATAGCCTTTTCAAGCCCCTGCCGAACGGTACCGCCACTGCGTAGGGCCTCGAGGGGCGCCTGAACCAGTATGATCACAACCAGCACCGCAATGGCCAGAAAAACCGAAAGCTGAGGAGAATGCCTGAAGTATATCAGCTCCGTCAGCAAAACTCCTATAGGAATAAGATAGTGTATTCCCGAGAAAAAAACTTCTCGGAATCCGGGAATCTCTTCCCGCTTCATCCCTTGAATTCCCAGCTTGCAGGCCTCGACGTGGGTAATGTACAGCAAGGCGCAGTACGACACCAGGGCCGGAACGACGGCCGCCTTCACCACCTGGAGATACGAGACGTTGAGGTACTCCGCCATTATGAACGCGGCAGCCCCCATGACCGGGGGCATCAACTGCCCGTCGATTCCCGCGGCAACTTCAATGGCCGCGGCCTTCTTGGCGGGATATCCGACACGTTTCATGAGCGGGATCGTGAATGTCCCCGTGGTCACCACGTTTGCTATGCTCGATCCGGAGACCATCCCCGTCATGGCGCTGCCGAGAACGGCAGCTTTGGCCGGTCCTCCCCGGAACCGACCGAGCAGGGACAGGGCAACCTGGATAAAGTAATTTCCCGCACCCCCGCGTTCGAGCATGGCTCCGAAAAGTACGAAAAGGAAGACGATATTGGCCGACACGTCCAGGGGAATACCGTAGATCCCCTCGGTGGACATGGTCATCTGCCCCAGAAGTCGATTGAGGGAAACCCCTTTGAAGGCGAGAAAATCGGGTAAATGGCTCCCATAGAGGGCGTAGAGGAGAAACAGCACGGAAATGATCGACAGAGCAGGGCCCACAACCCGCCGAGATGCCTCCAGGAGCAGAACAATGAGGAGCAGCCCCACCGCTACGTCTCGACCGGACGGAATTCCCTGGCGCATGCTTATGCCGTCGTAGTCAAGCACGATGTAGACGGCTGCAAGGCAGGCCACGAGCCCCACTACCACCCGTACCGCCTGAACGCTTCGAGACAAGGCCGGGACACTCTCCGGTCGATCTCGCTTCTTCCAACCGGGGTATGCCAGGAAGCAGATGAGCATGGCAAACCCCAGGTGAATTGCACGGACTGCAACACTGTCCAGGACTATGAATTGGGCGAGGGATAGCTGAAACAGCGACCAGAACAGAGCAATGACGCTCACGGATCGTCCGAGCGCCGTACGTTTGAAATCAGAGTGAAATTCAGCAGGTTCGCGGGGTGCACCGATATCGGTACCCGTGCGGAATTCCGGCTGACTCACGGTTGACGTCGAAGCGGTCATGGAAGCACTTTACCGGTTCGGTGTCGCGAGAAATTTGTCCAGCCCCACTTCTTTGTAATATTTCAGGGCGCCTGGATGAAAAGGAATCGGCATCCCCCGAAGCATTTCCTCTTTCTTCAGATCGGCCAGAGCCGGGTGGAGGGTTAGAAAGGTGTTGAAGTTCTCAAAGACCTCTTTGGTGATCGCATAGACCACTGCATCGGGGACCTTGTCGGTGGTAAGCATACAGGCCTTCACGCCGAACGTGGGCACGTCCTCTTTGTTTTCGACGCCGGGATAGAGCTTAACGGGGACAACCGTTTTGCTGTAAAATGGATTCCGCTTGATCAACTCGTCAACGTCGGTGAAGGGAACGAAACGCACCTGGGTTCCCCCTACCGCGGCTTCCTTGATGGAGCCGTTGGGATGTCCCACCGTATAGAAGTACGCGTCCAGTCTGCCGTCCTGTAATAATCCCGCTGCCTCGGCCGGTTTGATACCTTCGGCATTGGCGAGGTCGTCAAAGGTAAGTCCGCAGGTTGCCATGGCGTCCTGAGAGTTCTGACGGGTTCCGGACCCGGGATTGCCCACGGCGACGACCTTGCCCCTGAGATCCGAGCACGATTTGATGCCGCTGGAGACCGACGCAATGAGACAGACGGTTTCCGAGTTGAGGGTAAAGACTCCCCTCAGCTTTTTCTGTGGCCCGGCCTGCTTCCACTCGTCCAATCCCAGCCAGGCCTGTGACGCCTTGTCCGACTGGGAAAGACCGAAGTCCATGTCCCCGGAGACCAGGGCATTGATGTTGAAGACCGATCCGCCGGTTGCTTCCGCGGTGACCTTCAGTTTGTACACGCTCCGCTTTTTGTTGACCAGCTTAGCCACGGCATTCCCTGCCGGATAATAGACCCCTGTTACCCCGCCGGTGCCGATGGTCACAAATTTGGTCGCGGTCCATCCATCCTGTGAAGTCGCCGCCAGGACCAGACAACACAATAACCAGAACAACTTTTTCGGCATCGCTCCTCCGAGAATTCTGCACATTTGCATGAGACGCTCTCAATTGCGTCCGATCGCTTCGTCAATTCTTGGAAAGGCTCAGTCTTGAGACATCCCACTCTCACCGGTCTGCCGGGACTCAGTCCTCTTTCCCGGAAGCTCCCCGGCGATTGATTGCATAGGACCCCTGTTTGCCGATGAAAGGCAATGCCAGTATCCAGGGAAGAGTCAGCCGAGACGGATCCCTGAACTGATTGAGTCCGATGGTCATGCCCTCGTGGCCCCGTGAAGGCTGATCCCGGTACGTCCCCATGAGTCGATCCCACCAGGGGAGGTTAAAACCGAAATTGCTGTTGGTCTCGCTGGGAAAGACCGAATGGTGAACCCGGTGCATGTCCGGCGTCACTACAAACAGACGCAAGACACGGTCCAGTCCGATCGGAAGTTTCAGGTTGCCGTGATTGAACATGGCCGTTCCGTTGAGAAGTACCTCAAAGACCACCACGCCCAGGGCTGGTGCTCCAAGAACGATCACTGCGCAGATCTTGATCCCCATGGACAAGACTATCTCGATGGGGTGAAACCGGGTCCCCGTGGTGAGGTCGTAGTCCAGATCCGCGTGGTGCATCATGTGAAGGCGCCATAACGCAGGGACTGCGTGAAACATTACGTGCTGAAGATAAATGACGAAATCCAGGATCACGACGGAAAGCGCCACCGCAAACCAATAAGGAACGGTAATGTTGTTCAAGAGTCCCCAATGACGCTCCTCGGCCAACAGGGCCATTCCCACGGCACCGATGGGCAGGACGGCTCGCAACACCTGAAACAGCACGCGCAGCGTCAGCGCATCGATCACCACAATACCGATATTGGCGAACCATCGACTCGACTTGGACGTGGTCGGTTTGCGTCGCGGGGAAACCAGTTCACCCACCGCCACTGCGGCAAAAATGCCCACAAAGAAAGCCATCCTGATTGAGGCCTCGTGAGCTGCGACAAAGTTTTGCATCCGGTCATCTCCGTTTCGCACGGGAACAAGTTCAAAAGAGTGCAACTTTCGGCAGGTCGGAGAATTCCCCCGGGGACCGGTACGGTGGTCTCTTCCCGGGCCTTGGATTTCGATCCGGTAGGACAGGAGCACAGCGTCGATCGGTCTTCCGGAAAGTGACCTCCCTGCTCCCATCTCTTGAGCGGTTTCCCCGCCGGTGCATTCGGTCGGCCCAGGGGACGCCGCCTTGAGCGAGGTTGTTACCTTTCCCCCGGCTGGAGGCCGGCCGCCGCGCTCCCGAGTTTGCGCGAGATCGGGTCCAACGATCCAGCCACCTTAGCATTATTCGCAGAGCCGCGCCAGTATTGACAACAAGGAGTCGCAAGGCTTATAATGGACCCCATAAACTGGACAGGGGGTTAAGGTTGAGAAGCCTACCTTGGAGATGTAGAACACCGGGGGGATAAATCAAGGAGGCTTGGAAGTCGGATATGCGAAAGAGGTATGACGCCCAGTTTAAGGCACGAGT
>JBGSJS010000119.1:0-6263 GCA_041741735.1 Desulfomonilaceae bacterium | reverse complement strand
ACTCGTGCCTTAAACTGGGCGTCATACCTCTTTCGCATATCCGACTTCCAAGCCTCCTTGATTTATCCCCCCGGTGTTCTACATCTCCAAGGTAGGCTTCTCAACCTTAACCCCCTGTCCAGTTTATGGGGTCCATTATATATCTCTATCCGATTCCCATTGACGAGCGTTCGGGACATGTGTTGAAACATGGTGTCCACGATCTCCTCGGTCTTACGAATGGGGATGTCCAGCTCCTTGTGCAGAGCCGTCACTAGATCCGATTTGTTCATGCCCACGCTCACTTCTTTTTCTTCTCTGAAGCCTTTGCTGCTTCCTTGAGAGCCTTGGAAGCACTAAAGCGGGGAACCTTCATCGCTGGAATTTTGATCTTCTTGCCCGTTCTCGGATTCACTCCGTTCCGAGCCTTCCTTTTGGTCACGCTGAAAGTACCGACATCCGCAATGCGGATCTTGCCGTCTGCTTTTTTCAGTGACTCATGAACGGCACCCGCGAGCGAATTGAGAGCTGCAGCGGCGGCCTTCTTGGTGATGTTTGCGCTTTCGGCTATACGAGCTACGATCTCTGACTTCGTCATGATAAATACCCCCTGACAAGAAATCATCTCAATGGGTTGTACCCACTACATGGTTACGGGATGTTACGGACAATAGCTTGAGATGTCAAGAGAAGTTCCAATCTCAACAAACCCAATGTCAGCCTGACCACCTGCTTCTGTGATTTGATGAGTCGGTTTTTTCCCTCCTGGAATCTCTAATCGAAAAAGCCATGTTGATTTTGCAAGATTCCCCCGAACAGGGCATCCCTGAGCAATCCCGTTTTGCACAAAACTGCCTTCAATGTAGGGGTTCCTGCCCCATTGTCCTTGGTTTTCCATGGAACCACCGCCCATGTCTTCCTGACGAACTCTTAAGAGAATTCAGATTGACTGCCGGGCTTGCGGTGAGGTACGCTCTCGAACATGAAAAGACAGGCTTTTTTCAACAACGTTGAGGCAGTTCCGTGGCCTACGGGTCTTGCGGGTATAGAGTGACCATTTCGGGATCGGACTTCGGATCACACACCCCATACTTCGGAAGGCAGTCTCATTGCTCCGGTAGATAGGTATCACGCGAAGGAGTTTCCATTGAAAAAGACATCCCGTATACTTCTTACCGGCGTGGCTATCACTGGGCGGAACCTGACCTGGACCATGCAGCCGAAATCTTGCAACGAGTCGTTGCTGATGCGGAATTGAGAAGCAGTATAGGTGCCCGGGCGATGGACCACGTGCGAGCTCACTTGTCGCCTCTTGCGGTAGGAACGTTGATGAAACAGCGTTTGACAGTCCTTGGAGCTGGTTGCAAAACCTCATAGACATTTCCTCAATACGATGATACCAAACGCCAACTCCGGGAAGGCGACGAACATACTGATATGATTGTCGTATCTCACAACCAATCTCCTGAAAGCTCCGAGCCGTGCGAACGTGCGCCCGACGATAAATCGTCTCCGTTAGCTCGACAGTATCGGGCAGTGTTCGGTTGGAGAGTGCGGATCCGATACCATTTCGCGTTTCAACGGTAATTCGGGCGGCATTCTCCAAGATTTTTATCTTTCGTTGTAGCTTCTCAGCTATGGGAGTCGGCATCAGAAGGGATCTCAGCCCCAAGACAATTGTTTCATAAAGGACGGTGGCGTGTTAGACTCTTACGGTCCAGCTCAACAGGAGCCCGAGATGGGCGCCCCCAATGACTGCGATGCGGCACGGAATAAGCCGGTGGAGTCCGGCACGCCTATGGAGCTGAATTCTCAGAGTTCTTGGCCGAGTGGAAGCCCGCGCTGTAAAGGGAAGGAAACGATCACGTAGATGACTCCGACAGCAACACCGCCGCTTCGAGTTTCATGGCTGGTCTGGGGACTGGGAGCCTTGTTATACCTCATGGGCTTCTTCCAGCGTGTGGCCCCGGCCGTTATGACGGACGAGTTGATGGGAGACTTCGGAATAAGTGCCGCCGGGTTGGGTAATCTTTCCGCCTTCTATTTCTACAGTTACGTTGCCATGCAGGTTCCAACCGGCTTACTCGCAGACCGGTGGGGTCCGCGGCGGCTGCTGTCACTGGGAGCCTTTGTCGCCGGTCTGGGCACCCTGCTGTTTGCTCTGGCTCATGGAATTTTCTGGGCCGGTACGGGGCGACTGTTGATTGGCGGGAGTGTCGCCGTGGCCTTTGTGGGCCTGTTGAAAGTCGCAGGCAACTGGTTCCCGCCCCGGCGGTTCGCCCTGGTATCCGGCCTGGCCCTTTTCACAGGAATCGTCGGAGCCGTGTTTGCCGGTCCCCCGTTGAGGCTGCTGATGAGCTGGTATAGCTGGCGAAGCATCATAGCAGGGTCAGCTGTCTTTACCTTCTTTATTTGCGCCGGTATCTGGTTTTTTGTCCGAGACACTCCGAGCGAGAAAGGTTACGCGGACTTCCAGCGCCCAGGCAACACAGCACGGGGAAACACGCGGATCGGAATTATCGGAGGTATTGGAGAAGTGTTCCGGTATCCCAACACTGCGCTATTGAGTGTCATTCCCGGTGGAATCGTCGGCTGTGTACTGACGTTTTCCGGCCTCTGGGGAGTGCCCTACCTTGCCACGCACCATCATCTGACAACCACCGGGGCTTCTATCCTTTCAACGACACTCATGGTGGCCTGGGCCGTCGGCGGGCCGATCTTCGGCTGGATGTCGGACCGCCTCGGTCGGCGAAAGCCGTTCTACCTTCTGGGATGCGGCCTCTCGCTGGCTGGATGGGCCGTCATAATCCTTTTTGACAACCTTCCGATTACCCTGCTCGTCGCTCTGCTGGTGCTCACCGGCTTTTGTTCGGGCTGCATGATTATCGGCTTTGCCTATGCCAAGGAATCGGTGCCCTTGAATTTGGCAGGCACCGTTTCGGGTGTTGTGAACATGGGAGTTATGATGGGACCGATGATCCTGCAGCCGGTCGTGGGTTGGATACTGGACAAGAATTGGCAGGGGGCAGCGGTTTCCGGAGTCCGGTTATATCCACTTGAGGCCTACCAGGCAGGATTCTCGCTAATGCTGGCCTGGTTGGCCCTGGGTTTTGTGCTGCTGTTTTTCACGCGTGAGACCGGTTGCAGCCAAGCTACATGACCCACGCCTGCCGGCCCCCTTCCAGGACATACACCTTTCCGTAACCAAGATCGGGCAAGATTTGCGCCACACGGGCGCTGGCTCCCCCGCCCGTTCAGGCACAATAGAAGACCGGGGTCTCGTCCTTCCCGTACTTTGCGGCCCGGAATAACGGGACCGTCGGGTCTTCCCTAACGGCTCCTAAGATCTTTGTGTCGCTGCGGTTCCATCCGTTGATGCTCCGAACATCGACAACCTTGACGTCGTACCCAAAAGTCTCTTGACTTCCTCATCGGTCATCACTCTTCTCCTCGTTGCCTCCTTAGCATTCTCGGGATGAAGTCGGATCGCTCTAAGAATTTTCCGATTTACCAAATTAGGCGGCAGAACTGTCTTCCTGCCAAAGTCCGATTCGATTGCCATGAGGATCGAGCATCACGGCGAACCAGCCGATGCCCGGAACCGGTTTCCGCGGTACGACGACCTGGGCTCCCAGTTTATCGGCTTTTTGCAAGGCGTCTTGCACGGATTCCACCTTTACGTAGTTGACCGGTGTATGCCCGGAATCTTGGCGTGCGGTCATGCCTCCTTTGATTTTGTCAGATCCCATGTCGATCTTGTAATACCTGAAAGCACCAGGAATCTTTTCAAATTTCCAGCCGAAAAGCTCGGCGTAGAATTCCTGCGCTACGGCAAAATCATCTACAGGAACTTCAAAGAAGCATACTGTGTTCATGAGCGCGACCTCCTTCATAGGTCCGTTGGTTACCGGAAAAAAGTTGTAATTCTCAAGGATCTCCCTTTACGTGGTTCCGATTATTAGATGCTCAACGATCTGAATCGATTCGCGAACAGTCAGGCCCATACAGCGTTCAATTCTTCGCCAGGCGGCCATTATCGATCTGAGGAAGCCTGGGAAAGCATCTCAAGCCTACGCCTATCCCGTTCCGCTGATATGGCTGGCGTGATAGACTCTCGCAGCAGCAGTGAGCAGGAGCCTCCCGAGATGGACGATCCCAAGAGCAGCGATGAAGAACGCAACAAGCTGGTGGCAGATTGGCACGCGTATGGAGCCGAATTCGCGGTGTTCGTACCCCGGCTGCAGCCCGACCACCCGTCATGCGACGGCATCCTATGAGTCCGACATACTGAGGTTTATGGGCGATGGACGACTGTGAGGTTTTCCAAGATTGACAGATCGTGCCACGGCAGTGGAAAAGCATTGCGTTGCACAACAGCCTCCCGGCGCCTGCTCATACGGAGGAGATGGCCGGAGGGCCATGTTTGGGAATAGCCGCGAAAGGAAACCGAGCCAAACCGCCAAGTCTATGATATCCCAAGCTACGTTCTCAGGGAATGCCGGCCCTTGCAGTTACCCCCTGAGCGACGCATACTTGGGCGATTGAAGCGGCTTGGTAAATCGTACCCCGGACTATTTCACATACGTTGTCTTGCCCTTGGCGTCTTTTCTCGGTGTTTGCACGGGATCCTGAGCCGGTTTGCCCATGCAGATGAGGGCCACCGGCTCCTTTCCCGCGTCCACTCCGAGGATTTCCTTGACCACGTCCCGGTCGAACAGAGTGAACCAGAGGGTTCCAAGGCCTAGCGAGTGCGCCATGAGCATCATGTTCTGGATCGCCGCTGCGCACGCATGTTGGTATGCCTCCGCCCCCTGGGGCGAAAAGACATCCAGACCGCTCTTCTTCGGATCGGCGATCACGCAGACCATCGCGGGAACGTCTTTCAGGAAGTCGATGTTGTACTTGTTGACCCACTTCCAGCCGCTCTTTTCAAACCAAGCTTGTTTGAGCTCGCCGGATGTGGTGAAGATCCTCTCCTTGACCTCCCGGCCGGTAATGACGACAAACTCCCAGGGCTGGAGGTTCGCCGGCGAGGGAGCCCAGACCGCCGCGTCGAGGACCTGCTCGATGGTTGCTTCGTCAATAGGATCGGGCAAATAAGCCCTACAGCTTCTTCTTTCCTTGATTGCCGTTATCAGATCCATAACCAATCCTTTCTCCACGGAACCCCGATTTATGCGTCGGTCTTGCCATGTTGGGGTCTTCAGGATAATAAGAGGGCAACTTACAGGCATTGGAACCCTGGAAGTGCCCTCAGATTATCGCACAAGACTCGACGGTTGCAAAACCGTCGTCACGTCACTGAAAAAATCGATACTTCCTGCTTCTGAGCGTACCTCACCGTATGTCCGCGGTCAAGCACGATTTCTTCGGGGACCATGAAGGCGTTCCTCAAGCTTGCTCGGATGAAATGCTACCATTGCTCGGGAACGTTCCGACAGGAAATGCGGAAAGTCGGGGGCGACATGGACCACATGAGAAAGGCCCTGAAGTAACGGAGACGGAACGAATCGGCCCGCCATATGAGAGAACTCAGGAAAGCCGCCGTACAAGGCATTTCCCGACCGGTCTCCGTGAGATTTCCCCGAAAAATTTGCACCTATGGAGCATCATCGGATTCTCGAGCTCCAAACGAGTTGACGAGAAAAGTCCAAAAGCACGCCAAAGAAAATTACATGGCTATTAAAGCCCCTCATCTAGGGAAATTGGAACAAGATTCTTTTCGATCTCACACGGAGGACTGAAGCAAAGGGCCTTGCAGCGGTTCTCCGCCGTTAGGGTTGCTCGGATTTGATATCTTGCTAAACCGAGCGCTCCGATGGTATGATCTTTCCCAATATCAGTACAATGGTGAACTACATATGACACAGCACAATCACAAGCATTCAGCGCCGCACGGGCACGCACAAGGTAAGGGAGGCGAGTCAAGCACCAAGAAATTCCACAAAGACTGGCGGGTATGGCTGGTGGTGGGTATGATGCTGGCAGCCATGTTCATTTACGTCCTCACTCTGGACGAATCGATCTTGCCGTCCATCATGACACGGTAGGATCCGGATTCCCGCCTACGGAGCTCTCCTGACACGGCATGCCTCTGAAGCGAAGTCAGGTCGGGCCGTTCGCAGCGGAAGAGACGTGCCTGCCGTCAGCTCTGAAGAGCCAAAATATTTCGCGGAAAACTGACCGCGATATTCGCGTATTATGAACAGATGTCTGGTGCCATAGAATTATTTTTGCGCGCTCGCGTAGCTTTATAGGAAATTTAGCCGCGGTGGATTATGACC
>JBGSJS010000118.1:0-1774 GCA_041741735.1 Desulfomonilaceae bacterium | reverse complement strand
AGCCTACGGAAAGCCGCCCGCGCTCCACTATCGGGTATGCCATAGATCCCAAGTAGGCGCCGCTGTTCTCAAAGCATCCGGTTCGACCTTTGGGAAGGACCTGAACGAAGGCTCATTGGCTTTCAACTGTATTTATCGGCTGTGTGAGCAGTATGACACGCTCATGGAGCGAGGGCGACACAAAGAAGACGGCGAGGAAAAAGAATTGCTGACAGGTGTCAGCAATTTCGTGGGGCGTTCGGCATCCGCCCGAAGGACCGCGCAGCTCATCGGCTGCCATTACCGCAAGGTGGACAAGATACGGAAGATTCGCAGAGACGGCACGCCCCAAGTCCAGGATGAGGTAAAAAACGATAAACTGACCATCAACAAGGCGTACGACTTGATTCGCAAGATGGAGCTGGGAGAAGAAGACAAGAACAGCCGGAAGTTGTCGGCTGGACAAATCAAGGTCCTGAGGTCCGTGCTAAGCGAGGAAACCTTCGTTGCATTGGAAGCCATGGGCGACGATCTTGGTGCCCTGCTCAATGCGGCGGTTGAGCGGTTTATCGGCGAGCCGAGGGAGCCGGCACGCATTGAAGGCCTTGGGACGGAGACATCCCGTCTCTTCTAATAGTGGAGCGCCACAAACCATGAGGGAGACAGAGAGGAGAATCTTGGCACGTTCGCAGGCATTCCGGGAGAGCAACGCGCTCCGCTATCGGATGTGCCATAGAGCTCAAGAAGGCACCGCTGTTCTCAAAGCAACCGCTTTGACCTTGCGGAACGAACCGAACGAAGGCTCATTGGCGTTCCACAGTAACAAGGCTGTGGAAGAGTACCTCGCTCGGGCCGGTAGGACAGATTCATCAACGAAACCATGCCCACGAGAGGGTGCGGGGGGGTCCTGAGCTTGGAGGGAGCAGGCTCATGAAGTTAAGTGGTCTTTCTTTTTCCGGTCCGTTGCCGGTCGGTCGAAGGAAGAAGTGGGCAAATCGCGGATTTCTTATTTCGTAAGGAATGGGAAACACGATGCGGACCAAAGGCGTTCCCGAGATCGGGCTGTAGGAAAGAACGTGGGGAATTCAGACAATGGCGCGCCGGGAATGGGGCGATCAGTCGAACATGAATCACGGCAAATCAGTGTTGTGTGCCCCGCATTCCACGATTTGCCCGAATGGATACAAGCGGGGCTGAACTAGAAGGTCGGAGGCCATATTATGAAAAAACTGGTGGTTCTAGTGGGTGGCCCGCTGATCGTAGGATCAGTGGGCGGGACCTCATGGGTCTACTTCATGAAACACATGGCTCCTCATTTACCGCAAGACGAGATGGCATTTGTTGGCCTTGTCGGCGGGCTTGCGGTTTTCTGCCTATCAGCCCTGGGGGCCGCGGCCACTGGGGCTTGGTATCATTACCTTAAGAAGTAGGTGTCTTTACAAACATGAGGTCACCAAAATTCTAAGCGCTAGAGACGAGCGGCACACTATTGCTCAGCTGATCGGATTCTAGAGCGTACTCAACGGGGCATACCGACAGTCCGAGAGGCAACAATTCGGCCAGATGACCCTCCATCCAGCTAAGAAAGGAATGGTCTTTCAAAATGCCAGTTATCATTCCGCTATTTGGATACGTAATCGTCGTGACCCATGTTGAAAAAGGGGTCAAGTCTGCTCTTGGCTCATGCGAGGCATGGTGACAGAGTCGTTACATGTTACAACAGTTCGGGATGCACATTACCCCGGCGTGGGCAAGGTAGTTTGTCGCATGTAGCCATGGATAGCGAATGACAACC
>JBGSJS010000117.1:0-18601 GCA_041741735.1 Desulfomonilaceae bacterium | reverse complement strand
GGTGTCGATATGATTCCTCCCGGAGGGTAATGAATGCCCCCTCCGGGAGAAATCCCTTACCGAGCCGATGCAAGCAAGGTCAGGTATGGGCCCCGGCAGGTCTCCGGAGCCCAAGAAAGGTCTGTTCATCCGCCTAGTACTCGTGAGGCCGAGTGCCGGAGCTACCGGCTCGGCGCCATGTACCGTACTGGAGGAGACGTTTTCGGTCTACCACCATTTGAGATTGTACTGCTGCATTCCCGGAATCTTGATCCCTATGTTCCCGGAGCTGCTCGGACCGATGCCTCCGCCTATGCCGATTCCGTATTGTTGGTCGGCATTCCAGCCGAGACGGCCCCAGGCAAGGCTGTTTCTGTGGTAGTCGGTCGGTCCTGCAGGATAGCCGCCCACGCCGCCGTCCGCCCAGACACCGTAGTAATTGTAAGCAGGCGCCCACTGTGCGGAGGCATCTCCCACGGAGATTCCCGACAGGGCAGCCAGAGCCAGAGCCACAAGAAATACCCTCATAAGCGTTTTCATACGCATATCTCCCTTCTCCCAGCGTTTCCCTTCATTTTTCGTAACGAGAGCAGCCCCTTTCTTCGCACAAAATAAGCCAAAATGGAATGCCTTTCTTTCTCGCCCCGGAAATGGATCGCTCCACGAGCCGTCCCCACCAACCGAGCCGGAGTTTGGGGCTTCCGCATTGCTCTCAATCTTATTCCGGCGTCCACCCGTCCCTGATCACTTTCTTGTCCATCTTCCCTACGCTCGTCTTCGGGATGTCGTCCACGAACCGAATAGTGTCGGGAACAGCCCACTTTGAGATTACCCCTTGCTCCACGAATTGCATCAGGAATGCCCTCAGATCTTCCGGTAGGACCTGACCGACCGCCTCTGCTTTAAGAACGACGAGGGCTGCCGGTCGCTCTCCCCATTTCTCATCGGGCACTCCCACCACGGCCGCGTCCGAAACGGCTTCGTGACGGCTGAGGAGACTCTCCAATTCCAAGGAGGAGACCCATTCTCCTCCGGTTTTGATAGCGTCTTTCAGGCGATCCCTGATCTCGACGTATCCTTCTTCGTCAATGGTGGCTATGTCACCGGTGTGCAGGCGGCCCCCCTTCCACAGTTCTTCCGACCGCTCGGTCTCTTTGAAATAGCCCTGGGTGCAGTACGGGGTCCTGACCACGATCTCACCGGTGGATATGCCGTCCCTGGGAACAGGCTTCCCCGCTTCGTCCACCACGGCCAAATCAACCAACGGCAACGGGAATCCCGTCTTGGTACGATAGTCCAGTTGTCCCTCCATGTCCCAATCCATCATATGGGGTTTGAGATTGGCCAGAGTGAGTATCGGACACGTCTCGGACATCCCGTACCCGTGAAACACCTCGATTCCCATCTCCATCACGGTCTTGGCCAAACCCCGGGAAAGCGCCATGCCTCCGGTGTTCAGCTTCAGGTTGCTCAAATCGATCGTCTTGGCTACAGGGTCATTGATCAACATGTGAAGGACGGTCGCAACACAATGGGTGAAGGTCACCCCTTCTTTGGCAATCAGCCCGAGGACCCGCCCGGGGATAAATCGGCCCGGATAGACCTGTTTGGCTCCCAGGAGTGTGGCCACGTACGGAAAGCCCCACGCGTGCACGTGAAACATGGGGGTGATGGGCATGTACACGTCCGCGGATTGGAAGCGTGCCGGGGCCGTATATCCTGATACGGCCAATCCCACCGACAGCGTGTGGAGCACCAGTTGCCGGTGGCTGAAATAGACCCCCTTGGGCAATCCGGTGGTTCCGGTGGTGTAAAAGGTCGTGGCCTGCGAGTTTTCATCAAAATCCGGGAAATCGAATTCCTTCGACGATCCGGCAAGCAATTCCTCGTATTCCCCTGCCATGGACAAAGTGGTCTTGGGATTCCCCTCTTCGTCCTTGATGAGCACAAACGTTTTTGCGGTCTCGAGTTTGGGGGAAATGCCTTCGAGCATGGGGAGGAAATCTTCATGAACAAGGACAACGTCGTCTTCCGCGTGATTCATGGTGAACAGGATCTGCTCCGGCGACAGCCGCACGTTCACAGTATGCAGTATCGCCCCCATCATGGGCACCGCGAAAAAACACTCAAGATACCGATGAGAGTCCCAGTCCAACATCGCCACGGTGTCGCCCGGCTTCACACCGAGTGCGGCCAAGCCCGAGGCCAGCCGTTTGATACGCTCGTAAAAATCGGTGTACGTGAATCTTGCCCGATCTCGGTACACGATCTCTCGCTCGGGAGCGTAATAGATGGTGTTATTAAGCAGTTGCTTGATGAGCAGGGGATAGGGATATGCCGACGCAGTGCGCTGAATGATTCGAGTACCTTCGATCACGATGCTCTTCTCCTCCAATGAGTCTTCTTGCTTTCCCTTCTCTGTTTATCATATAAAATCTGAACGGCCCAAGGCCACTATGGTCCCGGGGCTTCACACATTAATTGAGAAGGGACCGACAAAGCTTCTTTGTTTTGGGACAAAGCGCTTCGGTGAAGTTTTCCGAATCGGACGGGAAGCGGTCACCCTGAGCCCTTCTCGACAGGGCCGACATGAACGATCTCCATACAGCGGTTCAGGAGGCTGCGGCCTTCCTTCGGCAAAAGGTCCATGCACGGCCTGAAGCCGCGATTATTCTAGGCACGGGTCTCGGCGGGGTTGCGGAGCGGATCGACATCTCGGAAACGGTTCCGTACGAAGAGATTCCGCATTTTCCCAGGTCCACGGTTGAGGGTCACAAGGGTAACCTCCTCTTTGGTACTCTCGGGGGCCGCCCGGTTGTTGCCATGCAGGGCCGGTTCCACTTTTACGAGGGGTATTCCCTTCAGACGGCTACCATCGGCGTACGTATCATGCGCCGGCTCGGGGCGGAGCTTCTCTTCATCAACAGCGCCGCGGGCGGGCTCAATCCCCTGTTTCGGTCCGGTGACATAATGATCGTCACCGATCACATAAACCTTCTCGGTGACAATCCCCTGCGCGGGGTAGTCGACCAAAGGATGGGGGATCGGTTTCCCGAGATGAGCCGACCCTACGATGAGGATCTTATCAAGCTGGCCGGACAGGTGGCTCTGGAAAAGAGGATTGCAGTACGGTTCGGGGTCTATGTGGCCGTTTCAGGTCCGAGTCTGGAAACCCGAGCGGAGACGCGAATGCTTCGTATGCTGGGAGCCGACGCAGTGGGCATGAGTACCGTGCCGGAAGTCATCGTGGCCCGTCAGGAGGGCTTCAGAACAATGGTTCTGGCCGCGGTCACCAACGTCAATCTTCCGGATTGCATGGCTCCCGTCTCTTTAAATCAGGTGGTGGCCGCGGCCGCGGCCACTGAGCCCGTACTATCCATTATCGTCGAGGAGACCCTTCACCGGGCCCTTTGATCCGGATTCGGGTCGCCCGCTCTCTGCCCGTTAAATGATCCGAGCCTCACAAGGAATTGTTTGCACGTATGTCGATCTCTCCCCAGAACGAAACCATCCTCGTCAACGGGTGGATACTCATTGATCCCGGCTCTTCGGAGGCTGTCCCGCACGGCATGACGGTAATCTCCGGCGACCGTCTGGTCGAGGTCAACGTGCCCAAAGAAGAGCGGTCGATGCCTCGGGAAACCATAGACTGCGAGGGCTGTCTGATCATGCCGGGTCTCGTGAACTGTCACAATCACGCGGCCATGAGCCTTTTGCGGGGTCTGGCCGACGATCTCCCCCTCGATCGGTGGCTCGGGGACTTCATCTTTCCCGCTGAGGGCAAATTCGCCAAACCGGATTTTGTGTACCTCGGTACCATGCTCTCTGCCGTGGAAATGGCCCTGTCAGGAACAACAACCTTTGCCGACGGATACTTTCATATGGAATCCGCGGCTGAGGCCGCCAAGGAAGTGGGGCTCCGTGCAATCATCGCCCAAGGCATCCTTGACGTGCCGACATCGGACGCACCGGCCGCGGGAGCGTGGAAGGAGAGGGCGGAGTGTTTTCTTTCATCGTGCGTGCGAGACACTCTTGTCACCCCGGCCCTGTTTTGTCACTCTCCGTACCTGTGCGGCCCCGACACCTTCAAGGAAGCCGCGGATCTGGCAGAGAGAAACGGCACCATCCTGTTCGGCCATGTTTCCGAGACTGAACGGGAAGTGACCGAGATCGAAGCTCGATACGGGAAGCGGCCTTTCGAGCATCTCGATAGCCTGGGAGTCCTCGACGGAAACTTCGTGGCGGTCCATGGGGTCCATCTTACGGAACGGGAGATAGACATCCTGGGCCGGACGGGCACCCCGGTCATTCATTGCCCGGAGAGCAACATGAAGCTTGCTTCCGGCGCTGCACCGGTTCAGGAGCTCTTGAACAAGGGCGTATGTGTGGGCCTGGGCACGGACGGTCCGGCAAGCAACAACAACCTCGACCTCTTTGAAGAGATGCGATCCGCGTCCCTCATGGCCAAGGTGGCCGGCAAGAATCCTGAAGCACTGGACGCGCGATCGGTGCTGCGTATGGCCACCGTGGACGGGGCGCGTGCCCTGGGGATGGAAGACCGGATCGGGTCGCTGACCGCGGGGAAATTGGCGGACCTCATCGTGATCGACATGGATCGGCCGCACCTCACGCCTTGTTACGATCGTCTTTCCCATCTGGTGTATGCAGCCCGGGGATCGGATGTGAGAGACGTGATCGTCAACGGGAAGCGGGTGGTGAATAACGGTCGCATCACAACCGTGGATGAAACCAAGCTGAAAACAAGAGTCAGGGACCTTGCAGGAAAGATTTCAAGGGAGCTTGGGATTTAGACTCGAATCAGCCTATAGTGCTCCTTTTCGGAAACGGTTCCGGAAGGCAGTCGATTTCAGGATGACTCCGAGTGGTCCCGGGCCGTCACCCCGAGCGAAAGCCGGGGTCCAGAGTGTGCGGAAGAGCTTGGATTCCCGTCTCCGCAGGAATGACGGGAAAAGCGTGGGATTCTGAACAGATACGTTGGTTGAGCCGTCGGTTGTGAAATACGCAACCAATTTGACACCATCGGGTGTTCGGCCTTGACGGCCGAAAAGGCCGAAAGAGAATTCGCTGCGAAGAGATAGTAAAAAGATGACGGAAAAGATTACGTACAAGGACGCGGGGGTCGATGTGGAGCTGGCCGATCGGGTGATCGGCTCGCTGGCGGACAAGATCAAATCCACCTTCAGACCGGAAGTCATCGGCAAAATGGGCGGGTTCGCGGCCATGTTCAGGCCCCAATGGAGCCGCTATAGCGAGCCTGTTCTTGTCTCGGCCGCGGACGGTGTGGGCACGAAACTGAAGGTGGCATTCCTCACCGGGATTCACGACACGGTGGGTATCGACCTCGTGGCCATGAATGTGAACGACCTGTTGGTAACGGGAGCCGAGCCGCTCTTCTTTCTCGACTACTTTGCCACCGGTGCTCTCGATCCGAAAACCATCAAGGACGTGATCTCCGGAGTGGCCGATGGGTGCAGGATCTCGGGATGCTCCCTCATCGGCGGAGAAACAGCGGAGATGCCCGATTTCTACCCGCCGGGAGAGTACGATCTGGCGGGCTTTTCCGTCGGCATATTGGACAAATCCGCAGCGGTGGACGGATCGGATGTGGTGCCGGGTCATGTGGTGGTGGGAGTGGCGTCATCCGGGCTTCATAGCAACGGGTTCAGCCTCGTGAGGAGAGTGCTCCTGGAGCACAGGGGGTACGCCTTGGACGCAAGGTTGCCCGATCTGGGCAAAACCCTGGGCGAGGAGCTGCTCACACCGACCACCATCTACGTGAAGCCCATTCTGGAGCTCCTCCAATCCACCCGCGTTTTGGCTATGGCCCACATCACCGGTGGAGGCTTCATCGGAAACATTCCAAGGGTATTGCCGGAAACATGCAGTGTGTCAATCCGCCGCGGCTCGTGGGAGATCCCGCCGATTTTCGACATTATTCGCCGAGACGCGAACCTCGACGAACAGGACATGTTCGGGACCTTCAACATGGGAGTGGGCTTCATTCTCATTGTGTCTCCGGAGGATGTGGACCATGTGCTCGCCCGGTTGGCCGCTGACGGTCTGAAGGCGTGGACCGTCGGTGAAGTTCAAGAACGGCAGGCCGGCGGCGCCGCGGTTGAGCTCGTGTAAAGCTCCCCCAATGAACAGGCAATGAAGGTTGTTCTCATAAGCGCATGTCTGGCAGGCCTGCATACCCGGTACGACGGGGCGTCATCGCCTCACCCTTTCTTGTCGGCGCTGCATGATTCTTTCCTGCTGGTTCCCGTTTGTCCGGAAATACTCGGCGGCTTGGGGATTCCACGCTCCCCTTGCAGATTCACCGGCGGTGACGGCAAAGCGGTACTCGCTGAAAAGGCACGGCTTTTTGACCGAGACGGCCAGGATCGCACGGCAATGTTCGTACAGGGTGCTGAAGAGACTCGCCGATTGGTCGAGCTGGTTTCACCGGCTTTAATGTTCTTCAAAGAGGGGAGCCCTTCCTGCGGGGTCCACCGAGTGGACATCGACGGGAGGAAAAAGGAGGGATGCGGAGTCACGGTCGCGCTTCTCGAAGATTTCGGGATTCCGTTTCTCACCGAAGAAGATCCCATGCCCTGAAGCTGACAAGAATTATGGAACAAAACGCTCTCCAAGGATATATCGAACGCAATTGTCCTCGCTTGACGGAGCTGCTCGCAGGATCGCAAGCACGCGATGGCGGGCCTTCGCTTGTGGAAATCCTCGATACTCCCAATGCCCGAAGCACTGCCGGTCGATTGGAGGATCTCCTGGCAGGCGAGGCTTCCGGCGCCATCAAACTGATTCTCACCGATCCGGCACTGCGCGTGCCGTTTCTCGCCACCGTGGGAGGCTCCCGGTTTCTCACGTCCGTGGTGAGTCGCAATCCGTCGCTCGTGGAGACGTTGTTTCTTCTTCGGGGCTATCTCGTCACCAAAACCCGGAAAGACAAGGAGGAGGAGCTTCGGGCTCTCGCGTCGGACCTGGTCCTGACCTCGGATTTCGATCGGGCGCTTCGCTTGTACAAAGAAGCGGAGTACCTCCGCATTGGATGTAGGGACCTGACCGAGAGGGCGGATGTCCGAGAGGTGATGGCAGAGCTTTCCGACCTGGCGGCCGCATGCATCCAGGCTGCAGTGGATTTCCATCTGAGACGGTTGTCCGTAAGGTACGGTGCTCCTCCGGACACGGGAGATCAGGGCGGATTTGCCGTGATCGGCATGGGCAAGCTCTCCGGCCGCGAGCTCAATTTTTCGTCCGATGTGGATCTCCTCTTCCTGCGGGAGCCTGAGGAAGGGAGAACCACAGGTCCGGAAAGCGTTTCCATAGCTCGCTTTTACGAAGTGCTTGCCACATCGGTAACCAAGTCTCTTTCGGATCTCACCGAAGACGGGTTCGTGTTCAGAGTAGACCTGAGGTTGCGGCCGGAAGGGGAACGGGGGGAGTTGGTCCCCTCACTGAACAATGCATTAGAATATTATCTCGGTTGGGGTCGCACCTGGGAGCGTGCCGCGCTCATGAAGGCCGTGTCCCTTGCGGGAGATCGACTGCTGGGGGAGAGCTTCATAGAGGAACTGGAGCCTTTCATTTACAGGAAGCACCTCGATTATTCCACCCTCGAAGAGATGCGGGTCATGAAACAGCGCATCGAAACGCAGCTCAAAAGGAAACCCGGGGTCAACATCAAGCTCGGTCAGGGCGGCATCCGAGAGATCGAGTTCTTTGTCCAGGCACTTCAACTGATCAACGCGGGAAAGATCCGGCGTGTGAGAACACCAAGCACGTTGCAGGCTCTCACTCTTCTCAACGACACGGGTCTCCTCGATGCCGACACAGGCAAAAGCCTGGAGGAGGCCTATCGCTTCTTCCGCAAGACCGAGCACCGCATTCAGATCAATCATCAGCTTCAAACTCACGAGCTGCCCCGAACCGCCGAGGATCAGGAAGAGCTTGCCCGACGCATGGGATATCGTGAGGACCCCCTCAAGACGTTCCTCGCGGATCTGGACGGGCGGCGCCGAACGGTGGAGGAATTGTTTGCGGGTCTCTTCTACCACGCCGGGGACGACAACCATCAGAAGGTCTCACCCGAGGCGAGACGAATCGTCGAATCCGTCCACGACGAACAGGCGACGTTGTCGCTTCTGGCGGAGCATGGATTCGAGGACCCTGCAGCGTCCTACCACGTGCTGAAAAGTCTGGTGATCCCCGCGGACAAAGGACCGGTCGCGGATAAGAGCCGACAACTCCTGGAGCGGCTCGCACCACTTTTCGTCGAGGAGCTGCTCAAGGTCCCCGAGCCGGGAAATGCCCTCATTTCCCTTGCGGGATTCATCGAGTCTCTTCAGCCCGGTCAAGCCTACTTCTCCACGTTTCTGGAAAATCCCGCGACCATCGGATTCCTGATCAAGATCCTGGGTGAGAGCCGTTTTTTCACGGATCTTCTCACTCGCCATCCGCAATCCATCGATTCTCTCATTGCAAAAAGCTCGGTCGGTGCGCCCAAGGAGAGGGAAGCCCTTGAAGCTGAGCTGGAAGAGAGATCCGCCAATTGCGAAAGTTTCGAGGATGAGCTGGACGTTCTAAGACGGTTCAAGAACGAAGAGATCCTGGAGATCGGCGTCCATCACCTTATGGAGGAGATAGGATCAACCGCCGCTCGCCGGCTGGTTACCGAATTGGCCGAAACGTGCCTCAATCGAGCGGTTGTGATGGCCGGGAGAGAGATGAATCGGAAATTCGGCGGTTGGAGCACATCCGAAGAGTTGCCGTTCGTGGTTCTGGCCCTGGGAAAGCTCGGGGGAATGGAGATGACCTATCTCTCCGATCTCGACGTGATCTTCATCTACGATCGTTCGGCCGAGACCATGGGACGGTTTTCCACCCACGAATGGTTTACCAGGCTGGGCAGTCGGATCATTTCCATCCTCACCGTGCCCACGTCCGAGGGGGCCGTCTTTGCCATAGACACGAGATTGAGACCGTCGGGGAATAAAGGCCCGCTGGTTTCGTCGCTCTCGTCGTTCAGAGACTACCACCGGACAACCTCGAAGCTCTGGGAGAAACAGGCCCTCATCAAGGCCCGTCCGGCGACCGGTCCCTCGAATCTCCGGGATGACGTGACCGAGATCGTCCGAGAGTGCATCACGGGGACCGATCTCACCCCCGACGACGTGGCGGAAATGGCTCGGTTGAGAGGGCGTATGCAGAACGAGCTGGCACTGGAGGACGACCTCCACGTGGATCTGAAGACCGGCCACGGAGGGCTGGTGGATGTGGAGTTTTTCGTGCAGGGGAACATTCTGAGGTACGCCAAGGACTATCCGGAGATTATCAGCACCAACACGCTGGAGGCCATTGCGGCCCTGTATCGGAGCGGTCTTCTCAAAGAGGAATCTTTTCAGACGCTCGATTCCGGGTATCGCTTTCTGAGCAATTTGGAGGACAGGCTTCGAATCATGGAGCATCGGAGCGTCAATAGGATGCCGCTGCAGGGTGAAAAGCTTCGCGGTCTTGCCAAGCGGCTGGGATACGGAGACGATGGGGAGAAAGGGCTCCTTGAAGATTATTTCAGGATTACCACGGCGATTCGGGCAATGTACAATTCGTTCTTTCTGCCGACGGGGAGAGAGGTCGTATAGCTGTGAGCCACTCCACGTGACGACACACGCCCCATGATTTCAGGGTGATCGTTCGGAGCGGGGGAAACTTAGGCCGGAAACGATTGTATCAACCACTGACTATTCCGTGTGGAGAGGAGGAGATCGCTCGAAGGCATCGCTGAAACGTGTTCAAACGATTTCCCTTCCTTTGATGGCGTGCTGGTTTTCTAGTTTCCGATGATTTGATTCAGCCCTTCAACGATTTGGTCCAATTCTTTTCGCGATACCCCCCCTAGCTTCTTTCCTATCCGCTCCGTTGACAGGGTACGGATTTGGCTGATTTTCACCCAGGAGCGTTTAGGCAGAACGCTGGAGTCGAGCTCAAGAACGAGAGGGAATCCGGCACGCTGAGGCCGGCTCGTGATGGCGGCGGCGATCACCGTTCCTGAGCGTTCATTGAAAATGTCTTGGCTGAGAATGACAACAGGGCGTCGGCCGGCCTGTTCTCTTCCCTTCACGGGATTAAGATCGGCCCAACGGATGTCTCCCCTCAATATTCCGGCCACTGTTCCAGCACCTCCCCCATTCCCTCTTCAGCCATAGCCTTCTCCGCATCAGGATCAAGCTTTGCACATTCCCGGGAAAGGCTGTTCCTTTCCAATTTCTCTAATTTTTCTTCCAGCGCCCCTTGAATGGCTTTGCTTCGATTGGGGAATACCCGATCTTTTACCAGCCGATCAAGGCGGTCCAATATCTTCTCATCTACCGTAATTGCGATCTTTGCTGAAGCCATTGCGCACCTCCGGTATGATAATATGTCATACCAAGCTCGAGGTCAAGCAATAGTGAAGAGAAGAGCTCCCCTGACCGTGAAATAGCGGAACAGAAAGGGAACATCGGCGCGCTTAGTACTGCATTTCGTAAGTACGGTCGCACATTTCACCCCTGGCGGAGTTTCCGAGGTGTCTGTTAACGATCGGACCCTCTCTCCGTCATTCCTGCGGAGGCAGCCGGGGAATTCGGCCGGAGGAAAAACGGCGACAAGCGGTCGGGCCTATGCTAAACTCGGCCCTCAACCGACAAGGAGAACACAGGTGCAAATCGAAGGAGCGCTTTCCATGGGCCGTCCGGACAGGTGTTTCAGCGTCGTTGTGGTTATCATGATTCTCGGTCTTCTCGGTGCTTGTTCCCGACAGCCTCCCAAGAAGGCGGTTTCCGCGCCTGATGTCACCGTGGTGCGCCCCGTGAAGAAAGAGATTGTCAAATATCTCGAGTACACGGGAAACACCGCTGCTCTGGAAACGGTTGACATCAGAGCGAGAGTGGCCGGTTTTCTCCAGAAGATCTGTTTTGTGCCGCGTGCCAAGGTCAAGACGGGTGAGCTCCTCTTTGTCATCGATCCCCGCCAGTATGAGGCGACCGTCAAAGAAGCCAAAGGAAAACTCGATGCACAGAAGGCGAGCTCCAAGCTTGCTCAGACCGAAGTGGCCATTTCGCAACAATTGGAGAGCCAGCAAGCAATCAGTGCCTTGAAACTGGAAAAGAAAGTTGCCGAACGAGACGTCGCTGCAGCCGACGTGGAGCTGGCCGCGGCCGCTCTGGACAAGGCGAAACTCAATCTGGAATGGACCCAGGTCACCTCTCCCATTGACGGCCGGGTGAGTCGAAACAAGGTTGATGTCGGCAACCTCGTGGGAGCTACCGAAAAGACCCTGTTGACCACGGTCGTGGACGATAGCTCGGTCTACGCCTATTTCAACGTGAGTGAGCTCGATCTCCTCCCCATATTGCGGAAATTCGCAAAGGAGAGAGCGGATCATCAATCGAAACCGCACATCAAGGTACCCGTCTTCCTCGGTCTTGCCGATGAGGACGGATATCCTCACGAGGGGACCTTCGACTTCGCTGAAACAACAGTGGATCAGTCCACGGGAACCATTCAGGTTCGAGGGATATTCCCCAATCCCGACGGCCTGTTGATGGCAGGCATGTTTGTGCGGGTGCGAGTCCCGGTTGAGAAACAGGAAGCAGTACTCGTGCCCGATGTTGCCATCCAGTTCGATCAGGGGGGCCAGTACGTGCTGGTCATTAACGATGAGAACGTGGTTCAGCAGAAGCGGATCAAGGCGGGTAGGCAGGTTGGGGACATGACCGTGGTCGAGAAGGGACTCACCGACAAGGATCGGGTCATCACCCTCGGTGGGCAGCGGGCGAGGCCCGGTTCCAAAGTCAACCCCACATCGAGTCCGGACGGTTCGGGAAAATCGGGCTCCACCGGCGGGAAAAAAGGCAACAAGGAATAAACGGGGAGCAGACGAATGCTAAGCCGCTTTTTCATCAATCGGCCCATTCTCGCCTCCGTGATCTCCATACTGATCATGGTGGCGGGTGGAGTGGCCATTTTTTCGCTGCCGATCTCACAGTTTCCGCAGATTGCGCCGCCCATGGTGCAGGTGACGGCATCCTATCCCGGTGCGGACCCCAAAGTGGTCGCCGACACGGTGGCCGCTCCCATCGAGCAACAGGTCAACGGCGTCGAAAACATGCTCTACATGCAGAGCACGAGCGCACGGGACGGTTCCTACACGCTGAAGGTAACCTTTGAGCTCGGTACCGACATCGATACGGCCACGGTCCTGGTCCAAAACCGTGTGAGCTGGGCCATGGCATCTCTGCCCGTCGATGTACAGCGGCAGGGGGTGACCACGAAGAAAGCTTCGACCTCGTTCGTCACGGTCCTCTGCCTCTACTCCCCGGACGGCAGTTACGACGACCTCTTTCTCACCAACTACGTGACCACGACGATCAAGGACCAATTGGCACGGCTTCACGGGGTGGGCGACGTGACGATGTTTCCCACCAAAGACTACAGCATGCGGTTCTGGCTGAACCCCAACAAGCTCGAATACAACAGTCTGACGACCAATGACGTCGTCAATGCTCTCAAGAGTCAGAACGTACAGGTCGCTGCAGGACGGCTCGGTCAAGAGCCGGCTCCCAAGGGCCAGAATTTCGATCTTCCCGTCAACATCCTCGGTCGTTTGACTCAGGTAGGACAATTCGAGGACATCATACTGAAGACGGGAAAGGACGGCAGCAACGTTCGCGTGAAGGATGTGGGTCGGGTCGTACTCGGAGCCAAGAGCTACGACACCCGTTCATACTACAACGGAGCTCCCGCGGTTACGCTCATCATCTATCAAACTCCGGGCTCCAATGCGCTGGACGTGGCCGACACGGTCCACCGGACCATGGACACGCTAAAGAAGGATTTCCCCAAAGGCGTGGCTTACCAGGTGGTTTACGAAAGCTCGGACTTCGTTCGGGCCTCAATCCGGGAGGTCGTCCTCACCCTTATCGAGGCATTCATCCTCGTCTTCATCGTGGTCTTCATTTTCCTTCAGGACTGGCGCGCCACCCTGGTGCCCGCCACCACGGTTCCGGTATCGATTGTCGGGGCATTCGCCATCATGTACCTGATGGGCTTTTCCATCAACATGCTGACTCTCTTCGGTCTGGTGCTTGCCATCGGGATTGTGGTGGACGACGCGATCGTGGTGGTGGAGAACGTCGATCGAAACATGACCCAACACGGTCTCAATGCGAAGGACGCTTCCATTCGGGCCATGGAGGAGATCACCGGCGCCATCATAGGCATAACCCTGGTCCTGATGGCCGTGTTCATTCCCGCTGCTTTTCTCGGGGGTATCTCAGGGCAGCTTTATCGGCAATTCTCGCTGACCATAGCGGGCACCACCTTACTCAGCGCGCTCAATGCGATGACGCTGAAGCCCGTGCAATGCTCTTTGTGGCTTCGGCCCCACAAGGGTGAGAAGAACATCTTCTTTCGTAAATTCGAGGCGGGCTTCGATCGACTGACCCACGGTTATACGGCCATAGTGACTTTCCTGGTGAATCACGTTCCTCTCATGGTGGTGATGTGGGCGGCAGCCCTCATTCTGACGGGCTACGGCTTCACCAAAGTGCCCACCGGATTTCTCCCCAACGAGGACGACGGCCTCATCCTGATCAACGCGCAGCTCCCGGACGGTGCATCTCTTCAACGGACCGATGCGGCTATGCACAAGGTGATGGAGATCCTCAAATCGACCGAGGGCGTTGCGTACTATTCCGTCATCCCGGGCACATCGATCCTCGACGGCAACGGACCGACCATGGGAAGCGGCTTCGCCTCGCTCAAACCCTGGGATGAGCGTCTCAAGAAAGGGAGATCCAAAGACGTCATCGTGGCGGAGCTGGCGGAAAAGTTTTCCCACATTCAGGAGGGGATCGTCTTTCCCTTCTCGTTGCCGCCTATCGTAGGATTGGGGCAGGCGGCGGGATCTGAAATGTGGCTGGAGGACAGAAGCGGAGCAGGCCTTCTTCGATTGGATCGGGCAGCGAGAGAGATGATCAAAGATGCCTCTTCCGACGGAAGGCTGGGCTCGATGAACTGCACGTTCAGGCCGAGTGCTCCGGCCGTCTACGCGGACGTGAATCGAACAAAAGCTCTTGACCTGAAAGTCCCTTTGCAATCGGTCTTCGATACGCTCCAGGCTTACTTGGGCTCCACCTACGTCAATGACTTCAACGAGTTCGGGCGGACGTGGCAAGTAAAGGTCCAGGCCGACGCCAAGTTCCGCGCGGTGAAGGACGACATCAACAGGCTGGAAGTCAGGAATCTCGAAGGGAAGATGGTTCCCATCGGCACTCTCGTGAAACTGACTAACATCACGAACCCCCTGCGCATCGACCGGTACAACATGTTTCCTGCCATCCGTGTCATAGGAGAGGGGGCTCCGGGAGTAAGCTCGGGACAGGTCATGGAGGCCATGGAGAATCTTGCGTCACGGGAATTGCCTCCGGGAACGGGATACGAATGGACGGGCGTGGCCTATCAGCAACAGAAGACGAGCGGTCAGGTGTTCATGGTATTCGGGCTGGCCGTGCTGGTGGTGGTACTGATTCTGGCCGGGCAGTACGAGAGCTGGATCGACCCCATAGCGGTCGTGACCGTCGTGCCCCTGGCGGTGCTCGGCGCGGTCGTGGGTTTGGCCCTCCGGGGGTTGGACAACAGTCTCTACACTCAGGTCGGCCTGATCCTCCTCGTCGGTTTGTCCGCGAAGAACGCGATCCTCGTTGTGGAATTCGCCCGTGAGAAGCAGGCCGAGGGCAAATCCCCGTTGGAAGCTGCGGTCGAAGGTGCCAAACTGCGCTTCAGGGCGATTCTCATGACCTCTTTCGCCTTCATCGTCGGCGTCATGCCCCTGGTCGTTGCCACCGGCGCCGGCGCGGCAAGTCGGCAGGCGGTAGGAACGGCGGTCTGTTGCGGCATGTTGGGAGTGACGATGCTCGGCATCTTCTTCACACCGCCGATGTATGTGCTCATGCAGAGGTTCAAGAAAGGCAACGCGACGAATCCCGATTCTCCCCGGCAGCCGGAGACGGCAGGAACGTGATTCTTCTCGTGCGGGAGAGGCCTCCAATCTTTGAAAAGGGAAAAGGGACGCTCATGGCGAGACCGGCATTATGGTTACTGGTGGGAACTATCTGCGCAAGCATGCTCACGATTGCCCAGGCACAACAAGGTACGGGATCGGCAAAGGGATCTTCCGGCCAACTTCCGGCCGAGGTTTGCCGGGCAATGGAGGGGTACGTAGCGGGCATCGATGCAGCCCGCTCAATGAAGGAAAAGACTGCACGCGAGGAAAATTACCGCAAGTCGCTGGAAACACTGACTGCGGTCCTCAAACCCCGCGGGGAGAGCTCCTTGCTCGCCCAAGCCGAAGCGTACGCCCGATACAGTGAACAGGTGGTCGTAGCGGACCCGAGCAATCCGAAATTCGACGAGATGGTGAACAAGAGACTCAAGACGAGATCCCAACTCCTCCAGCGCTGTGAAGACTTCACGAGCACGCGCTGAGCAGCGAGGCAGGCAATCGACGCGGAAAATTTCCGGGTCAGGTCAGGGGTCAAGTCTACTCTTGCTGATGCAAGCACATGAACAAGAGTAGACTCGACCCCCAGCCTCTCCCGGATTTCCAAAAAAGGATTGCTAAGGGGTAGTTTAACGGTCCCGGGCGCGCGGACGGCCGATCGCCCGCGAAAAGATCCTTGACATTCAACTCCCTATCTGTTTAGATATCCGTTTTGGAGCTTTGATTAGTAGGTCGGGGAACAGTCGTGAAAAGAACATTTCAACCGAGCAATACCTCACGCAAGAGAACTCATGGGTTCCGCATTCGGATGAGGACCAAAAGTGGAAGAATCGTCCTCGCGCGGAGAAGGGCAAAAGGACGTAAGCGCCTGTCGGTCTGATGCCGAGCGTTTCAGACTGACCAAAGAGGACAGGGTTCGTCGATCCTCGGAGTACCAGAGAATCGCGAGGTTCGGTGCGCGATACCGCACCCCTCATTTTCGTATCCGGATGCTCAAAAACCCGCTGGGCAGAACGCGACTGGGGATCTCGATCGGCAGGAAAGCTGGGAAGGCTTGTGCGCGAAATCGGATCAAGAGAAGGCTCAAAGAATACTTCAGGCTGAATCGGGGCGTCATGCCGCCCGAAATGGATATTGTATTCATTGCCCTGGATGGAGCCGCGAATTTGGAAACGGGTCAGCTCGGCAAGGAGCTGGACCGGTTCTTCGATACCGTGTCGTGACATTCGGTCGAAACGCATTGGCCGGCGTGATTAGATCTTATCAGATTCTGATCTCACCCCTCTTCCCATCCGCTTGCCGGTTTCATCCCACCTGTTCGGAGTATGCCCGTCAGGCAGTTCTGACGCACGGGGTTGTAAAAGGCGCGTGGCTTTCGCTTAAACGCTTGGCACGGTGCCGACCCTTTGGACCGGGAGGGTTCGACCCTGTTCCTTGACTACGCCGTTATGTCCGAGGGACGGATGTACGTGCGGGTTTTTCCGAGCTATTACGCCCCTACCGTGGGAGAGCCTAATGGACCGAAATCTCGTTGTGGCAATCGTCCTGTCCGTGTTGATAATTATTGGTTTTCAATATTATTACCAATCCGTTGCGCCGCCGCCGAAACGGCTCCCGGCCAAAACGGAGCAAGCTAAGCAGCCCGGGCAGAAGCAGACTGAAGAGGCCAAGAAGACTTCGGAGCCCGCGGTGAAGGCTCAGCCCGAACGCCCGGCGGTTACCGCTCCGGTTGCGGCAATCCCCGCCACCAAAGACGGAGAGGCGCCGTCGAAAGAAGTTACCGTCAAGGTCGAGGGCTTGACCTACGAGGCGGTCATCTCTTCAGTCGGGGCCAAAATCGTCTCCTTCAAACTCAAGGACTACAAGCTGCAACTCCAAGGCCCTGAGTTGGTGAATCTCTTTTCGCGATCGGGTCCCGACACCTCCGGTCCGTCCATCGAGCTGACGGGCACAGAGGAGACCTTCGGCGATTCGAAGCTCCCTTACCATTACGATTCTGAACAGACGCAAATGACCCTGACGGAAAAGGGTCAGAAAAAATCGATTGTCTTTCGGGCTTCCACGGCCGTGGGACTCACCATCGTCAAGACATACACCTTTCAGGCAGACAGCTACAGCGTCGGATTCTCTTTCAAGGTCACGAATAACTCTCCGGAGAATCGCAACTACTTGGTGAGCTTTCCTTGGAAGAAGGTTTACAAAGGCGAAGGCTCGGCCCAGTTTGCCTGGAACAGCGCGGAGATTCTCCTCAACGGCGAGCTCAAGGATTACTATTTCAAGGATATAAAGGGAGACGAGGAGCCCTCCGGCAAAATCGAATGGGCCGGGCTGGGAGACGTTTACTTTTTCAAGGCATTGGTCTTCGGCAAGAGACCTGCCCACAAGGTCACTCTTTTCAAGACCTCCAACGACCAAACGGCCAGAATTCTCGTCCGGTACGGCGACCTGGATCTCCCCGCGGGAAAGAGCGTGGATACCGATCTGGGGCTTTATTTTGGGCCGAAAGAGCGCAAAGCACTGGCCGCGGCCGGGGACAACCTCTCAAGAGCGCTTTTCTATAGTCATTATAGTATTTTGGAGTATACCTCCGAGTACCTGATGAAATTCCTCAGGTTCTGCAACTCGGGGTTTGAAGTGTTCGGCATCAAGATCCCGGGCACCCACAACTACGGCTGGGACATTATTCTCCTCACCATATTCATCAAGATCCTCTTCATTCCTCTCACCCACAAGAGCATGAAGTCCATGAAACGGATGCAGGAGCTCCAGCCGCAGATTGCAAAACTCAAGGAAAAATACAAGGATGACAAGGCAGCCCTCAACAAGGCCACCATGGAGCTATTTCGAGAACACAAGGCCAATCCGCTGGGCGGATGCTGGCCCATGTTTCTCCAGCTACCTGTCTTCATCGCGCTCTATCAGGCACTTTCATACGCGATCGAGCTGAGACACGCTCCGTTTATTTGCATCCCGTCAATCTATCTGTGCATCAACGACCTTTCCGCTCCCGATCCCTATTACGTGACGCCGATCATCATGGGCGGCACCATGGTGCTCCAGCAATGGATGACCCCATCCGCGGGCGATCCGATGCAGAAGAAAATGATGCTGTTGATGCCGGTGATCTTCACTTACATGTTCCTGAGCTTTCCGTCGGGACTGGTACTCTATTGGTTGGTCAGCAATTTGCTTTCAGTGGGCCAGCAGGTGCTGACAAACAGAATGACCCGTTAAGGGGAATGAGACATGTCTTTCTACGACTTTACCGGGAAAACGGTCAGAGAGGCCATTGCAAGGGCCTGTGAGGAGCTCGGCGCCGAAGAGCCCCTTCTGGAAATCGAAGTTCTTGAGGAGAGCACCAGAGGATTTCTGGGGATTGTCGGTCAACGAGACGCCCGCATCAGAGTGAGAAAGAGAAATGTGCTGAAAGAGGTGATGGAGGCCGAGCCGACCCCTCCGGTGAGAGAGGAAGAACCCCCTCCCCCTCCTGCTCTTGCTCCCCCCCCCACTCCGACTCCCGTCCAAGACGTGGAGGAAGAAGAGCCCTATTCTCCGGACGAGCTG
>JBGSJS010000116.1:0-5076 GCA_041741735.1 Desulfomonilaceae bacterium | reverse complement strand
TTGGCGCAAGATGCGGCAAGGGCAGGTTCGTGGGAGTGGGACTTGAGGTCGAACGAGAACTTCTGGTCTGAGGAGACGTGGGCCTTGTTCGGACTGGAGCCGCATAGCTGCATACCTTCCTATGAAGCATGGCGTCTGGCGATCCACCCCGATGACCGAGCAGACGCCGAACGGGCCGTTCAGGAAGCAGCTTCCAAGAGAGCCGTACTGAACATCGAGTGGCGGACCAACGATCGCAACGGTGGGGCACGCTGGTTAATGTCCAGAGGGCGGCCGATTCGTGATGAGATCGGTCAAGTGGTGCGATACATAGGGATCGTCATGGACATCACCGACCGCAAGCGAGCAGAGCGCGCCTTGGCAGAGAGCGAAAAGAAGTTTCGGCTTCTGTACGAGGAAGCTCCTGTAGCTTACCAGTCGCTGGACGAAGGTGGTCATCTGTTGGGAGTGAACGACGCGTGGCTTGCATTACTGGGCTACAGTCAAGCCGAGGTCCTGGGAAGAAGCTTTGCCGATTTCTTGACTCCTGAGTCAAAGGAGCATTTCAAGAAGACCTTCGCTATTTTCAAGCAGGCCGGAGAGGTTTACGGAGTTGAGCAGCAAATGGTCCACAAAGATCAGTCCATCATTGATGTGTCTATTAATGGGAGGATTAGCCTGGGGGAAAAAGGTGAGTTCCGGCAGACTCATTGCGTGTTTCAGGATATCACGCGGAGGAAGAAAGCGGAAACGGCTCTTCTGGAGAGTGAGCAGCGGTATCGGGCGGTTTTCAACGTCGCCTCGCTCGGCATCGACTTGGTAGATTGTCACGGAAGATTCCTGGAGGTGAACGACTCCTTGTCGCGGTTTCTGGGTTACTCGCCGGAGGAAATTCGACATCTCACCATACTTGAGGTCACCTATCCCGATGATGTTGCCCAAACCCGAGAATTGCACGAAGCCATCGTTCAGGGGACTACCGATGATTACCGGCTGGAAAAGAGATACATACGCAAGGACGGGGCGGTCCGCTGGGGAGATACCGCCGTCTCTGCAATTCGAGATGCCAATGGAGAGTACCGGGCCACAGTCGGAGTGATTGCCGACATCACGGATCGCAAGAAATCGGAACAAGCCCAACAGCGCTTGGCAACGGCAGTGGAGCAGGCTGCTGAGACAATAGAAATAGCAGATCCTCAAGGAACCATCCTGTATGTGAATCCTTCCTTTGAACGGACTACGGGATATTCACGTGAAGAGGCCGTGGGAAAAAGTCCTAACATACTCAAGAGCGGTCAGCACGACGAAACCTTCTATCGAGATCTTTGGCAGACCATATCGAGCGGTACTGTGTGGAAGGGTCACATCATCAACAGGAAAAAGGACGGTACCCTGTTTGAGGAAGAGGTTACCATTTCCCCCGTAATGGATCGATCCGGAAACATCGTGAACTACGTGGCGGTCAAGAGGGATGTTACTAAAGAGGTCTCGCTGCAAGGGCAGCTTTTCCAAGCCCAGAAGATGGAGGCCATAGGAACCCTTGCCGGCGGCGTTGCCCACGATTTCAACAACATCCTGCAGGTGGCCCTCGGCTACTCGGAGCTGATGCTTGGCGAAGAGGAATTGCCAGGGCGTTATCGGACAGACATAAAAAAGATCAATGAATCCGCACGACGTGGTGCTGATCTGGTCAGGAGGCTGCTAACCTTCAGCAGAAAGACGGAAATCGACCTTCAGCCACTCAACTTGAACCAACGTGTCAAAGAAATGCGGAAAATGGTCGAAAGAACCATCCCCAAGATGATTGAGACAAAGCTCGTTCTTGCTGAAAACCTGGCAAGGGTCAATGCCGATCCAACTCAGATAGATCAGATCCTCATGAATCTTGCTGTTAATGCACGGGACGCTATGCCCGAAGGAGGCGAGCTGACCTTCGAAACGGCCGAAGTCTTTCTGGATCTGGAATATGCGAGAACCAACATTGAAGCCTCTCCCGGCTATTACGTCTTGTTGACGGTCACGGACACCGGTTCGGGGATGGACAAAGAGACGTTGAAACACATCTTCGAGCCGTTCTACACAACCAAGGGTGTTGGCGAAGGAACGGGGCTGGGCCTAGCTATGGTCCACGGCATCGTGAAACAGCACGGAGGTCATATCAAGTGTTACAGCGAACCGGGCCACGGAACCACGTTCAAGATCTATTTTCCGGCCCTGGTTTCAGATGAGGAAGCGGAGGAAACCAAGGTTACACAACTTCCGCGAGGTGGATCTGAGACCATACTTCTCGTGGACGACGAAGAACTCATTCGAGATCTGGGCGCCAGGATTTTGACGAAGGCCGGGTACAAGGTGATTAAAGCATCCAACGGCAAAGAAGCCTTGGACGTTTACCGACTGCGAAGCAATGAGATCTCACTGGTCATCCTGGATCTCATAATGCCTGAGATGGGAGGAAAACAATGCCTCGAAGGTCTCCTGGCCCTCGCTCCTTCCCTGAAGGTGGTCATAGCCAGTGGGTACTCAGCCAATGGCCCGACCAAGGATGCTCTTTCGGCTGGAGCTAAGGGGTTCGTGAACAAGCCGTATGACATTCGGCAACTGCTTGGAGTCGTCCGAGAAGTTCTGGACGCTTTGCGCTGAGGAGAATATGAAGAAGAGGACCGCAAATATTCTCGTGGTTGACGACGACCGCCTGATACGGGAATTGGTCGCCCGATGGCTGAGTCGAGATGGCTATTCATTCACAAGGGCTGCCAACGGAGAAGAGGCCCTGAAGCTTCTGGAGAATCATAGATTCGATCTCGCGATCATAGACATAATGATGCCGGGAATGTCCGGCGTCGATCTGTTGGCCATAATGGCGACCCGATGGCCGGACACTGCGGTACTTATGGCCAGTGCGATTGATGACCGGGACATGGCGACTCAGACGTTGGAATTAAGCGCTTATGGCTATTTGATTAAGCCCCTGAGTATGAATGACACGTTGATCAGCGTTGCCAACGCTCTTGAGCGCCGCCGGTTGGTCGTGCTGAGCAAGGAATACGAGCGTGCCCTTGAAGAGCGACTGAGGACAATCGATGAGCTCTACGGTCACATCATTCAGGTAGATAAGGCTAAGGCGATAGCCGACCACACGGCTGAGGTCGCTCACCAGCTCCGGCAGCCTCTGGCCATCATCGGAGGTTTTGCCCGTAGAATCGCTAAGAGTGCGGAGTCGGGGGACAATCTGGACACGATTGAGCTCCGGAAATCAAGCCTGGTCATGATCCGGGAGGTTGAGAGGCTGGAGCAAATCCTTGGGGGGCTCATCGACTTCATCCGCCATGAGGGAGTGCAGCTCAAGCCGGTCAATCCGAACGAACTAATAAGAAATGTACTGGACCTCCATGATGCGTGGCTGGAACAGAGGAACCTTAAGCTAGTCACCAAATGGACCGAAGAAGTGGAACAGATTCTTCTTGACCCTGACCGCTTCCAGCAGGTTGTTCGCAACCTGGTTGCCAATGCCATCGAGGCTTCTCCTCTTGGCGGTGTGATAATGGTTGAGACAGGGATATCAATACCAACTGATAAGGCCTCGGAGACTGGTGGTTTCAGCCGTGAATCCTATTTCGAGATGAAGATCAGGAATGCCGGCACAAGGATTACTGAGGAAGACATTGGACGGATTTTTGATCCATTTTTCACGACTAAGGATTACGGCACGGGTATGGGATTGACGCTGTCAAGGAAGATCGTCGAAGACCACGGAGGCTCCTTGTCCATACGATCGGATGATGAGTTTACCCAGGTCACCGTTTGGCTTCCTATGAGTAGCAGACGCGAAAGCTCGTGCAACAATATCCCAAGGAGCCAAGAAGCTCGCCTTTGAATAGACCGGCTGATCCGAAGCCGTCCAGAAGATTACCCCAGCCCTCCACTGCCCTACCGAGCCTTTTCGCCAACTTGTTCATAGATGCCGGAAGAAGTGTTCCTTTCAGGGGACGGGTACCCCCCGCCCAGCGAGGGTCTTTCTTAGAGCCAACGCTTTCAGGGCTCCTCTTGAGCACCAACATGGACTTTGAGATTTCAAGCCTGATTATTGCTCCTGCCTCGATAAACCTGCCGATTCGCGAGCCGACAGTCGCTCTGACCATTTCTTTCATCATATCCAGATGTTGAACGAATCAGTACCACTCTCATAATGTCTTCCCCTTCCTGGGCCCAACCTGCCCATCTCTTTGTAATCAACAACGATGATGGTAACGAGACTGAGCACGAGTCCGAGAGTTCACTCCCGAAAATTCTGTACCAGCCTGAAATACAGAGCTACGCGGAAGTATGAAGATCCCAAGCGTATCCTGGTCTTCTTACACAATTCACGGGGAATCCAGCTTCAGGAGGAACTTGGTCAGTTTATGAGGGACCAGAGCCGTTGTACTTCAACCCGCTCAGTCCCTATGCCGATTTCCCACTCGAAGAACATACCGATAGAAAACGCAGGTTACCGATGAGGAACGACCCCAGGCTTAGCCAGATCAATTCTCCGCGACGTTCTCCCCTCGCCAATGGTTCAGCATGGGCGAATTTCCAACATTTAGCCGCCCATCACATCCTGGCAATCACAATCCTCCATAATCATTGATTATATTCTGTCAGGACCATACCTGAAGCATAGACCTGATCACGAAGAGCTACAAGTCGAACTTCCCGTCCTCATGAGTTTGTCGAACTCGGGCAAAATCAAATATGGCCTTCCGGATTTCTAAGGATAGGATTCTGTTCTTGTAACCACCTGATTATACTGAGGCGCTCCAATCAGGGCCGCCATTGCGAACATGACTTGTGGGGCGTCTGTACGGCAAGAAGTGCGGAATTGCGGGCACCGAACCGTGGAAAAGAAAGCCGCAAATATAGTACATGCGGCGAGATGGGCCCGGACGGGCGATCACAAGGAACGAAGGTAGTGGAGGAAGTTCCTGGCGGTGAGGGTATCCAGTTGCTCCAGAGTCTCGACACCTTTGGAGTCCAAGACGCGCTGCAACTGCTGCGGATGCACTTCCTTGATGAGCATGAGTGTTTTGATCTCAGCCACCTCGATGAGCGAGATCC
>JBGSJS010000115.1:0-61818 GCA_041741735.1 Desulfomonilaceae bacterium | reverse complement strand
ATCTCCACTGGCCCACTGGAGGCAACCAACAACAAGATCAAGACACTCCAGCGGCAGGCATACGGCTTTCGAGATCCCGTGTTCTTTACGCTCAAGATCTACGCCATACATCTGAGCACGTACGCACTTGTCGGATGAGCCGCTGAACATCAAGGGGAAGAATCATGACGGATCGTTACCATACCTCGTTTGACCCGATCTCTGGCCTTGATCTGGCTGAGATCAAGACGCTCATTCTCGTCAAAAGAGTTGGACAAAAGGAGTTGCAGCGAGTCCTCGAATCCAAGGGTGTACAAACATTGGAAGAACTCGACCCGCTCACGGCAAAGAACCTCCTCCACTACCTTCGTTCCCTCTGATTGCCCGCATGGGCTCGTCGCCGCACCTTCTATATTTGCGGCTTTCTTTTCTCTGGATGGGTGCCTGCAATTTCGCACTTCTTGCCGTACAGATGCCCCACAAGTCGTCTTCGCAATGGCGGCCCAGGTCAATGGGTATCCAGAAAATCAAGTAGTTACAAGGACACAATCCAATCCTTAGATGTCCGGATGACCGGATTTGATTTTGTACGAGTTCGACAAGCTCGTGAGGAAAGGATATTCGACTTGTCGCTCTTCTTGATCAGGTCTATGCTTCAGGTATGGACCACCCCGAATATCATCAATGATTATCATGGATTGTTGTTGCTCGAATGTGATGGGTGGTCAAATGTCAGAAATTCACCCATACAAGACCATTGCCCTCTCCAGAACTTCGCGGAGAATCGATCTGGCTAAGCCTGGGTGTATTGCTCGTCGGACGAAAGGTCCAAGCCGCAACCCCCCTTTGAAGAGGCCGTAGTGACCTGGTAACAATCCATCACGGCGATGAAACATCCTGAGTTGACGGTTCAGGACATGGGGAATGTTGTAAGCTCGGCGTCTCCCTTGGGCTAGTATTGCCGAGCTGGTTCCGGGTGAGGGTCAAGAGATTCTGGTTGACTGACAGGTATAGGGTCAGGTACGGTCAGAACGTCTGGGGAAAAGTGGTTTTCGGCAATGTGGAGACGGCTTTGTATGCTCCTGCCTCTTGGGGACATTCGGATCTCTTCCGTGTCAGAGGGACTCACCGGAGATAGGATCGTGTGCAAACCACCCAGAATGACAAGACCGATCCATGGATTTTACGGAAGGGAACTTCGAATCCCAACGAGAGAGAAAGTGAAATCGATTCATTATTTCCACGGATGGTGCTGAAACAGATGGCTCACAATATTCCCGGCAACCTCTTGACGACCGCCATGGCCGTGATGCCGCATACAGACGTGTCTCGCGCTCTGGAGATGGCCCTGTCATTGGACGTGCCCTTCTGGCCGCAATTGCCGAATTACAGCTACTATGAAGACATGTATGTCCAGGCAGCGGAGCATTTTCCAGGCATCGTCCTGGATGTGGACAAACGGACGCTGCGCTTCTCAATGGACAAGTTCGCCGAGGAACTGGAAGAGGCGTTGCTGCGTTTTGATGACACGACGTATTTTGACGTCAGCGAGACCTATTCGGTAGTATACCATCGATTTCTGGCACTGGACCTCAAGGACAGGCCGGCCATTCGGGGCCAACTGGAAGGGCCGATCAGTTTCGGATTCAACATATTGGACCAGGATGACCGCCCCATTCTCTTTGATGACACCGTCCGGCCCTTCATGCTCGATTTCATGGCCAGACGATTGAACGTTCAGTTGGCCCGGCTCAAGGAGCGCAATGCAAATGCCTTCATGTTCGTGGATGAACCGGGATTGCAATACCTGTTTTCGGCCATGGCGGGATACGGTGATCAGAAGGCCAAGCGTGACCTGGACGAATTCTTCACCCAGGTGGACCGGCCCCGAGGGATACATCTCTGCGGCAACCCTGACTGGGATTTCCTGTTGAATATGGACTTGGACGTGCTCTCCCTGGACGTTTACACAAATGCGGAAGTATTCGCCTCATACGCCGTTGCCATCAAAAGCTTTCTTGATCGAGGAGGCGTCATCGTCTGGGGAATCGTACCAACGGGTTTCGAGGCGTTCTCCCAGGAAGAGATCCCCTCTCTAATACAGCGTCTCGAAAACGTTTGGGAAATCCTTTGCGCCAAGGGCATCGATCGGCAACAACTCATCGCCCGCTCCATGCTCTCTCCAGCCACGTGTTGCCTGGTAAATCCGGACAAGGAACGAACCGTGGAGCGGGCCTTCGCCGCTGTGAACAGGATGGCAGACGCGTTGAAAACGAAATACCTGTGAGGGCACTTTGGCAAGTGGAGAAAACCTTTTTGGCTCTATCCGAGATTGACCCCGGCAGGTAATCTTTCCGACGAATCTCAATGCTGCCGGACTGAACTCCGTCACTTAAATGAAAGGAGGTGTCGGCAACCGTGAACTGTCAAAACCCAGGAAAAGTCAGTGATGGCCTATGGTATTTAGGACGCCCTGAATCCGGAGTATATTTGCTGGAAGGCCTGAATGGGTCAATTATCATCAGCGGTGGTATGAGTTACCTCGTGGCTGATCTTCTGCGTCAGTTCGAGGAGTTTGGACTCAAGGAAGACCGAATCAGAGGGATAATAATCCTTCACGCCCATTTTGACCACATCGGAATCGTGCCGTTTTTTCGCAGGCGGAATCCAGACCTCAAAATATACGCCTCCGCTAGGGGATGGGAGATTTTGAGTGATCCGAAACACATCGACACCATCAACCAATTCAGTCGCGCTTTGACGGAGCGCATGAAAATTCGTGTCACCTATACTCCCGAGGAGTTCGATTGGCCCGCGGGATTGTCCGGAGACCGGATTTCGGATGGGTATGTGATCGACCTCGGGGATAGACAAATACAGATGTTTGAGACTCCGGGCCATTCATCATGCTCGGTCTCTGCTTACGTCCCTCAGATAAAGGCGCTTTTCCCTTCCGATGGGGGAGGAATCCCCTACAAAGGGACTATCCTTGCTGCGGCAAATTCCAATTTTACCTTATACTTGGAGAGCCTCAAGAAACTGGGCGCGCTCCAAATAGACTATCTATGTGCCGATCACTTTGGCTATGTTTGTGGTGATGAGGCAAAGACCTATATTAGCTCTTCCATCGAATCGGCGAGGAAAGAGCGGGCTCGATTAGAAGAGATCTATCGCCGTTCGTTTGATATCGACGCAGCGGCACGAGAAGCGGCTTCCTCTTTCATAAGCGAGAATCCGGATTACTTTTTGACTTTGGACATTTATGAAGGCGTATGTCGTCAGATGATGAGACACATAGCCAAGACGATGAGCCGATAAACTATCGTACCGACCCAAGCAAAATAGGCTTAGAGAGAACTGTGTCTTGAGGAGCTTCAAGGTCGATCACTTCTTGCCTGAAATATCCTCAACCAGTTTTCAGGACGGAAATCGGGAAAACGGATATGCTTGACTTAAGTCATGGATCGATCCAAACGGGTCAATTATTGTAAGCATGTTGGCGGCATGGGAATTGTGGCGGAGGAATCTTTATCACGTATGGAGTGGCTGCACAAAAGAATTAGAGGGGAGTCTCCGGTTACATGTGATAAGCGCTCCTACCGCCGAAGAGGTCGAGACGATTCCATTTTCACGTAAGGTCAGGATTCGGCAAGCAGCGATCAGAGCGAACAGAATCACCGGAGGGCGACACATGACTGACACGACTATTGACGCATGCGTTCCCGTGGAGATCTCGGATGATGACATATTCGAGGCCATGACGCAAATCCCCGGGTACTTGGACATCACCCCCGGTGATTTCAAGGAAGTCTATCTGAAATCCTATCAGCACGCTTTGCAACGCCTGACCCGTTCGGTCCACGTCAAAGAAGTCATGACAACCGAGGTGGCCGCCGTGCTCAGAAGTACGTCCATCAGGGAGGTAGCCGAGCTTATGGCTCGGAGGAGAGTTTCAGGAGTGCCTGTCCTGAATACTGACCGGTCCGTTGTGGGCGTGATTTCCGAACGAGACTTCTTGCGAACAATGGGTGACGAGCAATCCGCGACGTTCATGGACGTCATCGCGGACTGTCTCAGAGGAGGGAAATGCCTTGCCGCACCCATGAGAATTCAGTGTGCCGAAGACATCATGACCGCTCCCCCTGTAACCGTGAATCCGGACACGTCTGTCATGGAAGTTGCCAACATCATGGCACGTCAAAGGATCAACCGGGTGCCGGTAGTGGACGCAACGGGAAAGCTGATCGGCATTGCCTCCCGGGCAGATGTCGTCCGATCGTCGCTGGTGAGGTAAGCCTCATGACATTCCTAGAGAAGATGAAGGGCTCGTCCCAGAGCCCTCCCCGCGTTTCGGTCTCGGAAATCCTGCTGTCGTGGTTGGGCTCTTTTCTTGGCATCGCGGCAGTCGCACTTCTCAATTTTCGGTTGCTGGACGGATCGGACCTTGTCATGATAATTGGATCGTTCGGCGCATCGGCGGTTCTCATATACGGAGCGATCAGGAGCCCATTGGCTCAGCCCAGAAACCTCATCGGAGGACATGTGCTTTCTGCCGTCATAGGAGTAGCGATTTACAAGATTCTGCCTGAAGCCCCCTGGTTGGCTTCCTCTTTGGCTGTTTCCACGGCAATAGCGGCTATGCACGCAACGAAAACGCTTCACCCTCCCGGTGGTGCAACGGCGCTTATAGCAGTCATCGGGACTGAAAAAATCCACGCTCTCGGATTCATGTACGCTCTCGTGCCCGTAGGGGCCGGGGCTGCAATAATGCTTCTTGTCGCTCTGGTCTTCAATAACATCCCGAAAAGCCGTCGCTACCCCGAATTCTGGTTATGAGGCGCAGCGGCCAAAGTCTTGACGCAGAGGTGCCTGAATAACAACCTAACCGCGGAGCAGCGGATGTGAGGGGGCGCCGCATGACAGGTCAGACCCGAACAGGTGATGTGCTTCACGAGATGCAGCCCGAACCCAGAGTGATCAAGCCGTCGACCTGCGAGGACTCTTTGCTTCTGCCGGGAGGGGCAATGCGAGACAAACCCGTTTCTGGAAATCACTGTCGGCTGAAAGGATCGGAAGCTGTACTATCAGACGAACCTGAGATGCCGGGGAAGCTTCAGTCCTATGACGTAGAATTCCTCATGCGCACTGAGCTGCTTCGTGTCGCTCCGCAGCACCTGAAGCGCCTCCTGCTCGATGCCTTGACCAAAGTCACTTTCCCGGCAGGAGAGAGAATAGTTCATCAGGGCACGACCGGCGACCGGTTGTTCATCCTTCACAAGGGAGCCTGCGTCGTCAACCTTGAAAAGAATCAAGAACTCCACTCGATCGGCCGACTCAAGACAGGAGATGTCTTTGGGGAAATGGCTCTGATCACCGGCGATTACAGGAGTGCCCACATCGATGCTGAAACGGACGTTACTGTATGGACTCTCGACCGAGACGATTTCGAGACAATCTGCGACGGATGCCACGAACTGGTCGAGTATCTGACAGACCTTGCCACCGAGCGGTTATGCAGTCGGCGAATCACTGCCGAAAAGAACATAGGGCGGTACCGCATCACCGACGTCATCGCTGAAGGCGGTTGGAGCATCGTGTATAAAGGCTCTCACTCGGCTCTCGGGCTTCCGGTAGCTGTAAAAATGCTGAAACACAGCATGGCCTTGGATTCCGATTTCTTCGAAACATTTCGAAAAGAAGCCGAGACCATCGCCGGTCTCAATCACGATCACATCGTCAGGGTTTACGATATCGAGCACGTGTATAAGACCGTGTTCATCATCATGGAGTACCTCTCGGGGATCACGCTCAGGCAGATCATCAGCCAAGGCTTTAGACTCCCCCTGTCTCGTGTCCTGAAAATCCTGACGCAAATTGCGGCAGCGCTGGACTACGCTCACGGAAAAGGAGTTGTCCATCAAGACGTCAAGCCCGGGAACATCTTTGTGCAAGAAAACGACAGGGTCAAAATAGTGGACTTTGGTCTGGCTACGCCCATCGGAGGGTGTTCCGACGACTTGCCCGGAACCCCTTATTATATGGCCCCCGAGCAAATTGAGGGAGACCCCGTTGACGCACGAACAGACATCTACTCTCTCGGCATCACCGCTTACGAGATGGCTACGGGAAAACTGCCGTTCCCGGACGACATCTGTCAAGTCCTGGAGTATCACATCACAAAAGACACTCCCGATCCGCGGCAACTGAATCCCGATTTGCCGGAAGAATTCGCCCTGTTCGTAAAAACGGCAACCGAGAAGACAGGCGATGCAAGATTTCAGAACATGTCCGAAGTCCTGTCAGCTCTCAATTCAATGGCAAAAAGCGCGGGGTTTCAGGAGACACGAGAACCTCTCAAGAAACGCCGGATGAAGAGCCTGTATATGTTTTACGACAAAGAGCAGGAACCTGACATGGCCCGGATTCTGGATGAATTCGGCCAAAAACTCAGAGACGTTGGTGCCGAACTTCGCCTCGCTTCGTTTGACGATGTCTAAACGAGGTGTCGGTGGCCGAGGAACCTATGTACAATAATTTCGGAGGAGATTTCCGATTCAGAGTTGCCTGGGAAAGTGACCGAGGACTTGTGAGAACCTTCAATGAGGATTCAGTGCTCATCGATGCGAACCTCGGGTTGTTCGCAGTAGCTGACGGAATGGGAGGCCACAAAGCCGGCAGCGTTGCCAGTCGCATCGCAGTCGGTACGCTCGCTGAGGTCGTGAGACAAGAACAGACGCATGAATCAGATGCAATGGTCCTTCTGAACAAAGCCATTCTTGCCGCACATCGTGCGATCATGGCCGAGTCCGTTGTCAATCCGGATTGTGAGGAGATGGGAACAACCTTAGTAGCTGCCTTGTTCGCTCAACGAGGCTCCGTAGTTATCGGGCATGTCGGTGACAGCCGCGCCTATCTGATCGAGCAGGGGACCATAGAAGCACTCACGCAAGATCACACGTTCCTTGCGGAATGGCTTAAGAATGGACAGATCACGCCAGCGGCTGCGCGAACACACCCGGCCCGCCACGGTCTCTTCATGGCTCTGGGAATAGACGATGCGATCGAACCCGAATTGAAGTCCGTGCCCTGGTCTGACAACGCTTGCTTGCTCTTGTGCTCGGATGGATTGACGGATATCCTGGAGGAACCTGAAATCCTCCGCATTATCCAGGCAGCGGACTCGATCGAGTCAGCATGTGAAGTGCTGATCGGAGAGGCCAATAAGAATGGAGGCCAAGACAATGTCACCGTGGTTCTTATCGGACAAGCTCCCGGAGGGCACCACACTGTCTCGCGATCCTGCAGTTAGAAAACCTGCCCCATGCGCAGAGGGGCCATTGGCAAGTGGGTCGAATAACTGAGGGCCTACCGGCAATCAGCCCCGCAGAGTCCCTGATCCGCGGCCCGAGACCTTGAGAGTGATGAGACCGCTCTGCAGGATTACTTGGGTAACTGAAGAAATGCATATTATTCGATCCTGAACAATTCTTGAGGAGAGCGAGAGCATCCTTTATCCGGGCACGGATCACTCTATCAAAGAAGGAGAGGATCGTATGCCATTCGAACTTTGTTGGGACTCTGATCGAGAACCGTCTCCTGAGAAATGTGAAGGCTCGATCAGACGGCGGCAGCGATAGAGCCTGGAGTGCAACTGGTGAACGCGGGGCCTTGCAGGCCTTCTCGATTCTCCACTCTCAGTAAGGAGGCTTACCATGCTGGTTTTTGGAACCGTTGACGACGTGTTCTCCATGGCCATACGGATCAAGGAGAACGGAACGGCACTTTACAGCGGGGCGGCAAGAGGGAGTGAAGATCCCGTCCTCACGAAGCTCTTTGCCGATCTGGCCGAACTGGAAGACGGCGACATTGCCCTCGTCCGTGACCTCCAGCGAGAGTACGCCGATGCGTTCCCGGAAGGACAGGTGTGGGATCCGGAGGGACTGGCTGCGGGCTATTTGAGATCGGCGGCCGACACCCATGTGTTCACCAGGGAAGCTGTAGAGGATCGGATGAAGCAAGTCAAGTTAGCCCCGGAGGTTCTTGACATGGCTATCCAGTTTGAGAAGGACACGGTTCATTTTCTGACGGCAATGAAGGAAATGGTGCTCGATGAAAGCGGAAAGACCAAGCTCGACCAACTTATTCGAGGGCAGTTGGATCGTCTCGGTAAGCTCTCGGACGCGCTGATGACGTGCGGCCCTTCCAGATGTGAAATCTCGCTCTGATTCAAGAGAACCGTTGGGACTTTCTGATGAGCTGGTCATCGGATTCTCACCGGAAAGACGAGCGGATCCGTCCTCCGGGGTTGCGGCATGGTCCAGGGCTCGGGATTGCGCCAAAGGTGAATCGTGCGTCCGTAGGCCTATCTGTTTTTCATCAAACGGAATATGAATGTTTACGAACGGATGCCGTCGAAATCAGCGGCAGCCCCTTGTCGAACCCAAAGTACTTGAATGAGGGCCTGTAATGACAATGAAACCACTTTTTAGGAAGAGCCTTATCGCAGCAATCATACTGGCTGTTGCGGCGGCGGTTGTCTACCGATTCGTATTCATGCCGGTTTCGGTTTCGGCGGTTCCCGTTAAAAAGGGGTCGGTGGTTCCGGAAGTCATGGGAACCGGGACTTTACAGGCGCGTGTTCGGGCCACGATAGGCGCCAAGATACAAGGACGTTTGGTAGAGACACTTGTCGATCAAAACGATCGCGTGACGAAAGGCCAACTCATGGCCCGGTTGGATGACGCCGAATTGCAGCAGTCGGTGCAGATCGCCCAAGCAGGCTTGGACTCAGCTGCTGCGACGGTGGCTCGTGTGCAGGCAGATCTGGCTCGTGCAAAGGCCGTACTCGACCAGGCCGGCAGAGACCATGACCGGTACATGGCCCTAAAGGCATCAAAAAGTGTTTCCGAATCGGATGTGGACAAAAGCCGAGAAAGACTCGCCGTTGCCGAAGCGGATCTCGTAAGGTCCGAGGCAACCATAGTCGAGGCAGAGCGTCAAGCCATTACCGCTAGAAAAAAGCTGTTGTACGAGCAGGCCCGTCTCGCGGATACGAGGATTATTGCTCCGTTTGGAGGCCTCGTGATCAAGCGGGACGGGGAACCTGGGGACGTGATCGTTCCTGGGGCTTCGATCTTTCAGATCATATCACCGAAAGAAATGTGGGTGTCGGCATGGGTGGATGAATCCGCTATGGCTCGGCTCCAGGAAGGTCAGCCCGCACGAATCGTCTTTCGATCGGAACCCGATAAACCATGTCAAGGAAAGGTGGTAAGGCTGGGGAGAGAAGTAGACACGGAGACGCGAGAGTTTCTGGTAGACGTCCATGTTGCGGATCTTCCGCGAAATTGGGCGGTTGGTTTGCGTGCCGACGCCTATATTGAGACATCGAAGCCGGTGGACGGTTTGGTAATTCCGACAAGTGCCGTATTCTGGAAGGAGGGGAAACCATCGGCATTCGTGGTTACTGACGGGTACGCACGAAGGCGAGACATTCAGCTCGGCGTTCGCGGGATTCGGGATATTGAGGTCACGAACGGTCTGGCCGAGGGCGAAACGGTCATCACGTCAGACTTGGGAAAGTCCCTCAAAGACGGGAGACGGGTGTCGGTACAATGAATCTTGCAGTTCGGGACATCAAGCACAACCTCGCCCGCTTCTCATTAACCACCGTGGGCATCGGCATGTTGCTCATGATTGTCATGGGCATGGGCGGAATCTATCGAGGGCTCATAGAAGACGCCATTCTTCTTGTAAACCGAATAGATGCCGATCTTTGGGTGGTGCAATACGGAACTCGCGGCCCGTTCGCCGAGATCTCGCGCGTTCCGAGGAATCTGGAAAACCGACTTCGCGCCGTTCCAGGGGTGCAGTCGGCACGCTCCTTCGTCTCACACACGGTTCAGCGGGATCATGGAGGCAAGCCGCTGAGGATGGTAGTAAACGGCCTTTCATGGCCTGATGATAAAGGCGAGTGGTTGCCGCTTGTGGTCGGAAGGCCGCTCGGATCTGCGCATTACGAGATGATTGCCGACAGATTGCTTGGCCTCCGGATTGGAGACTCATTGAAGCTGGGGAAAGATCGTTTTACCGTTGTTGGAATCACTCAGGGCATGATCGGGCAAGGTGGCGACGGACTTGCCTTTTTTACCGTTAGCGATGCGCTCTCGATTCAGTTCGATTCCTCCCCTGAATCAATTCGACTTGAACGGGCGGCTCGCAAAGCAAGAGCTTTTCGAGATGACATAGGCAACATTCAGCCGTCTCTCATGGCCAAGGCGGATCTCCCGTCACAAAAGCTACCTGCAGTGCCGAGGGCAATGATAAGCGCTGCTCTGGTAAAGGTCGGACCCGGAGTCGATCCGGCCGTGGTGAGCGCGCGGATTTCGGGCTGGAGAGATGTTTCGGTACACACAGCCGATCAGCAGCGGGAACTGCTCCTCAAGGGGACAGTCGATAAGGCCCGACGTCAGATCGGCCTCTTCACCGCACTCCTGGTTCTGATATCAGCAATTATCATGTCCCTTATTATCTACACACTCACGCTTGACAAAACCCGGGACATTGCGCTGCTCAAACTCATGGGCGCTCGCAATTCGGTCATACTCTCACTTATTCTCCAGCAGGCGATCATTCTCGGAGGCCTCGGATATCTCTTGGCCTTTTACGTCGGGCAGTGGATTTTCCCCTATTTTCCTCGCAGAGTCATCATCATGCATGAGGACCTCTTTCGTTTGGGTTTAATCGTCATCGTCATTTCCGTGCTGTCCAGCCTCCTGGGAATCTGGAAGGCCATGAAGATCCAGCCCAATGAGGTGCTGTCATGACCGGGGCATCGCCGGCCATAGAAACGAGAAGCCTCACGAAGGTTTACGGGAGCGGCAACACCGAAGTCGTGGCCATGAGCGACGTGTCCTTGTCCATAGGCAAGGGCGAGGTCGTCGCTCTGTTGGGTCCGAGCGGCGCGGGCAAATCCACTTTGCTCACTGCAATTGGATTGATCAATCCCCCTACGTCCGGATCGATCCTGATCGGCGGACTCGCAGTCATGGAAGGACCCGCAGCCTTGGTCGATGTCCGGGCGTTTCGACGCCGACAAATTGGTTACGTCTTTCAGAAAGCGAACTTGATCCCCTTCCTGACCGCACTGGAAAACGTCCAACTTGCCTCGGAGATAAACGATGTTTCGCCGCGGGAGGCTCGCAATCGGGCCTTGGAATTGCTCGAATATCTCGGGGTAGGCGATCGAGTGAAGAATCTTCCTCATATGCTTTCCGGCGGACAGCAGCAAAGAGTGGCGGTGGCGCGGGCGCTCGCCAATTCACCGAGCGTCGTCTTGGCCGATGAACCCACAGCAGCGTTGGACAGCGTTCGCGGTCGTCAAGTTATGGAACTCTTTAGAAAGGTGGCCCATGAAAAGGGTGCGGCGGTGCTTGTGGTCACGCACGATCAACGCGCATTGGACGTTTTTGACGAGATTCTGGAAATGGAGGATGGAATCTTGAGAGCACACGACCAAACTCCGCCAGATGCAAATGGGAGTGAATCATGAAAACAACGCGCCTGCTCAAGGCGGAGTATGAGGGCATCGGCATCATGCTGAGAAGACGAGAGGATAGGACAGTAAGTACGCAAGCAATTTCATTAACTTCTGGACGCCTTGGTACGAATCTACTTGGGGGATCAGCCGGCCCTGATTCTTTGACGTTCGGGCTCTGCTGCAAGTTCATACCACTAACCATGTTGATTCCCTGAACCCAGGAGGAGGGCTGAGCATTATGCAAAAGAGAAAGATGAGAGAAGGCGTTTTCTGGATGGGTGCGATAGACTGGGACAGACGGCTGTTCGATTCACTCATCCCGCTTCCGGACGGAACGAGTTACAATTCCTATCTCATAAAGGGGACGGAAAAGACCGTGCTGCTGGACACCGTCGATCCCCCCATGGTCGAGACGCTCCTGTCACAGTTGAACGGCATAGAGACCCTCGATTACGTGGTTGCCCATCATGCGGAACAGGACCATTCCGGCACCATACCTGTTGTATTGAACAAGTACCCGAACGCTCAAGTTGTTTGCACCACAAAATGCAAAGGCATGCTCATTGATCTCCTGGGGATTTCGGAGGAGACTTTTGTTACGGTGGAAGACGGTGAGACTCTTTCGTTGGGAGATCGTACGCTGGAGTTCATCCATACCCCATGGGTTCACTGGCCGGAAACGCTCAGCTCCTATCTGCGGGAAGACAAGATTCTCTTTTCCTGCGACTTCTTCGGGTCCCATATTGCTACGACCGACCTCTTTGCATCGGATGAAGGACGGGTGTACGAAGCTGCAAAACGCTATTTTGCGGAAATCATGATGCCCTTTCGAAAAATCATCCAAAAGAATCTTGAAAAGGTAAAAGCAAAGGACATAGACCTCATCGCTCCCAGCCATGGTCCGATTTACGAACGACCGGATTTCATCGTGAATGCTTACGCTGATTGGGTATCGGATGAACCGGGAAACGTCGCTGTCATTCCTTACGTTTCCATGCACGGAAGCACCGGTAAGATGGTAAGTCACCTGGTGGAAGCACTGGCTCGAAAGGGAGTGACCGTTCATCAGTTCGATCTTTCCGTCACCGACATAGGGAAATTGGCCATCACTCTGGTCGATGCCGCGACCATCGTCGTAGCAACCCCCACCGTGCACGTCGGACCACATCCGCTTGCCGCTTATGCCGCTCTTCTCGCTAATATGCTGCGTCCTAAGGCGAGGTTTGCATCCGTAATCGGCTCGTACGGCTGGAGCACCAAAGTAGTAGAGCAAATCGGCGGCATGATCCCGAATCTGAAGGTGGAGTTGCTTCAACCGGTCCTCTGTAAAGGTCGTCCAAAGGAAGCAGATTTTGCTGCACTGGATCGGTTGGCGGAAACCATCGCCACAAGACATGGGGAGCACTCTCTGCCCTCTCCCAACGCATTAAGGATGGAGTCCCGCTGAAATAGACCAATCTATTGATACTAACACTCCTGGGAGGATGAGCTTACGCATCGTCCATTCAACGAACGGCCTGAGGGGGCCCAAAAACAGATCATTCTTGAAGGAGGATCAAATGGAAGACCAGATGTTCTGTTATCAGTGTGAGCAAACCTCCGGTGGAAAGGCTTGTACGAAAAAGGGAGTTTGCGGCAAATCCCCCGAAGTCTCAGCCCTTCAGGACCTTCTTGTATATGCCTTGAAGGGCCTTTCCCTCTACGCTGCGGCAGCACGAAAGGTGGGTGTCATTCTCAAGGAAGCGGACGTTTTGTTGTGCGAAGGTCTTTTTGCCACCCTCACCAACGTGGATTTCGACATCGACAGGTTCCCGCCCTTAATCAACAAGGCAGTAGAACTCAGAGAACAAATCAAGGAGAGGCTTGCCGCAGCGGGAGGCAGAATAGAATCGACACATGAAGCGGCCACGTTCACGCCTGCGAAGACCCCGGAAGAGATGGTCAAGCAAGCGGCAGGCAAAGGATTCAGCCCGATACCGGGTGCCGATCCGGACATCACTTCCCTTCAACACACGTTGATATTCGGTTTGAGGGGTGTGGCGGCATACGCGGATCACGCGCACATTCTCGGACAAGCTGATGATTCGGTTTATGCCTTCATCCATGAGGGACTGGCCGCCACTTTGAGGAATGATCTCAGCGTCAACGACTGGGTCGGGTTGGTTCTGAAATGCGGAGAAATCAACCTTCGAGCCATGGAGCTGTTGGACGCGGCCAACACGGGGGCTTACGGCCACCCGGTTCCCACAAAGGTGCCGCTGGGAGCGAAGACCGGCAAGGCCATACTCGTGTCTGGCCACGACCTGAAGGATCTCGAGATCCTTCTGAAGCAGACCGAGGGAAAGGGTATCAACATCTACACCCATGGGGAAATGCTCCCTTGCCACGGCTATCCGGAACTCAAGAAGTACGGACACTTCTACGGACACTACGGAACGGCCTGGCAAAATCAGAAGAAAGAGTTCGCGGAATTTCCCGGCAGCATCCTTATGACCACAAACTGTATTCAGAAGCCTGCCGAGTCGTATCAGGAAAATATGTTTACTACCCGCCTGGTCGGCTGGCCCGGTGTGATTCACATCAAGGACGAGGACTTCACGCCTGTAATCAAAAAGGCCCTGGCCATGCCCGGTTTTGCTGCCGATACCAACGGAAGATCAGTGATGTGCGGCTTTGCAAGGAATGCGATCATGTCCGTGGCGGACAAGGTAATCGACGCGGTCAAGAGCGGGGCCATCCGGCACTTCTTCCTCGTGGCCGGATGCGACGGCGCAAAGCCGGGCCGGAACTACTACACGGAATTCGTTGAGAAGGTCCCGAAGGACTGCGTCGTGCTCACGCTGGCCTGCGGCAAGTTCCGCTTCTTTGACAAGGATCTTGGGGACATTGGCGGCATACCCCGGCTCCTGGATGTCGGGCAGTGTAACGACGCGTACTCTGCCATTCAAGTTGCCGTGGCCCTCTCAAAGGCCTTCAATGTAGGGGTCAATGAACTGCCGTTATCAATGATCCTTTCCTGGTACGAGCAGAAGGCTGTAGCCATATTGCTGACGCTCTTCCACCTGGGTATCAAGGGAATCCGTCTTGGCCCGAGCCTGCCGGCCTTTATCAGCCCCAATGTCCTGGATACGCTGGTGAAGAATTTCGACATTAAGCCCATAAGTACGCCGGACGAGGATCTCAAGGCTATTCTCGGCTGACCTACAACAACCAAACCGAGGGGCGGCACGCCGCGACTTCGGGTTCCGTTCCTCGGGGACAATCAATCGAATAGGCGTCTTGCACCAGGAAGTCAGTATCAGGACACGATCGCCTGCACCGGCAATTCTCAGCAATCTTGACCTAGGCTAAAGACTTGAGGCTGAGGAGGGCGAATGATACCGACGGTCGAAAAGGCTTGAATTCCATTAATCCTTTCATGCAAAGGAGGAAAGCATGTCTGTAAACACCGTAAAATGGGCCGCGATCGTCTCGTTTTTCGTCGCAAATGATTGACCGGTCATCGACAGTGAGGGGACCAAAAATACTTGTTGTGGATGACGATCCTGACTGCCTCGCCACGATCGAGGAGAGTCTGGAGTGGGAAGGTTTTGCGGTGATCTCTTGCCAAACCGGTCGAGAAGCTCTGGAGCTGTGCGAGAAAGGTAAGATTGCCCTGGTACTTCTGGATTTGAACCTTCTCGATGTGGACGGCATACAGGTCTGTCGACGCCTGCGCAAAGAATCGGACGTACCCATCATCATCTTGAGCGGCAGATCCAGCTTGAGCGACCGAGTTCTGGGCCTTGAAGCCGGAGCGGACGACTACGTCACGAAACCGTGCGACTGTCTGGAACTCTGTACGAGGATTCGTGCGAAGCTGGGGCGCAATTACGGTAAGAATCGGACCCCTGAAATCCTTGTCTTGGGGGCTTTGCGGATCGACATTGACCGGCGCACGGTATCCAAGAATGGGACTCAGGTGGATCTTACCAAGAAGGAATTTGCTGTATTAGAGGAGCTGGCGAGACATGCCAACAGGGTAGTGAGTCGTGAAGCGCTGTTCAAATCAGTTTGGGGGCCGAATAAGCTTGAGCCTAAGAGTAGAGTACTTGATGTTCACATACAACACCTGCGAGCCAAACTTCAAGATGATCCGAACCAGCCGCAGATCATCATGAGTGTTCCCGGTACCGGATACATGTTGTCGGTTTCCCCAGAGTAGGGTCGTTTGCTTCAGGGGTTCACGAGTGTTCAGAAAATGGGAAGCGTTCGCCAACTCAGATTTTTATTCCAGTGCATGTCGTCTCTTCCGGAATCTCATCACGACGAATCCGGCCTGCTCGTTTATTCCGTCCTCCAGGCGAAAAACGGGCTCCTGATCGGGAAGGGTAAAGAGGCAACCGACCGCTCCGGAAGGATCGAGGCCAACATCGCTGCACATGCCGACAACATCGTGACACGTCCGAAACTTTGCCTTGGAATAGATGGGGTGGCCGTCAACCGCCTTCCTCGCGTACGATTTTCCCCACGAACTATCGGAGGGGACTATTCCCACCGCCAGGATTCCCTCAGCATTCAAAACCCGGTAGCACTCGGAGACCGTTTGAAATTGGTCGTCAACGAAGCACAAGGCGGTGATCAAGGTCACCCCGTCGAAAGACAAATCTCGATAGGGTAGAGCCTCTCCAACCCCTTGAACGACATGAATGCCGCGACGTGCCGCCAAAAGGAGCATCTCCCGAGAGGGGTCAATTCCTTCCCGAGTCCCCAGTGCCTCAGCGAACCGTCCGGAGCCGACACCGACCTCCAACCACCTTCCGTGGAAATCGCCTATAGCTCGCCGAATGCACGACTTCTCGATCTCAAAGATGGCCTTTCCTCCGGCGGTCTCAAACCAGCGATCGTACCGTCGAGCGGCCGAATCAAAAGGGTTCAACAGTCCTCCCTCGATCCGCAAAAGCAGTGCCCTGAACGCTACGTAACCGTCTGGACCTGAATCTCCCGAACACGTGAATCAACCAAGAGATCTATTCGATTCAGTTTTTTTCGGAGCCTATGCAGTCTGTCGGATTGGAAGAATCCTAAGCTGCCCGTTGAAGCTCTCCGTCACCGAGATGCAAGCACTGTCGAGGGCATTTCACCACACAGAGCTTACATTTCAAGCAATCCCAGTCCGTCACAATCCCTGAATCTTTGAAAGAATGGGGAGCAATGCCCAGGGGACACACTTTTTCACATAATTTACATTCGGTACAGTCCTCAGTAATGCGCAACGGGTTCCGGTTCACTCCGGCCCATTGAGCCATGGTTCCGACGGGGCAGAATGCGCACCAGGTCCTGGGTTTGAAAGCGATGCCGAAGAAGGCACCCGCAACCGTGGTGATAGTGAGAAATAGTACGAAGAATCCGCCGATCTTAACGGGATCGGGCCACAGCTGATAAATCCGAACCGAGAATACGGTCATCATCAATCCCATCATGAACAGCCGGAACGAGAGACCTCGCACGAATCGGGGGATTGACTTCTTTCTACTGATAGGGTCCAGACACTGATTCAGGAAACTCCCTCTCGGACACCACCAGTCGCACCAGCGACGTCCCCACAGGAAGGCGGGCAGTATCGCTCCCAACATACAGAGCGGAACGAAGTAGCCAAACCAGGGAAACAGCCATCCAGCGGTGATTATGGCGATGAAGAGTATGGTCATCAGCCAGGAAAGTTTGTTTCTGTGCGAAACAAACGCCTCTACTTGGGCTTTCCACGCCTTCTTTTCGGGTTTCATGTTTACCACTCTTTCTGCACAGAGTCATCCACGTCCACGCGAGGTTCGGCGGTTTCCGAAGAACCTTCCACTTCTCTCAAGCTCTCTCTCGCCAAGCGAGTCACAAAGCCGGCGACAATAATCGTCACCGCCAATCCTACCCAAAAAAACACCTGACCGGCCCAACCTCCTTCAACCTTACCTGCCGCTACGTCCGCGAGCGATCTCGCCGCAGAACCGAAATAGACGTACATGAGACCGCCCGGCAGCATACCGATGAGGGAAAGCGAGGGCATATCTACCGAAAGAGACCTTCGTCACCCCAAGGGCGTAGTTGAGAAAATTGAAAGGAAAGACCGGGCTTAAACGCAAAAGCAGGACAATCTTGAACCCCTCTCTGCCCACTGCCTCATCCACTGCCTCGAACTTGGGATTCCCTGAGACCTTGAGGGCAACCCAATCACGGGCGAGGGTTCGTCCCACCAAGAAGGCTACGCACGCACCGAGAGTGGCTCCTATCCATGCGCTCAGCAACCCAACAGGAACGCCGAAGAGAAAACCCGCCCCAAGAGTCAGTACCGAACCGGGTAATAGGAACACGCAGCCCACGAGGTAGAAGAGTGCTACAAAGATGGGACCCCAAGCCCCAAGACCTTGGGTCCACTCCAGCGCAGCCACAAGGTACTGTCTCACCGGCAAGAGCAACACCCCTGCAACGACAACGGCAACGGCAAGTCCGATCAGTACAAATCTGAAAGAAATCTTCTTTGCAATCGAGGCATTCGTCAAGAGTCAGTCTCCCACCAAGTGGTCTACGCCGCTGTCAGCATTCCGAGACCACTTGGTAATTTCATAGGCTCTCGAGGTACTGTTGCGCACTGTGGGTTGCTATAGCGCCGTCACCCACTGCCGTGCATATCTGCCTGAGGGTTTTCGACCTGATGTCCCCTGCAGCAAAGATGCCGGGCCTTGAGCAAGCCATTCGGTCATCAGTCGGTACGAAGCCTCTCTCGTCGATTGAGACGAGATCACGAAGAATTTCGTTGCTGGGATTGATGCCGATGTAGAAGAACACTCCGCCTACGGGCAGATCATCTTCAAGTCCATGCGTCACGGGTCGAATTCTCAATCCCACGACCTCATCTTGCCCGAGAACAGCCACGGGGGCGGTGTTCCAGTGAATCGTCACTTTCGGCTCTGCGAATGCTCTCTCCTGGATTTCTTTGACGGCTCGAAACTGGTCCCGCCGGTGAACGATATGAACTTTTGACGCGAACCGGGCCAGATAGACCGCTTCTTCTACCGCTGCATCACCTCCTCCCACCACAGCGACTTCCATGTCCCGAAAGAAAGGACCATCGCACACGGCACAGTAACTCACTCCCTTGCCTGCCAGCTCAAGTTCGCCGGGGATCCGCATCTTCCTCGGTGAAGCCCCGGTAGCCAGTATCAAAGCCCGGCAGGTGAAGTAGTCGCTTCCTTCCGTGGATATGAGAAAACCGTTATCATTGGGGACGACCGACTTCACGTCAGCCTGTATGACATTCAATCCGAACCCTCGAGCCTGCGCCTCCATCTTCTGAGCGAGTTCATAGCCCAATATGGGTCCCGTGAAGCCAGGGTAATTCTCAACCATATCGGTTGCCGCCATCTGCCCCCCAGGGAACCCCTTTTCCAGAAGTACTACAGGAATTCGGGACCGCGCGGCATATATCCCGGCAGTGAGGCCCGCCGGACCTCCACCCAGGATGATAAGATCGGTATCCATTAGGTATTGATCTCCCATTTATTCGTTGTGGTCTCATTTGAACAGACGGCCGAGAATCCCCTTCTTCTCGGGCTCGAGCAGAGGCATACCAAGTTGTCTTCTGATCTCGGCAACAACCTTCTCCTCAGTAACATCCGAACCTTCGACCACGACCTCCTCCCCGACCATGATTGCCGGGGCGCACGGAAGTTCGGTATCCATCCATTCCTCTGTCTGGTATTCCGCCTGCGGCTTCGCAATGGTCTCGATTTCAACCGGGTAGTCCGCGCCCAACCTGGACGCCATTTCCTTGAAGTGTCTTCAAGGTTTGCCATTGGGCACATTCAGAAAGAAACGGGCTTTCAACATGATCCTCTCCTCCGTGCTCTTAGGTTCCTCACGAACCTGGGTTAGATGACTGCTGAGCTTGGGCCATTCTGCTCAAGAATTGATCCGCCGGGATGAAGTCCACCATGCGCAGGTCCGCCAATTCTTTGCCCTTGCTGTCAAAGAAAACCACGGTCGGAACCCCTTTGATCCCGTACTGAACCACCAGTTTTTCGTACAGTGGGTTTCCGTTTGTGGTCAGATCAACCTTGACCATGATGAAGTTGTCCTGAGCCTGTTTAACGACCAGCGGATCTCGAAAGGTGATATCGTCGAGTTCCCGGCACGGCGTACACCACGTCGCGGAAAAATCTACGATCACCGGCTTGTTTAATTTCCTGGCCTGCTCCATCACGTCATGGGAATACGGCTGCCAGGAGACTCCAGGTCCTGATTTAACCAATGAACCGATGAGGAATACGCCTACAATTAGACCGGCTACCCCGACAACGTTCTTCACCACTCCAAATGCCCTGAAACCGCCTTCAGTGCTTTCAATCCATCCCAGATGCAGGCCGGCGGCCAGCGCTACCGCCGCCAATACAACAACTCCCACTGAGGACGGTAATAGCGGTTTGACAAAATAGGCAGCCATCCCGACCAACACCCATCCCATGAGCTTCCTCACCCACAGCATCCACTCACCCGAACCGGGGAGCTTTCCCAGGCTTCCGGAAAACACCGCCAGGACAAACAGTGGTACTCCTATCCCAAGGCTCAGCGTGAAGAAGATGAGGAACCCCAACCAGGGGCTGCCCATACTTGCCACCCAGGTAAGCAAACCCAGCACGAAAGGCCCCAAACACGGGGCTGCCACTACACCGAGAGTCAGGCCCATGAACAGCGTGCCGAAATATCCAGCGTAGGACTGAGACGCCGCGTTCGTCAGGCGCTGGGGAAGTTGCAGCTCCCAGAAACCGAAGAGACTGGTAGCGAAGAAAACGAGAACACCGGCGACAACCACCAACACGATGGGGTTTTGAAGTGCGGCTCCCATCAGGCTACCCGTAAGAGCAGCCGCTACTCCCAGCACCGAGTTCGTCAACGATAGCCCGCCGATGTACAACAAACCGTGAACAGCCAACTTTCCGCGACCTTGCCCGGCCCGCCCTCCAAAGTATGAGACGGTTATGGGGATCAAAGGATAGACACAGGGAGTGAGATTGAGAGCCAGTCCACCAACGAAGACTCCCAACAATGTCCAGAGCATACCCCAACCGAACAACGGACCGGAACCCTTTCGCTCCGAAACAGCTCTCGCCTGATCGACCGGGATGCTTTGAACGGGAAGACCTGCCGCCTTCCACTCAGGGAACCCTTTTGCGTCACGATAAACGTTAGTGTAACCGAGTTGAACCGCTACCCGAGCGGCCGAGTCGCTGCGGACTCAGGTAAGACCCGCTCAGTAGAACACGATGAAGCGATCCTTGACAGGGCCGAGCGCGGCTGCAAGCTCGCCTTTCTTCCACCACCTCGACCACGCGGTCGGTTCCATAGGAAAATTGATTGCGCCCGCTATGTGACCCATCGCAAATTCCCACTCCTGGCGGGTGTCTACCAACAAGATACTCCGAGTATCCCTTTCGTATCGCTGTCTCAGTTCATCGGTATTGATCAGTCGGTATCCACCATTGGTAGCTTCCGCCACAACGTCATCCCATGTGGGTTCCCTGGGCGTCACCGCACCGTTGGTGAACCACAGGACTCCCACAGTGATCGTGATCGCCAGAAGGGGGAGCCAAAGTCTTTTTCCGATCGCTTCAATCGCCATGTCAGTCTCCAGTTATTCGTGAGCGCCTTGGGCAACGAGATGATGGAACATTTTCTCTTCTGACACGGCTATATCGAGTGGCACCCACTCATTTTCGATGAAGACACTTGTAGAGCCCTTCAACTCGTATTGCTCGGCTTCCTTTGAGTCCGTCAAATGTACCTGCAAGTCGATCTGATCGCCAAAACGGTCTTTCATTCTTCCGGCTACCCCCGTAGCCGCAACGCAACTCCTTCAACCCGGCCTTCCTGTATGAAAAACCACCAGTTTCAACATTCCGCCTTCTCCTTTCGTAACTCCGTAACCGAAACAGATGAAAGAGACTCAAATCTTTCCCTCTCTTCTGAGTTTGGTAATGAGAAACATCGCTCCCGATTCAGAGAGACCCAGCTCTCTTGAAAGGTCTTTGGGGCCAAGGGAACCCTTGCGCTTGATTATCGTTACCGTCTCGTTTTCCAATTCTTCGAGCCAGTCCTCGAACAGGACGAGGATCTCCGGGTCCGCTACTGATCGCAGTTGCTCCGATTGACTGAATTTCTCCACCAAGCTCCGACACATTGCCGTTGGATCGACACCTTCGTCCATGCACGTAGCCAGTCACAAATGGACGAGGCCGGCAATCTTGTCCTCACGCTCGTTCCCCATCAGCCTGGTCAGAAAGTCTCGAAGGGCATCCTCGCCCAGAATCGAAAAGAGTTTCTTCGCCGAATCGGCCAGTTCCACCGCCGCTTCACGCGGATCCATCGATTCGATGAGTTGCTCAAGTCCGCCTTTTTTCATGTGCGCGTCTCCACAGCTCAAAAGGTTTCTCTTCTCGCCAGCAGATCCGTAGCCAGACCGGCCAGTTGTTCCACGACGTCGATGATTCTCCTGTCGGCGATTTCGTAGTACACGAACAGACCTTTTCGCTCCACGTTCACCAGGAGGCAACGTCTCAATTCCTTCAGGTGATGGGACACCAGGGGTTGAGACAGACTTACTTCCTCAACTATGGCCGACACGGTCTTCTTGCCGTCACACAGCGACAGAAGGATGCGTAACCGGTTCTCGTCCGAAAGGCTCTTGCCGACGAAGGCAGCGAGACCGAGGTTAGGTTCGAGTGGCTTTCCTTCTTCTTTGCGGGGCACCATTTTCCCTCAACGACGATCTTAAGCTCGCTTCATATCAATAAATCAACGCTCATTGATATATTTATTCCTATTCCTACGCGTGTTGTCAAGAAAAATCTTGACAACACGTCAAAAATTATCTCGACCAGAATAGAGGCGAAGACGTGGAACCGTATAACCGCAAGTCCTTCCGCGTCAGATTCTTTGGTGAGGTGCCCAACGACAATGGCATGGAAGCTGCTCTCGGCTCAGGGGCTAGGCTGCCGGAATCAGGCAGTCTCATGCATATGGGAATGACCGGTCCCGATTCCTCGTTTTGACGGTATTCTTCCTGCACGTTAACTACCATTATTTTGAATAAGAGCGGCCTGAGGAACCGCAAGCTTTTAATATCAGTAACGATCTTTCGAAGCGGAAGAATCGGATGGGCACAAGCCGTCTCTTTCTGATGGCTCACAGTGCGTCACGTGGCTATTCTCTCGAGCTACCGTTCTGATGGGACGATTCATGAGCAGTCGGTACCAGAAATTTCCGGACAACATAGGAACGTACCACTGGTTTCCGCCGGCTGCCGGAAAAGTCGACTAATCAATAACAGACCGGCAAGCGACAAGGTAAGCCTCGTGTGGTTTTCATTGATCAGGAGGTCGGAATCGCATTCCGCATCCGGGACGTGGGCCATTATTCTGAATTCAGAATCAATGCCCTGGAAAACAACGCTTCCTTTGCGAGTTCAGGGACTCGAAGAGATTTCAGCTTACCACGGCAAAAATTCCAACTGGGTCCGAGCGATGGTACGACCGGAAATCTTATACAGCCGGGCGTCATTTGAAAGCATGGCTTGATGGCAAACTGATCGCCGACTATGAAGCCGATTGAACTTCCGGCGAGTAGCTCAGTTCTTTGACCAAGGCGGATTCGGTCACTGCGTCCGATTCCCTGCCGCTCGGTTGAGCTGTCCCTGGGACAGGTGCTCATGCTACCGACAGAGATGTGTGGTGCATTCCAACGGCTCTTGTTGCGCAAGGCTGGAAACGGAACAGAATATTCTGTAAGTATGGCCTTACTTTGCAGGAGACCAAACGGAATGGAGTTGAGCCGGGACGCTAGGGCCGGGTCATCTTGTTCCAAGGCAACGAGTCTCCTGAAAAACCGCACGATTTGGCAAACACTCGTAGTGAAGGGCCTTCCAAGCCACCGCAATTCGGCGGGTCATCACGCTTCCTCGGGACGCTCAAGGACGGAGCAGTAGATTGATTTGGAAAGCCCGACAAAGCCGATCAACCAGGCTGCAAACGCTATAAACACAAACCATTCAGGAATCGGTCCCAGGAACCCGAGATTGAATGTGCTCGCGACATAAAACGTGCAGGTGGTGTACATTCCGAGAGGGAAGACCATCCCCCAATATTCCGGGGAATAGGAAAACTTCACGCGGCCTATCAGGTGCCGCCACAGGGTCAACACGAACAGAAGAGGAATCCACCACGTGGCTACAGACCAGAACAAGAGAGTAAGTCCGGTGATAAACGGCAGGAGCAGTGCCGGCACTAGCGAATCGTGGTTGTTGGCTGCCAGGATTGCCCCGGCCAACGTCGTTATGGCCACGGCCCCCATGTTTATCCAATAAGGTGGGCCCAGTTCTCCGGGCGGCATTTCAAAGAACATGAACCGATAGAAGATAAGCGTGATGATGATGAGGTACAAGACGCAGCCGATAAAAAACATACTGAGCGCCAGGAAAGCAAAGATTTCTCTATGCTCCGGCAAGTGATTAATTAAGCGGCCGGCCAACACCGAGACAGATTGCGTGCTTACCGTGCAAAGGAGCCACGTCCCGTTGATGCCTTCCCTGAGAGATGGTTTCTCCGCCGTGATGACGAATGCCGTGCATACTGCATAGATCAGCAGAACCCAAAGACCAAAGCCGAACAGGAGGAGTATAAGGGCAGGCTGGTAGGCCTCTCTTAGCGCAATGAGTTGACTTCCGACAATGCAGGTTCCCGCTACCGCAGTTAAGTAGCCGGTGCCGCGTTTGAGGTCACGCAAGTCGGCCAGGAGACGGCGGGGAAACAAGAAGATTCGGGTAAGTGTCAGCAGCCAAAGAACAGCGTAGAAGCCTATGTTGAGCCACAACAGAACAACAGCGCTCACGCCGAACCCGAGAAGGTGCGCGGCAATGGAGACAATGCCGGTCGCCATGACCAGTGCGAAATACGCCGGTGGCAAGTCTGCCACGATGGATTCCCACTTGTTTGCCGGTTTCTTCATACCCCGGTCCCTCAACACTGATTACGGCATGCCTGCAGCGCGGCGTCGAAAAGAAAGGTAAGGCCTGAACAGGTAGCTCACCGGCAGGCTCCAGATATGCACCAATCTCGTAAATGGAGAAATTCCCAGAACGGTGAATGCCCCCAGAATGTGGATCTTGTACGACCATGGCACAGGGGCCATTAAGTCAGGATCCGGGGTGAAGATCACGATACTCCGTATCCACGGGGCTATGCTGTAAAGGACATCGTAATGGGCAAAGAACGTGTTGTACGTCCCGAAAAAGACGACGATGAGGAGGAGAGTGAGCAACACTAGATCATTGATGCTTCCGACACTCCGGACTCTCGCGTTCGTTATCCTACGCCGGAAGAGCATGATCAGGCCGCTCAAAGTCATCAGGCCGAAAAGCCTCCCCGTATTGATCGCCACGACGTCGTGGATCTCGGCAGTAATGCCCACGGCATCCAGTAGCCATTGCGGGGTCAAGAGTCCAAAGAAATGACCTAACAACGTGAAAATCACGCCCCAGTGGAAGAGGAAGACCCCGTATCTCAGACCCTCTTTTTCAAGGAGTTCGCTCGATTTTGCATTCCAATCAAAGCGATCTGTAAGATATCGATAGGAATGCCCCAGGAAAAAGACGGTCAGCATCACATAGGGGAAGACCAGGAAGGCCAGCGTGTTGAGCAGGGAATTCATGTCCTATTCTCCCGCGGCTTTGAATTCGTGAATGAAGAGCATGAGCGCTTCCAGCAAGTCTCCATACGGGCTCCCTTCCCCATGCAGACGCTGGGCCAAGCCCCGAATGGGATTCTCGTATCGCTCCAGGATTCGACGAACCGTCTCTGCCGAGCAAACCGAGAGGAATTCCAACACCAAAGGAAGGAAATCAGGCAGGTCTTCGCCCGACAACTCGTATCCGGCACATTTGTACAGTTGATTGAGCTCAGCGAGTGCGGCCCCTCGAATCTTGCCGTCGCCGAATTCGTGAAAGGTCAGGTTGAGGCAAGTTGACGGCCGCAGGTCGAAGGTCCGGACATAGTCTTCCTGAAGTGAAATCAGGGGAGTTGTCTCAAGGTGTTGGAAAAACCCCCGACAAGCGACACCCCAAGAGCCATCCGAAATATGGGCAAGATCGTCTTGTCCTGCCAGCACGGATTGCACAAGGGATTCATCCGGATACTGGAGGAATACCGAAAAAAGCTTGAAAGGAAACCGCCCGTTTTCGGTATCCGTCATGTCCTTCATTCCCCGAGACGCTTCAGGAGTGCTCGTACAAGGCCCATCGGAAATGGATGCCGTATCGCATTCGCACGCTTTCATGTGTCACCTGGGCTCCGAAAAGCCGAAACAACCTCGTGAGTCATGCAGGTTCTCCGATTCTTCTCTCCGGGTGGTAGGGATGACGTAGCGATCCTCGTACTTTGCCAGAGCAAGGAGCCTGTACATCTCCTTGGCCGAAGACTCAGTCAATCCTACTTGCTCCAGTCCCGTCGTGTCAGGTTCGTCTCCCACGCGAACCGAACGCATATAGTCTCTCAGGGCCACGAGACGTTTCAGACCAGTCCGGATGGGAGCTTCGTCTCCAGCAGTCAAGAGGTTGGCAAGGTATTTTACAGGGATTCTCATAGAATCCACGACGTCTGCTATATCCTCGGGGTTTTCCCCCTCCAGCATCACAGGGCTGAGGGGAGGAACGTACCACACCATGGGGAGCGTGCGGAATTCGGGATGCGGAGGAAAGGCAACCTTCCATTCCACAGCCAGCTTGTACACAGGCGACGCTTGTGCTGCAGTCAGGAAGTTGTCCGGGATACCCTGTGACCGGGCGTTCTCGATCACCGCCGGGTCGTGGGGATTCAGAAACATGGAGAGCTGAGCCTGATACACTCCTTGTTCATCGGTTACGGAAGCAGCTTCTTTTATCCGGTCGGCATCGTACAAGATGGGGCCGATGTATCGTATACGGCCTACACAAGACTGGGCGCACAGCGTCGGCAATCCCGACTCCACCCGAGGGTAGCAAAAAAGGCACTTCTCCGACCTTCCCGCTTTCCAGTTGAAATAGACCTTCTTGTACGGGCAGCCCGATATGCAGTACCGCCATCCCCGGCATCGCTCCTGGTCCACCAGGACGATACCGTCTTCTTCTCTCTTATAGAGGGCTCCTGAAGGGCAAGACGCCACACACGCGGGGTTCAGGCAATGCTCACAGATGCGGGGAAGGTGGAACATGAAAACATTCTTGAATTGGAGATACGCCTTCGCCTCAAGATCCTTGAAATTGACGTCTTCCATTCCGGTGATATTGACCCCGGCCAGGTCATCTTCCCAACTCGGCCCCCAGGAGATCTCCGCCGGCTCACCGGTGATCGATGAAAGCGGCTTCGCTGCTGGTTGTTTCTGCTGGAGCGGGCTGGCAACGAGATTCTCGTAGGTATAGGTCCAGGGTTCGTAATATTCGTCGATGGTGGGCAGATCCGGGTTATGGAATATCTTGGCGAGTTTCTCTAATCGACCGCCTGCCCGGAGACGAAGCCGTCCCTCGTCGGCCATCCATCCTCCTCGGTGCACATTCTGATTCTCCCACTTCTTCGGGTAGCCGATCCCCGGCTTGGTCTCCACATTATTAAACCACATGTACTCCGCGCCAGGGCGGGTGGTCCAAACATGTTTGCAGGGAATACTGCACGTGTGGCAACCCAAGCACTTGTCCAGATTCATCACCATAGCCATCTGGGCTCTAATCTTCATCCCAATCCACCTCTCCAGCCTTTCGCACGACGATGACCTCATCCCTTTGTGCGCCTACGGTACCGTAGTAATTGAAGCCGTAGCTTAACTGGGCATACCCGCCGATCATTTGGGTCGGCTTCATGACGATGCGCGTCACACTGTTGTGCGTCCCCGAGCGCTGGTTTGAGAGCTTGGACTTGGGGACGATCAATCGCTCCTGGGCGTGATACATGAAGGCCTTGCCACGGGGAATGCGATGGCTCACGACAGCCCTGGCGACGGTTACTCCGTTGACGTTGAAGCATTCGATCCAGTCGTTGTCTTTCACGTCAATGGAGGCCGCATCCTCATCGTTGAGCCAGACGACGTTTCCGCCTCGGAAAAGAGTCAGCATAATAAGCGTTTCCGAGTACGTGCTATGGATCGACCATTTAGAATGCGGAGACAAGTAGTTCAGCACGATGGTCTTGCCGGCTTCTTGACCCACCCGCGTCGATCCCATTGCCTCCATATCCAGTGGTGGTCGAAAGATAGGCAGTGAGTCGCCAAAGGCTCGCATCCATAAATGATCGTGGTAAAAATGGGCCCGACCGGTGAGGGTTCGGAAGGGAAGCTTCTGTTCCACGTTGATCACAAAGGGAGCGTACCGACGGCCTTCGGTCTCCATGCCGCTCCACGTAGGAGACGTGATGCAGGTTCGCGGTTGGGCGGTCAAGTCGGCGAACGTGTGTCTGACCCCTTCTCGATCGGTGCTCAAATGGGAAAGATCCAGTCCGCTGACCTTTTCCACACTGGTCCACGACTTCACGGCCACCCGCCCGTTCGTCTCAGGCGCAAGAGCCAGGATGGCCTCTGCAACTTGTTTGGCTTTGAGCAGAGCCGGCCTTCCCTCGGAGATGCCCGGCGTTTCGATGATTCCCAGCCGGTCCTTGAGTTCAGCAGATTCCTCTGCCGCATTCCAAACCACTCCCTTCGCTCCGATGCCCACCTTTTCTATCAAGGGCCCGAGTGATGTCATCATCTTATGTACATTGGGATAGTCGCGAGTCTGAACCATCAGATTAGGCATGGTCTTGCCCGGTATTGGTTCGGTCTCGCCCTTTTTCCAGTCTTTCACTTCAGGCTGGGCTATTTCACCGATCGTGTCGTGAAGTAAGGGGGTTGCCACCAAGTCTCGACAAGTTCCGAGGTGAACCGAAGCCAGCTCCGAAAAACGTTTGGCAATTGCTGAAAAATGATCCCAGTCGCTCTTGGCATCCCAGGGCGGGTCCACCGCAGCATTGAAGGGATGAATGAAAGGGTGCAGGTCCGTGGTACTCAGGTCGTACATTTCGTACCACCCTGCAGCGGGGAGAACCACGTCCGAGTACAACGCACTGGTGGACATGCGAAAATCCAGCGTGACCAACAAGTCCAGCTTGCCTTCCGGCGCCGGATCTCTCCAAAGGACTTCCTCAGGTCGGGCATCGATTTCCGGCCCAAAAACCGCGTTGTGGGTGCCCAGGAGATGTTTGAGGAAATACTCGTGGCCTTTGCCGCTTGATCCCAACAGGTTGGAACGCCACAGAAAAAGGATGCGAGGGATGTTTGCCGGGCTATCCGGATCATTGACAGCGAAGTTCAGTTCACCCCGTTTGAGCTTGTCCACAACGAAAGCAATGACCTCGGGATCAGAGACAGCTCCGCTCGCTTTCGCTTCTTCACAGAGATCAAGAGGATTACGGTCGAACTGCGGATATGATGGGAGCCACCCAAGTCTGGCGGCAAGAGCATTGTAATCGGCTGCATGCGCCGGCAGATCGGAAGACGCCAGAGGCGAGCTGATGGATCTTTGATCCAGGGGATCGTATCTCCACTGACCGGTAGCGAAATAGTAGAAGGACGTACCATTCTGGAATCGAGGCGGTCGGAGCCAGTCCAATCCGAAGGCGAGCGTGGACCATCCCGCCAACGGCCGAACCTTCTCCTGCCCCACGTAGTGTGCCCAGCCGCCACCGTTGACTCCCTGACAACCGCAAAGGCTGGTGAGATTTAGAATGGCTCGATACGCCGTGTCAGAATGGAACCAGTGGTTAACGCCAGGGCCCAGGAAGATCATGGATTTCCCCCTGGTTTTTTCCGCGTTCTCAGCAAACTCACGGGCTACCCGGATCACCTCTTGTCTCTCACAACCGGTAATCTCCTCCTGCCAAGCCGGTGTATACGGTTTGGGATCGTCATAACTCTTTGCAGCGTCACCTCCCTGACCTCGATCCAACCCCATGTGCGCGACCAGGAGATCGAAGACGGTGGTGACGATGAGCTCGCTTCCCGCAGTTTGGATCTTCCGTACGGGGACCGCACCGATCTTCACGCTCGATGCATCCGTTCCGAAATATGGGAATCCCACAGGGACCCAGCCGTGGTTGTTTTCGCCGAACGTCAGCAGTGGATCGACGGACGAACCGGTGAGGGAATCCTCCGATTTCAAATTCCAGCGACCTTCCTCGTTCCAGCGAAACCCGATGCTACCGTTGGGCACCACGAATTGTTGCGTCCGCTCGTCAAAATAGGCTGTTTTCCATTCAGCGTTGTTGATCGAGAGCCCAAGATCCGACGCGCGTAGGAAGCGGTGCGACACGTACCGGTCACCATCCTTCTTGAGGACCACGGCAAACGGAAGGTCCGTGAAGCGCTTGGCGTAATCTGCAAAATACTCAGATTGCCGATCCAAATAGAATTCCTTGAGGATGACGAAGGTCATGGCCATCGCCAAAGCGGAGTCGGTGCCTGCCTTTGCTGGGAGCCAGGTGTCTGCAAACTTGACGTACTCAGCGTAATCGGGAGCCACTGCGGTCACGCGTGCCCCGCGATATCGGGCCTCAGTGTAGAAATGGGCGTCCGGGGTGCGCGTCATGGGCAGATTGGTTCCCCACACGATCATGTAGGACGCTTCGAACCAGTCCGCGCTTTCGGGAACGTCCGTTTGTTCGCCCCAGACTTGGGGTGACGCGGGGGGAAGGTCGCAATACCAATCATAGAAGCTGACCAGAGACGCACCGATCAGGGAGAGAAACCTGGCTCCCGAGGCGTATCCGACCATGGACTTGGCGGGAATGGGGCTGAAGCCGAAGATCCGGTCCGGTCCGTATCGCTTTATCGTGTGGACAAGCGAGGCTGCTATGAGGTTGACGGCCTCATCTTCGGAAACACGGACGAAGCCCCCTTTGCCGCGAGCCTTCTGATACTGCTCTCTTTTGGCCGGATCTTCTGCGACGCTTTCCCAGGCCCGGACCGGATCCGAGTTGGCTTGCAGCGCCTCCTTCCACAGATGCAGGAGGGGAGACCGAACATAAGGGTACTTCACGCGCACCGGGCTATAGGTGTACCACGAATAGGTTGCACCACGAGGACACCCTCTCGGCTCATGATCCGGCATGGTCGGTCCGCAGCTCGGGTAATCAACTTGCTGCAATTCCCAGACGATGATGCCGTCCTTGACATAAACCTCCCAGGAGCACGAACCTGTGCAGTTGACCCCGTGCGTAGAACGCACCTTCTTGTCGTACTGCCATCTTCTCCGATAGAAATCCTCCCAGTCTCGATGGCCGCACAGGACTTCAGCCCAATCTTGTGAGATTGTCTCAGGATCGCATGTGTCGGTCCGTCTCTTCGGTCGTAGCCATCTGAGAGAGCTGAAAAGCTTCGGTTTCGTCATGGCGTCTCCCAATCCCGTTTCGTCTCGTCGATGAGGGAATCATTACAGGGTACTTGCCGTCCGATCAAGATGTTCTCGACAAGAAATGACGCGGTGTCTCTTGGATGCCTCTCCGCAGTACCCCCGCCACGAGCAGCTTCACGGATTCTTCGTCATCCGATCATATTCCTGAGCGCATGCAGGTAGTATGGCGTCTTGGTCATGACAAGGCTCCACCGGCTCGCCACAAGGGATACGTTCAGAGAACCGAGGCCTTGGGAAAAAGGATGTTATTCTCAAGGTGCACATGCTTGTGCAGGTCGTCCTCGAACTCCCGGAATTTCTGATATGTGACCACGAAGGTATTGCAGACATCTCCCGGTATGGCATAGTCCCTTGCCAGAGAGCGGATCATGTGGATCGCCTCACCGATTTCCTCGTGCTCCCGGGTGAGTTTCCTGACTGAATCCCGTATCGTTTCGACATCATTCTCTTCCGGTGCTGTGGCTTGCTTTCGCGCTCCATGGACTCGCTTGATCGCCGGAAAGAAAACCTCCTCCTCGTGGCTCAAATGGGCCTCCAAATCCTTTGCAATGCCGTCGAAAACGGAGGCAATCTTGATCACCTCCGGATGGTGGGGGCCGTGGACTTCGGCGATCTTATGAGCATAGGCGGCAATCGGAGCGGTATTTTCCTTGATGTAGGTATGGTGAGCGTTGATTATGTAGTCAACTAGAAATGGGAGCTCCCACGAGGCATAGTTCTCGGATCGTCCGGCCGGTCCACTTTTCACAGCATCCAGTTCTCCGGTTATGGTATCTAAATCGATCCCTTTCTCCGCACACGCTGACCCGAGAGTGATCTTGCCTCCACAACAGAAGTCAATCCCGTGGTTTTCGAACACCCTGGCGGTTCGGTAGTCGTCAGCCACGATCTCTCCGACGGTCTTTTCAGAGGCAGGAACGGTCTGTGGGGATTGTGATTCGGTCATGTAGTTCTCCTTTTATTAGGGCCGGACATTGACTCCTCCGACAAGCTCGTATACGGGGGAAAACCGTCAGGGCACGTCGTCCTGGTGGAATTCCGGGTAAAGCTTCTTGACGCACTCCGGACAGATCCCGTGGCTGAATTCGGCTTCAGAGTGGTCTCTGATATACGCTTCCATCTGAGTCCAATAGCCTTTATCATCCCGGATCTTCTTACATGAAGCACAAATCGGGAGAAAACCTCGCAATATCTTGACTTCTTGGAGGGCCTTCTCGCGGTCTCTGATTGCCATCTCACGCCTGTCTTCCACTCGCTTTCTCTGCAGGGCGAGTATGGTCGTCACCCAAATGGCCAATAATGCCAAGGCACGGTTGGCGAGAACTTTCCATAGCTCTCCCGCCGGAGGTTTCACCCAAAAAGCCACAGCCACCAATAACGACGAAATGACCGCCACCAAGACCGTGAATCTCTTGTCTGGGGACCACAGGGACAGCAGAACTGCTATGATGTAGGGTACTCCCATGGTAACCCCCAAAGGCACGGCCAGGTCCGCCATGAAAATAGCGGCCATGAGCAGGGTACACCAGGCATACAAACCGATGGAGTTCCGTGGTGCGGCATCCATGCAGATTCTTGCAGTCTCGTCTGTCATCGAAGAGATCCCTTTCAACAAGAAACAACACTCCTGGATGTCTATGAACGGGATTCTAACAAAAGGCCGGATGGCAGGCAAGTCAACGGGTGTGGCATGCCAACGTCTCTTGAAGCGGATGCGAACTGACGGCAGGTGAACGCGTCAGCCCAGGGCAGTGATTGCCGGGGCGGCACACATTTCGAGTTTTCCAGCGGCATTGTCGTGGAATAGAGCGACGCGGGAGAAGTATGTAACCGAATTCCTTCGGTAGCTCTTCGGAGGACAACCGGTCAAGGATCGGGGCCTCAAAGATAATGCATTGTAATTACAACTAGAATTACTGGTGGCTTTGGGCTCTGTATGTCGGGCTGCAATTGCTCTAGACAGCCACAGCAAGCTGGGTATCAGGAAAAGCCCCCAGCGTGACAAGCATGTGTCCAAATCCACAAGAACCGTGATGACGGCTCCGGAGTTCAGGCTACTTCTCCGGGTACGTCGAGACGTGAATGCAATCTCTTGCATTTTGATGGATTGGGAAGGCATATTGAGAAACCGCAAGGAGTAGCGTCTATGTCTGAATTCAAGAATGCCATGGAAATCTTCAAGCTGCTACCAGGTACGAATTGCAGAAAATGCCTTGTCCCGTCGTGTTTGGCCTTCGCTGTTGCGGCCTTTCAAGGCGAAAGGCGTTTGAGAGACTGTCCTTATCTGGACGGAGTGATCCTTGCCCAGTACGACGGGCAATCTCCCCACTGGATGATGATGGAGCAGGAGTACCAGGAGTCGCTGGAGCCATTGAAGCGGGAGATTGCGAGAGTAGTTTTCACGTCCTCGGTAGAGAGACTGGGAGCGACGCTGTCCGGTGAACGTCTGGTTATCAGATCTCTCGGCAAGGATTTTCTGGTTTCCCCAGACGGCAGCGTTGTCTCTGCCTGTCACGTGCACGCCTGGATAGCCGTACCGCTGCTGAACTATGTCATCTCGTGTGCCGGAAGGCCTCTCTCGGGCAAATGGGTGCCGTTCAGAGAACTCAGTGACGGGGTATCGTGGGGTCCGCTCTTTGCCGAGCAGTTTGAGACCCCCCTGAGGCATGTTGCCGATGCCAATCCCGACCTGTTCGAGACGATGATCCAGATTTTCAACGGCAGGCCGGAGGCCTCTCCGATTGGTGCCGACATTTCCATCGCTCTGCAACCTCTGCCGCTGCTTCCTATACTCATATGTTACTGGAAGCCGGGAGACGGTCTCGAATCATTCCTCAAGGTGCTGGTGGACAGTACCGCGGAGGACAACCTCAACATCGAATCCATCTTTATCCTGTGTGTCGGACTCATGAGAATGTTCGCAAAGGTGGCCGCCAGTCACGGTTGATCAAGAGAGGGAAGATTCCACTCGCCTCTCACGTGTCGCACCTATTCCAGTTTGACCACAACCGTTTCACGGTCGAAGTTTTCACCAGAGCCGCTCAGTGCAGGAGAACCCCTAATCGCCAGATTCGTTTTGCCTCAAGAGTCCGCGCTTGCTTACCCCATTCTCAGAAACGTACTATTCGCGGCATGGTGAGCAAAAGACCTGACCATATCAGCAACTTACCACCACAATTCGGTCACGATCTGCAGACACATCGGCATAAGAGTGTGTTTCGGATCGGTGGGCCGAAGCAAACGTGGGCTTGATTACTGACAATTCGGCACCGGAAGAAACCGGAGTCCTGTATGCGGCGAACTCTCTCAAACAACCACCCAAAGGATGCCATTTTCAATCAAAGGTCACTGCCAAAGGTACAGACAGGGGCACGGAATTCTCCATAACCTGCTTTATCAGCACCTTTGCCTTCTCCCGAATCTCGTGCGGACACTCGAACCAAATCCCGTCATGCAGGAGGAGTACCATCTCGACGGGGAGGCCCTCTCGCTTGAAGGCCGTGTCCAGTTCCAGGACCGTCTTCTTGAACACGTCGACTTCCAGCATCAGTACCACTGCATTAGCTGCCTGACGCATTTCCCTTGGAGTCAGTTCACCGGGATGTGTGAACCCTCTCCTGCGCCCGCGGATCGACCGTACGTACCGTTTACCCTCAGGAGAATTCTCCAAAACGATCTTTACACCGTCCAGGTAGGCGAACAGGTCAGGGTAGATGGCCTTCATCTCGCGCAGGATTTGCTGTGCGGTTTGGAGTCCTCCAAAACCGAGTCCCAAATTGTCTTTGAGTGACCACGCCGTACCGCCATAGCAGATCGAGAAGTTGACAGTCTTGGCCTGGGCACGAGTAATCTGTAATCCCCGCGCCCGCAAGCGAGCTTGCGTCTCGTCATGCGGGTTACGACCGGAGCGGAACAGGTCCATGAGTAAGGGATCTTGCGAAAGATGTGCCAGCAATCGGAGTTGGAATGCGGAGAAGTCAGCTTTAATGAACTCCTTTCCCTGACCGGGAATAAGATACTTCCGAACGTACCTCGGTAGGGACTGTAACGCGGGTTCGGTACACGTGATACGTCCTATCACGGTACGGGTGAGCCACCACCGAGGATAGCAGCGATCATGCCCGGCGGACTTCTTCAGAAACTTGTACGTTTGATACAGCCTCCGCCACGTGCGCAGCTTGAATGCGGGAAGGTATGAACGTGCCAAACCCTTCAGGAGATCATCGTTGATGTGCTCATTTCGCCTCAGGCGGACTCCGCACGTGCGCTTGAGAAACACCCGTACGTCATATTCCGAACCTGGCTTGAACTCTTGTCCATAAAGCGCAGCGAGTTGTTCACCTATCACGTCCATTCCTCGCTCAACACGGGGTAAAGCCCGCGCAACTCGTGCCCGATCAAGACCTATCCCCCGGCATTCCATGTCAGCCAGTACGGACGTTAGGAGGATTTCCAATTCCCAGTACGGCTGTAACAGAGTCTCATCAGCGAGTATGCCGTTCACGAGTATGGGCCCAAGACGCCACACGTAGTGCGCATCTTGTACCAACCGCCGGTACAAGACCTCAGGGTATTCTCCCGCGAGGACATCCTTGTACAGGACAGGGTACGGTTCCTTCAGATACTTCTCCACCAGAGCGCTGAGGACAAAACAGCGCCAATTCTCCCCGAGATCCGGCTCTGGAGGGGACAAGAGGTACGCTGCGAGGGAGTCATCGAGAAACCTGACGGGGCCTATGTTCGCCCCGTGCCGTCGGAACCACAACTTGATTTCCTTTAGCGCATGTACGACTACCTGCTTATCGCGGTCCGAGAAGAGAATGTCCGCGACCTCCCTCACGCGCTCCAGCGGCAGGTGCAGGCAGACACACTCCGCGTCTTCCTTGTCAGCGTAATAGACGGCCATCATGAACTCGGAATCGACCTGGAGAGGAGGACTGATACTGAAGGCACCGGTAGCGCTTACGAAAGCTCGTAGGTCTGCGAGATCTTTAATGATGGTGAATTCTGGAATCTTCATGTCCTCAAGATACCGAGAATCTCAAAGAAGAATAAACCCATACCTGTATGAGTCTATGTATCTATCACTATGGGAATTCCTACTCTCTGACCTGCCCTGTTACCCTTCCTCTGGTTCTGTGCTACCTCTATCCATCTCTGGCTCGGTCATTCTCTCATGTTCTACATCGCTGGTCACTGTTCTGCGGCTCACCTGCCTCCGCCTCTTGGTGGGCACGGCAGGCGGCCGGGGTCACTCCTGTCTGGTGGCCATATATATAGGTGGAGCAAGAGAGTTCTTTATGGCCGGTACATCAAGAATAGACCTGAGGGGTGAATCTTTCTCTGTAACAACTTGATATCACGCGATACGAGTTAAACGAAGTGGCTCCCAGAGCCAGGGTTGTATCGCACTGACCACACCGATTTCCCACCTTCCACGGATTCCACTTCAAGGTATCCGAGACTCTGCAATGTTGCCTTATGTTTCTGGAGCGTCCTCTCGTTTACTCCGACTCTGCCGAGCCAACTCAGGCACCGTGAAGATGAGCTTTGCTCCGGCCTCGGCCTGTTTCCAATGGAGCCATACGAAGAGGCGTGCTGCGGAACCAAATTCACGGAGCTTTTCCTGCCAGTCAAAGGTCTTGCTGAAAAGGATCTCGTTGCCCGCATCCGAATGATGGCCATCATAAGGGCTCTCAGGAGACTGTTTGATCAGGACCGAGGCCATGCCTGCGAATCTCTCGGCAGCACCTGGGCCTTTCATGGGCACACCAAAAAGCTTTTCCAGCGCAGCCTTGGATACAGCGTGTCGAATCACGGATAATTCGGTCTTGCCACTCGCCGCTGGCTCCTTAGATCTCGGGAAGTATCCGAGCTTCTGTCCGTGGAGCTTCTCGTAGAAGTCAGAGACTACCTGTCGGGCACTTTCTCGCCCTTTCTTGTCCAGCAATGCCTCGAGGTCGTAAAGGTCGAGGCTGCGATTATTCTTCGCTGAGCAGTGCTTCCGCTTACAACCTATGGACCGGCGGCAGCGGAACTTGATCGTACCCTCGGCACTGAGCTGGAAACACTTGCGGAAATTTTTGGGCTCTTCGCCGTCGAGAGGGTGCAGTTCATGCAGGGGGCAATCGATCACGAAGTGCCGGGTAGTGAAGATCCTGTAACGCTCCCGTAAGAACTCCAAGGTGAAGTCCAGGTAACGCCAGCTCCTCAGCTCCCTCGGGTCCCGATTACCACTTCGCAGGTCACGGTATTCCGGCTCCGGCGCAGCGAAGACGTTGGGCTGGTCTTCAGGTTCAAAGATGAGGAACTCCCGCCCATAGTCCTGCAGAAGCTCCATCTTCCATTTCTTGCGCTCTTGGGGATCTTCGGGGATGTCCATCGCGGTATTCCTCAACCTGAAGTTCACGACAGTTTACCACACACCCGACGTGCCCGCGAGATTCGTTCGAAAAGGCACCCGAGAACGATTCTGGGCGATTTTCCGTGTCGGGGCAGGGAAGGCATGGTCGTTTTTCGCACATTTGGTACTTCAGAGCCGATTTACGGCTGCCGAAGCCAATAATCTGGTTATCAGAACGGAGGCGCACTTGAGTATGCTCTACCAAGGTACTACCTTGGAGCGTTTCCATGTGACAGGACGATCTGAGCGCTCCACGTGGCAAAAAGCGACGGACCTTCAAAAGAGCATCAGGGTGTTCCAATCACCGCGGCCAAAAGACGCTTGTGCAAGCCCAAGGCCTCGGTTATAACCGCCATACGACACAGGTCACTCCAGCGGAAGCGCGGAGGTTGAAAGATGACGATCAGCGAGATAACGAGGCGAGACATCTTTGATGCACTCTGTATAAGTGGGATCGATTGGTCCGGCCGATTGGAGAATGCTGAGTTTTTGTCTCGGCTTTTCGATCTGAAAAGCCTTCCGTCCCGTGATCACCGATTCCGCAATGCTTACGGAGACATTTGGCAGCACACCGTCAACAACAATGACTGGCAGAGCGACTGGATCTTTTACGATGGGCGGTTCAATCTGCTCGGATGCGAGGATGAGATCCTCCTGAGATTCCTTTGTGAAACTCTCCATCCCGTAGTCAGGCCGGACACTGATGAGGCAGGCAAGCTTCTTCAAATGTACAATGGATACCTCAAGAATGATGGATTTCAGATCGTGGAAAAGATGCGTATTTCGGGAAAGCCGGTTTTTGCGGCCAGCTACGTAGGTGTTGTTACAACTCCCGGCATCGCAGCGGTACGCGGCGCAGGGTTAGTGGCCGACGCTGCTTACGTGTCAAAGCAGATAACCCGCATGGAAGCTGGGGTGGAGAGTGATCCCGCCCTTGCCATCGGGACCGCAAAAGATCTTGTGGAGACCTGCTGCAAGACTATCTTGACCGCTCATGGCGTTGCCGTACCGCAGAGGGCCGACTTAGCCCAATTGGTAAAATTAACCACGAAGCAACTCAAGTTGACTCCCGAGGATATCCCTGATCAAGCCAAGGCTGGGGAAACGATCAAACGCCTTCTGAGCAACCTTGCGACAATTACTCACGGGATATCCGAGTTGCGGAACCAGTACGGAACGGGTCATGGAAAGCACGCAAGTAGTAAAGGCCTCGAATCGAGACATGCCAAATTGGCTGTAGGTGCAGCTTCCACCCTTGCGGTGTTCCTTATGGAGACCCACAGTGCCCGGCACAAGGGAGAGCGAAATGAGGCGTAGTGTGGTATTCGCGTGATTACTGGCACTCGGGCACTCTGGAGATTCAGTTCTTCGGCAAGCGTCGAGATTATTGTTCTCCGCCCTCTGCCGCCTCAGAAGCCTCAGAGCCGCCACGTCGCCTCTTACCCTTTCGTTCAATGATGTCAATGGGTTCATGCGTGTTTGTCTCATTTGGCCGGTTCTGGTCCCTTCAGAAATGGACCTTCCGGCAGTTGGGAGCCAAGTAGATGAAATTCCTTGATCTGAGACGACCTCAGGGAGTAATCTTCTGACCGGAAGTCCACTATATATCGAGGGCGGTCTGACCTTGTATCGTGAAACCCCTGGAGCAGTGGCAGGACTTTTGAGGTAACCGCAGCTTACGAGAGGTTTGCGACGCGGGCTCAGTAACTGACCCTGCACCACGCCAAAGCGGATAGGACTCAGCAGTGGGAAGTGAAGTTCCAGATCCAGGTCAGCTAGTAGCCGTGCGACAGAGGCATTTTGTGGTCACGGATGTCAAGAGATCTGCCCTGCCGGGTGATCCTCTGCACCCCGTGAACGGATCGCCTCAGCACCTGGTCTCGTTGTCCTCCGTAGAAGACGACGGAGAGGGCGAAGAGCTTGAGGTCATTTGGGAAATTGAGCCTGGTGCCGCGGTTCACGAGAGGGTCCAGCTGCCCGAGCCTTCCGGTTTTGATGACCCTCATCGCCTGAACGTGTTCCTCAACGCGGTGAGGTGGGGAGCGATTTCTTCCGCCGACGTTCGTGCCCTGCAGGCTCCATTCCGGAGTGGGATAGAGATTGAGGATTATCAACTGGAGCCACTCGTCCGGTCTCTGCAAATGCCACGGGTCAACCTCCTCATTGCCGACGACGTGGGCCTGGGAAAGACCGTCGAGACCGGCCTGGTCATGCAGGAACTCATGATCAGGAGGCGGGTTCACTCTGTGCTCATCGTCTGTCCCGCGTCTATCCAGATTCAGTGGCGTAACCAGATGCGGGACAAATTCGGACTGGAGTTCCGCATTGTGGACACTGATTTAATGCGAGATCTCCGCCGTCGCCGTGGTCTTCACGTCAATCCCTGGACCCATTTTCCTCGACTGATTACCTCGATGGACTTCATAAAAAGGGATCGGCCATTCCGGCTCTTCCGGGAGGCACTGCCTGCCGAGGGCGAGCCGAAATTCCCTCGACGCTTTGACCTGCTGGTAGTGGACGAGGCTCACAACGTGGCTCCGTCTGGCACAGGCCAATATGCGACCGACTCTTTGAGAACAGTTGCCATCCGGTCCATTTCGCCGCATTTTGAACACAAGTTGTTCCTGACTGCCACACCGCACAATGGCTATCCAGAGAGCTTCTCAGCTCTCTTGGAGCTTGTGGACAGTCAGCGCTTTGCTCGCGGGATCAAGAAGACCGATCCCAGACAGCTCTGGGCCGCCATGGTCCGTCGGATGAAATATGAATTGCCGCCTCGATGGGATGGAAGTCCGCGCTTTCCGAAACGTGAAATAGAGCCGTTTGAAGTCGATTACACGGACGAAGAACGGTCGGCTCACCTGATGCTTCGTGAGTACACGAGTCTGAGGTCACAGAATTTTTCAGATGAGTCCGAAAGATTTGCGACCGAATTCGTTTTGAAGCTGCTCAAGAAAAGGCTCTTCTCCTCTCCCGCTGCGTTCGCCATCACCCTGGGGAAGCACGAGCAAACGCTAACAGGCTTAAGGCACTATTCCACGGATTTAGGGAAACCTTCACTCGGCATTCTCCGTCGACAACTGAACGGCATCGAAGACGACTATGCCGATGACGACGACTATGAAGAAGTGACGGGAGAGGCTGTGAATGTAGCGACCAAAGTATTTCGCCCCCTCACCGCCGAGGAAAGAAGGCTCCTTGCGGGCCTCAGAGATTTCGCCCTTAAAGCATCGTCTCGGGCAGATTCCAAAGCAAAACGTCTCATAAAGTGGCTCCACGGTACGGTCAAGCCCGGTGGCAAGTGGAGCGACGAGCGAGTCCTCATTTTCACCGAATACCGTGCCACTCAGAAATGGCTCCATGGTTTGCTTGCTGCGGAGGGCTTCACGGAAGGGGATCGCCTGCTCACTCTGTACGGAGGGATGGGCCAGGAGGACACGGAGCGGGTTAAGGCGGCCTTCCAAGCGAGTCCGGCGGATGCCCCAGTGCGCATACTATTGGCCACCGATTGCGCTGCCGAAGGGATCGACCTGCAGAATCACTGTTGCCGGGTGGTCCATTACGAAATTCCGTGGAATCCTAACCGCATGGAGCAGCGAAACGGAAGGGTTGACCGGCATGGCCAAAAATCCCCGTACGTTTGGATTGGCCACTTCGTGGGTAAAGGTTACCAAAAGCACGCCTCTGAAGTCGTCCACAGCCCGGGTGAGTTGGACGGAGATCTGGAATTCCTCCTTAGAGCCGTACTCAAGGTGGAGGCGATTCGTGAAGATATCGGCAAAGTGGGGCCGGTGATAGCCCGGCAAGTAGAGGAAGCAATGCTTGGCCGTCGGAAAGCTCTGGACACTTCAGGAGCGGAACAAGAGGCCAAGCCCATTCGGCAGTTACTTCGCCTCGAACGGCAGTTGAGAGATCAACTCGACAAGCTCCGTGAACAGCTTGAGGAGACCAAGGCAGCATTACGGCTCTCTCCAGAGAATGTCCAAAGCGCAGTCGAGATTGGATTGGAGCTTGCGGGTCAGCCACCTTTAATCGAAACCCAGTTGACCGGCATCTGGCCTGATCCATTAGGTCGCCGCACAAAATGCCCCGTTTTTCATCTACCCCCATTTTCCGGAAGCTGGGCGGCGTGCGCTGAGGGGCTTGAGCATCCGCATACAGGAAAGAAGCGCCCGATTGTGTTTGATCACGATCTCGCTGCCAACCGAGACGATGTGGTCCTAATCCATCTCAATCATAGGCTCGTTCAAATGTCCTTGGCTCTGCTGCGCGCCGAGATCTGGGCTCACGGGGAGAATAAGAGATTACACAGAGTCTCCGCTATGATTGCCCCAAGCACCGTCATCAAGAACCCCTTGGTCATTGGTCACGCGAGGCTGGTGGTTTTAGGCGGGGACAACCGCCGACTCCATGAGGAGGTCATCGCAGCCGGTGGGCAACTTCGTGAGGGGAGATTCGTTCGCATGAATGTTGGCGAGGTTGCCACAGCCCTGGCCGCTGTCTCGACCCACGAGCCCCCCGAAAGGATCAAACAGAGACTCGCAGATCTTTGGCCGCAGTACGCTGAGCCATTGATGCGCTCGCTGGAGGCCAGAGTGCGAGATCTGACCGACGGTTTGAAAAAGCGTCTGCAGGAGCGATGCGACAAAGAGATTGCCGATCTGACAGCAATCCTGTCTGAACTTCAAAGAAGCATTCAGGAGGAGCTGAAGGGTTTTGACGCAGGTCCGGCCCAACTTGAGCTCCGATTCCCCGGCTGGTCGCCGTCCGAAAGGGAACAGTTAGAACGAAACATGTCAAGCCTGCGAGCGAGGTTGAAGAAAATCCCGGAAGAAATCGAACAGGAAACTCAGGGGATTCGATCCAGGTACGCCAATCCATCGCCGCGGCTTTTTCCTGTGGCCATCACGTGTATTGTGCCCGAGAGTCTCGCCCGGCAGCGGGAGGCATGGACATGACCTCAATTGCCCGACACCACGCGGAATGGCTTTCTCTTGTCGATGTGTCAGGTCCCTTCTTATCCATGCCGGTATTGATGAGTGCCTTTCGGCAGGGGCTGCACGCACATGACCCCGAACATTTCAAGGAACTCAAGCTGGCTCATGAGGAATGGGAGCAGAATTGCAGCACTCGCCGCCCGGATCTTGCTATACACCGGGCCTGGATACGGTTTGTCTTCGAGAGAAGCCTCGACATGGTACATGGTCTCCTTGTGGAGGGACAAGAACTCCCCCCGGGCCTCGACGTCAAGATCGAAGAGCATCAGGAGACCCTGCGCCCCGATCTGGCGGTTGTAGGACCGCAGCACGGAGGTTCCGAGAGGAAGGTTCGTCTCCTCATTCAGACCTATGGTTGGAATCAGGCTTTGGATAAAGGTGTTCACGGGAGCCACTGGAAAGCATCTCCCGCCACCCGAATGATGGAACTCCTTCATGGTACTGAGATTCCGCTCGGCCTGGTCACAAACGGCGAGCATTGGATGCTCGTGCACGCACCTTGCGGTGAAACCTCCGGATTCGCATCGTGGTACGCAAACGTCTGGTTAGACGAAAAGATAACCCTTCAGGCTTTTCGCAGCCTTCTCAGCGCAGACGCTTTCTTCAACAGAGCCGATCACGAGACGCCTGAAGCCCTCCTGGCTGCCAGTGCTCAGGATCAGCAAGAGGTAACGGATCAACTGGGCCTTCAGGTCAGGCTGGCCGTGGGAGTTCTCATAAGGTCCATCGACCGAATCAATCAAGATCGAGAGGGAAGGCTTCTTTCTGGGGTGGACGAGAAACGGTTGTATGAAGCCGCCCTGACGGTCATGATGCGCTTGGTTTTCCTCTTCTGTGCAGAAGAGCGAGGGCTGTTGCTCCTCGGCGATCCCACGTATGACCAGTTCTATGCCGTATCGACCCTGAGAGATGCCCTCCGTCAAGCCGCAGATCGACACGGTGAGGAGGTTCTCGAAAGACGATGTGATGCCTGGAGCAGGCTGTTGGCCACCTTCAGGGCTGTTCATGCAGGAGTCGACCACGAGGCCATGAGGCTCCCTGCTTATGGAGGCACTCTGTTCGATCCCGATCGATTCCCATTCCTCGAAGGGAGAGAACCGGGCACTCACTGGACGAACTCGTTTGCGAATCCGCTTCCCATTGATAACCGCACGGTCCTGCACCTGCTTGAGGCTCTTCAGATACTACAGGTGAAGGTGCCGGGCGGCGGGCAGGCCGAAGCCAGGAGGCTTTCTTTCCGGGCATTGGACATAGAACAAATCGGTCATGTGTACGAAGGCTTGCTCGATCATACTGCTGTGCGGGCTGCCAAGAATAGACCTGTCCTGGGCCTGAAAAGTACCAAGGACAAAGAGCCCGAGATTGAACTCGCCGAATTGGAGAGACTGAAGGAGAAATCAGAAGACGAGCTCGTCATATTCCTCAAGGAGAAGTCGGGGCGCTCTGTAAGTGCCTTGAAGAATGCGCTGGCCCAGAAACTGGATCACGACGACATTCAACGCCTGAGAGTGTCGTGCGGCAATGACGACAAGCTTCTGGCCAGGGTTGAGCCGTTTGCGGGATTGCTGCGAGAGGATACCTTCGGCAAACTCCTCGTGATTCCGGGTGGCAGCGTGTATGTCACCGAGGGGGCTGAGCGAAGAGCTACAGGCACACACTACACGCCGCGAAGCCTTACAGAAGAGATAGTCCAACACACTCTTGAACCGTTGGTTTTCGAGGGTCCCGCGGAAGGGTGGCCCAAGGACAAATGGAAGCGTCGCTCACCAAAAGAAATCTTGGACCTCAAGATTTGCGACATGGCCATGGGGAGCGGAGCTTTCCTCGTCCAGACCTGCCGATATCTCTCCGATCGGCTCTTGGAGGCCTGGGAAACCGACCTACGAAATCATCCGGAATTACCCGGCATCACTCCTTTTGGGGCAGTCTCCTTCGGTCAACCGGGCGAAGCGCTCATACCTCAAGATCAGGATGAACGGCTTGCCTATGCCCACCGTTTGATTTGTGAACGCTGCCTGTACGGTGTGGATAAGAATCCCTTGGCAGTGGAAATGGCCAAACTTTCTCTCTGGCTCATTACTCTCGACAAAGGACGGGCCTTCACATTCCTGGATCACGCCCTGAAGTGCGGCGATTCGCTCATCGGTTTGCGCAGCCTGAAACAGATCGAGAGATTCCACATTCTCGACGATCCGAGCCACGTGGTTCAGGATACCCCCTTGAGTCGAGTACTGCCCTCTCTGTTCAGAAGAGCTATGGAGAAAAGGTCGAAGCTGGAATCATTCACGGTAATAACCGTGAAAGACAGTGAGCTGAAGTCGGCCCTGCTGAACGAAGCCGACGAAGTCATGGACATGGTGAGAAGGCTCAGCGATGTGCTGGTGGGCGCAGCAATTTCAACCGCTGATGGCAATTGCGACCGACGAGATGGTTGGCCGCACAAGAGCTTTGAATCCCTCCGTGACAACATGTGGGGCGGCCTGAAATCCCATTACGAACGCACAGACGTGGAGTCCGCATTCCATGCGGTGAAAGAGCTGGCACCTGCGGCCCGCGAGATGCTGGACGATGGCAAACCTTCGGAGCAGTCCGAGAGGAGACCTTTCCACTGGCCGGTGGAGTTCCCGGAAATTTTCGCGGCGGACGTTGATGCCCGGCGTGGCTTTTCGGCTATTGTGAGTAACCCCCCATTCCAGGGCGGTCAGAAAATCACCGGTAACCTGGGCGTGGACTACCGCAACTTCCTCGTGGATTTTGTGGCAGGCGGACGGAAAGGTAGCGCTGATCTTTGCTCGTATTTCTTTCTTCAGGCCGGGCGGCTAATCCGAACAGGCGGTATGATCGGCATGCTGGCCACGAACACCATTGCTCAGGGTGATACACGACAGGTCGGGCTCGACCAGCTGACGCAAGATGGGTTTGTGATCCCCCGTGCTGTTTCCAGTCGCAAGTGGCCCGGAAGCGCCAACCTGGAAGTTGCCCAAGTATGGCTCAGAAAGGGAGATTGGCAATCGAGCTTCCATTTGGGAGACGAAGAAGTAAAGGCCATTTCGCCATACCTGGCTCGACCCGGTCGGGTGGAAGGCAATCCATTCCGTTTAAGGGCTAATGAAGGGAAGTCCTTCCAGGGTTCAATTGTAAACGGAATGGGATTTCTGTTATCCTCTGAGGAGGCCGAGGAACTCATCCTCCAAAATCCTGCCAACCAGGCGGTCCTCTTCCCGTACTTAACCGGCGACGACCTCAACTCTCGCTCTGACCAGTCTCCGAGCAGATGGGTGATCAACTTCAAGGATTGGCCTCGTCGCCGTGCAGAAGAGAAGGAATGGCGGTTGGCGGGAAAAGAAGGTCGGAAAAGTCTTATCGAAAAAGGAATTGTGGCCCCAGATAACTACGAGCCGGTGGCTGCTGATTACCCAGACTGTCTGGACATTTTACAAAGGTTGGTCAAGCCGGAACGAGAGGGAAAAACACGCAAAATCGGTCGTGGCCATTGGTGGCAATTTGAGAGACCGCGGTCTGAGCTTTACGAGGCGATCTCGGGAATGGAGAGGGTCTTGGTCGGAGTCTTGCACACAAAATACTGGTCGGTAGCGGTTTGTCCCAGAGACGTGGTTTTCTCGCATGCACTTGTGGTTTTTGGGTTAAACCAGGACTCAGATTTTGCGATAATAGAATCCTTTGTGCACGAAGCGTGGGCGAGGACATACTCGGGTACTTTGGAAACACGGCTCCGATATTCGCCTTCCGACTGCTTCGAGACCTTTCCTTTTCCTCGATGGACCGGGCAGCTAGAAGAAGCAGGACGAGCTTACTTTGCCCGAAGGCGTTCGTCCATGTCTTCGAGGGCCGAAGGCCTTACCGAAACCTACAATCGCTTCCACGATGACCAGGAGAATTCTCAGGACATCGTGGAACTGAGGGAACTGCACGCGGAAATGGATGGTTCAGTGCTGGCGGCTTACGGCTGGACCGACCTTGACCTGGGCCACGACTTCCACCAGACTAAACAGGGGATTCGCTTCACCATGAGCGAAGACGCACGAAGAGAGGTCCTGGACAGGCTGCTTGCCCTCAACCACGAGCGATACAAAGAAGAGATGGGCCAAGGGCTTCACGAAACCGGGACGAAGAAAAGCAAGGGATCGGGAAACAAGAAACGAAAGAAACGAGACGATAGTACCATACCCTTGGCCTTTTGACCTTGGCACCGGCCATGAACGAGAGAACGGAGGAATTCCATGGACAGACTGCGTCCTGATATTCCGAAGGATTTAATAGAAGAGTTCTGTCGAAAGCATCACATCCGGAAATTGTCCATCTTCGGATCGTACCTGAGGGACGATTTCGGCCCGGATAGCGACATAGACTTCCTGGTCGAATTCGACCCCGGGCATATTCCAGGACTTATTAGATTTGCCGGAATGGAAATTGAACTGTCTGAAATTCTGGGCAGAAAAGTGGATCTAAGGACCGCGCAGGATTTGAGCAGATATTTCCGTGATGAGGTTGTGTCGCAGGCAGAGGTCCAATATGCGGAAAGATGACCTTACACGATTGCGGCACATGATTGAGTTTGCCCAAGACGCACGGCGATTTGCGGAGAACAGGACTCGCGCGGACCTCAACCACGACCAAATGCTCACCTTGGCGCTCATCAAAGCCATTGAGACTGTCGGCGAGGCAGCTTACAAGCTCTCTCCGGAGTTCCGCGATCGACACCCAGAGCTTCCCTGGCCGAGCATTATGGGCATGCGGCATAAGCTCATTCACGCATACTTCGACATCAATCTGGATATGGTCTGGCATACGACTGTGAACGAACTACAGCCATTGATTCAAGCCTTGGAGAAGATCATCGCTTCTGAGTCGCCGGAGTAGCTTCGGAAAAGCCCAGAGGGCTCATGAGTTCTGACGAAAGGATCACCATCCATGCCCCAAGTCCTTCAGCCACCTCCTCCGAACGCTATTCGAGAGGAATTGAAAAAGCTCGTCCTTGCCGATCTCTTGGGGCCGGCAGGCGGTCCTGAGGAGGAAGTGGCGGAATCTCGGGTGAAAGATCGTTATCTTGTCGGCATGCTTGCTCCGAGAGGATGGGAGCCTGTTCCAGCTGAAGAGCAGGACGAACTGGCCCTCGGCGGGTCCGACTCGGATCAGGACGGGACTACGGACTTGTCCGCGCTCCAAATGCCTACCTTCTTCCCGTCCTCATGCGGCATGACCTTTTGTGTTTCGGGTGACACAGAAGCGCTCAAAATCACGGCCCGCTGGGGCCAGTACGACCGAATCGAAAGCCAGAATCTTCTGAATGGTGGCGGGGGGCCTGCAAGAGTCTGGAAACGAACTCCTATGGAGCAAATCTGGAACAACGTTCGCTTGCGCACCGGGAACATAGGGCCCTTGCGCGTGCCCACCGATTATGGCGAGGTCCGCGTACGTGGTATTGCGCGGAAGCCGAAGCAGGAGTGGATGGTCTCCCTCTTTCTGGTGAACGAACAGACCGAACCAAAGAAATTGAAGGACTCCGCCTGGATTTACCAGCCTGAGTTGATCGTAGAAGCGGTTAACGGAAAGCCCATATTCCAGAAGCGCCCTGAGGGAGATTCGTTCACTGCAGGCCAGGCCTCTTCTGAACCTGAAGATCGGGCCATGAGCATGCTCTACAGGAACCGGGTGGAGTTCGCCGTGGGACATGGGGTCTCGGTTCATGCCGAAACCTCCGCTGCTGACCCATGTGAAGCGTTGAGGCTGTCCACGACATTTGTTCCATCTTTCGAAGTGCCCCAGCAAACCCCTCCAAGCCAGGACGAGGTTTCCAAGCTGCAAGGGCTGGTTCTTGACATGAAGGAACTAGCGGAAACAGAAATGGCTGGGTTCAATCAGAAGCTGGGGGCCTTAGCGACGGCGTATGCCGAATGGATTTCCCGACAAGAAACACAGGTCAAACATCCCGATGCGAGCCTCAAGCCACATGCGTCCGTGGCCAAAGAGGCGCTGCGCCAATGCTCACGAACTCTGGACAGAATTCGAGAGGGGCTGAATCTCATATCCACTGACGAGCAGGCTGCAGACGCCTTTCGCTTCGCAAATCGGGCCATGTGGCTACAGCGCATTCGTTCAATCTATGGAGAGAGATTTCGCCGTAGTCAGGACCCGAATCTGGAGTTGATTGATATCCCCGAGAACCGGAGCTGGTATCCTTTTCAGTTGGCTTTCATTCTGCTGAATCTGCTCAGCCTGACCAATCCGAACCATCCCGATCGAACCGATCACACACAAGCGGTGGCTGACCTTCTCTGGTTTCCCACAGGTGGCGGCAAAACAGAGGCGTACCTGGGCCTAGCCGCGTACACGATGGCGATAAGAAGATTGCAAGGGACCGTCGCCGGGCATTCAGGATTGCACGGGGTTGCTGTGCTGATGCGCTACACCCTGAGACTCTTGACTTTACAGCAGTTCCAAAGAGCCTCTACCTTGATCTGCGCCTGCGAGGAGATCCGCCGGGAAGCCTGTGCAATAGGGGATACTCGATGGGGAGACGATCCCTTTCGCCTCGGCTTGTGGGTGGGGCAGAGGACGACCCCAAATCGGACCAGAGACAGCGCTGAAGCCATAAAGAAGGACCACGGCTTCTATTCGGGCGGAAGCGTCGGTGGGGGACGGGGAACTCCAGCGCAGTTGACACACTGCCCATGGTGCGGCAGTCGAATCGATCCAGGGAAGGATATCGTCGTAGAGGAAGTTGAGGACGGGAGAGGAAGGACTCTCATCTACTGCCCGGACAAGACCTTCGCGTGTCCTTTCACGCGGAAGAACTCCAACGGAGAAGGACTTCCGGTGCTCGTGGTTGACGAGGAGATTTACCGCCGCCTCCCTGCTCTGCTGATATCCACCGTGGACAAGTTCGCCCAGATGCCGTGGAAAGGCGAAACTCAGATGCTTTTCGGGCGAGTAGACGGATACTGTCCTCGCCACGGTTTTCGTTCGCCGGAGATCGAGGACTCTGATTCGCATCCCAAGAAGGGCACATTTCCGGCAGTAAAATCAGTACCGCTGGAGCCACTTCGGCCGCCTGATCTGATAATTCAGGATGAGCTGCACCTCATAAGCGGACCTTTAGGTACCCTTGTCGGCCACTACGAGACTGCAGTGGACGAGCTAGCCGCATGGGAGGTTGATGGTCGCATGGTGCGGCCGAAGGTCATCGCCTCGACCGCCACTATACGCCGGGCTCTCGATCAAGTTCATTCACTGTTCCTCCGGAGAGTAAATGTATTTCCCCCGCAAGGAATAGACATCCAGGACAACTTCTTCTCAATTCAGAGGGAACCAAGCGAAGAGTATCCCGGAAGATGCTACCTGGGGGTTTGCGCACCGGGAACAAGGCTGAAAGCTGCTCTCATACGAGTTTACGTCGCTCTCCTGTCCGCGGGTCAGAGCCTGTTTGAGAAATACGGGGAATCCGCCGATCCGTGGATGACTCTCGTGGGTTACTTCAATTCTTTGCGTGAACTTGGCGGGATGGTACGGCTGGTTGACGATGATATCCGGTCAAGGCTCAGGAAGATGGATGAGCGAGGCCTGGCCAAACGTTTGATCCACAGCCATGAGGAACTTACTTCCAGGAAGGGAGCGCCGGACATACCCAGAATCCTGGATCTGCTCGAAACCGAGTTTCATCCTCCAATCAGCCCCGCTGCCAAGGAAAAGGCTTCCTCAGGGGATTTGAAGGCTCCCCGACCTCTGGATGTGTTGCTCGCCACGAGCATGCTCTCGGTAGGGGTGGATGTTCGGCGTCTGGGATTGATGGTAATGGCGGGGCAACCGAAGGCCACTGCCGAATACATTCAGGCCACAAGCCGAATTGGTCGAAAGAAACCAGGTCTCGTGGTCACGGTTTACAATTGGTCCCGGCCGAGGGACATGTCTCACTACGAGACCTTCGAGCATTATCATGCCACTTTTTACAAGCATGTTGAGGCCTTGTCGGTGACGCCGTTTTCCTTCCGAACCCTGGATCGAGGACTTACCGCGTTGTTGGTTTCTCTTACCCGGCTTGCTGGATCGGAGTTTAACCCAAATGAAGCTGCAGCATCGGTTGATCGGCACCACGATTTCGTGAAGAGGGCTGTTCAGGCAATCTCGGCCCGGGCTGAACGTGTCCTGGCGAGTAAGGCTATTGGAGCCGAAGTTAAGAAGCACCTCGAATACCGGCTCGATCTGTGGCTCAAGGAGATCGAGAACCGCAGGACCGCAGGCAGCACTCTGGCATATCAAGCGAGGAAGCCGGGGACTGCCAAGGCCTTGCTACGCAAACCGGATATCGGGCCATGGACCCCGTTCACGTGTCTTAATTCATTACGCGAAGTGGAACCCAATGTCAGCCTGGTTCTCGATACAGAAGGCATCCACGACGATCCTCCTGCATGAGAGGCGAAGCGCACGCATCTTGCCTATGATTTAGGGAGCATTTGTATGGAGAGCAAGTCCTTTCCCACCAAAGTCGGGGATCTCAGACCCACTCAGGTTCTTCACACATTCGGGGTCGGGGCGATTGTGGATCTGCCCAACATAGCGGCCATGATCCTCGGTTTGGATGATTGGAACCCGGCCAACATGAGGGAAATCGGAGAAAGTCGACTTCTGGCGGTAGTCAGGAAGAAACTGGGCAGCCAAGTTGAAAGACTCAATTCGCCCCCGGCACCTGCAGAGAATCGGCAGCCCGTTTCACCGCTGGATGCTGCCAATCTTATAGGCGTTCCGGTGATCTTGTTCCCTCGTTGGCTGCGGTGTCCGTTGTGCAATGTTCTGGCCCGCGTGGATTCGGGCCTTTTTCAACTGAAAACAGACCCCTACCATCCCGACCGAACTCAGTATGTCCACGAGCATTGCGCCAAATCGAAGAAAGCTCCTACCGTGGTTCCGGCAAGATTTCTCGTCGCTTGCTCACAAGGCCATCTCGACGATTTCCCGTGGATTGAATTCGTGCATAGAGGGGCTCCGTGCAACGCCCCGCAGCTCAGACTGTATGAGCTCGGCGTGACCGGGCAGGCAGCCGAAGTGCAAGTGCAATGCACGAACTGCGATAAACCACCAAGGAGTATGTCGGAAGCATTCGGGGAAGAAGGCCGAAAGAACATGCCCCAATGCCGCGGGCGAAGGCCTCACCTAAGGGATTTCGAGAAAGATGGCTGCCAGGAACAGATGAAGGCCATGCTCCTTGGAGCCTCAAACAGCTGGTTCTCAATTATTCTGTCGTCCCTTTCGATCCCTCAGACCTCCAGCAGACTTGCCCAGCTCATCGAGGAGAATTGGCATTTCTTCTCAGACGCCACGAGCCTCGATGCCTTCAAGATGATCAGGAAAGTGCTGAGTAAGACCGGCCAGTGCGCTGACCTTGCTCCATTTTCTGATGAAGAGATTTGGCAGACAATCGAGGAGCGGCTCTCCGGCGACCAGGGAGAGGAAGGAGAGCAACCCATAGGTGATCTCAAGAGACCTGAGTGGGAGGTCTTCTCAAACCACGAAAAAGGAGATCTAAGCCCGGACTTCCGCACGAGAGAAGGGCAAGTGCCGAAAGGGTTCAAGGAATACTTCGACCGGGTTGTCCTGGTGGACCGTCTACGCGAAGTGAGAGCACTCGTTGGATTCACCAGGATCGAATTTCCAGGAGATTACGTCGAGGGTGCTGATCTTCCGCAGCCTCTGATTGCCCCTCTTTCTAGGACCTCTCCGACATGGGTTCCGGCTGCAGAAATCCGGGGAGAAGGCCTTTTCCTCCAATTCAACGAGAAGAAGCTGCGAAATTGGATAAATCGGGCTGACACCCAAGAAAGAGAAGGGTTGTTTCTCTCGGCGCACCAGCAATGGCGTGCCAAGAGGAACCTGGTCCCACCCGAGGCCGGATTTCCCGGAATCAGGTACATACTCCTCCACTCCTTCGCTCACGCTTTGATGCGGCAATTTGCCCTGGAATGCGGTTATAGTTCGGCCAGCATCAGAGAAAGGATCTACTCAGCCGGGCCGGAATCAGATGGAGGCCCCATGGCCGGTATACTCCTTTACACTGCGGCCTCCGACAGCGAAGGGACGCTTGGCGGCCTCGTCAGTCTGGGTGAGCACAAGACTCTCGGGCGTCACCTTGAGCAAGCGCTGAAGGGGATGCGCCTCTGTTCGTCAGACCCACTGTGCGGAGAGCGAGCTCCCGACCCTGAAGGAAAAACCTTGCATGGCGCTGCTTGTCATGCCTGTCTGTTCGCTTCAGAGACATCGTGTGAGAGAGGGAACAAGTATCTGGACCGTGCTGTGTTAATCGAGCCGGTGAGCGGATCGCACTGCGCTTTCTTCGAGTAAGGTATCGGACATGACTTCCGGCAAAGAGACCCTCGCTCTTCTGAGTGGACTGGCCGATCTCGTCAGAGAAGTGCCTGCCGCGACATTGGAGTCTCTTTGCGAAAGCCTTGAAAACTTGTCGACCGGTGCAAGCGCCGAGGAATGCGTCAGGGCTGCTCAGGCAGTGGCAACTCCAGAAGGCCGTGAACTGGCTAAGGACTTTCTCGGTCAATGGTGCAAGAGCTCAGACGAGATATCTCCAAAGAGCCTCGCCTGGGCCATTAGGGCGGCTGGCCACGTTGATGATTCGTACAGGAGAAATCAATTGTGCGAACTCGTGTGGACGGGACCTGGTGCGGAATCATCCGCCTTCAGACGAACGGATCAGGCACTCCTGGAACTGATCGAGGGCGCTCGCCACGAGCTCATAGTGGTCACCTTTGCGGCGCACAAGATCCCCCATATTGCTGAAGCCTTGCTCCGGGCTGCAAAAAGAAACGTGGCCATTTCAATAGTACTGGAATCCAAGGACATGAGCGCCGGACAGATGGCCTTTTCCGAGCTCAAGACATGGGGGCTAGAGTTGACCTCAGCCTCGAACATCTACATCTGGCCCGTAGAAAATCGTCCAAAGAGTGAGACAGGACAGCACGGGGTGCTCCACGTCAAATGTGCCGTGGCCGATGGAAACGCGGCGTTCATCTCCAGCGCCAACCTCACCGAGCACGCTCTCAACCTCAACATGGAACTCGGTGTGCTTATCAGGGGTGGAGCGATTCCTCGTGAATTGCAGACTCACCTAAGAAGTCTCAGTGAAAGCAACGTACTTCGGAAGGCCGAAAGGTAGTTCGCCATGGCTTTCGATCTTCGCGCCTTAGGGGAGAAGCTTCGACGCTACAGGAACCAATTCCAGGCGTCCCCTCAGGAGGTCTCTCAGGCCACGGGGATACCAGAAAGCGACCTGACCGCGTTCGAGGAGGGGAAGAAAGAGCCCTCGGGCGATGAAATCCTGATCCTGGCTGACTACTACAAATGCGACTACAGCTTCTTTACATCTAATGAGCGCCGGGCCGCATTCGAGCAAACCGAAGTTCTTTTTCGAAAGCATGGCAGCGAAATCTCCAAAGCGGACCGGTGGGCGATTCAGGAGTTCTTGTATTTGTGCGCGTGCGAAGAGTTTCTCATGACTCAGCTGCCCGCCGTCCCGGACCGTTCAGAATTCAAATTTCACAAACGTGGCACCTTTTTCAAGCAGCATGGGCAAGACGCTGCCCAGGCTTTACGACAGCATCTGGGTTACTCTGCACGAGAGATACCGAAAGATATCTACCGTGATTTTCGCGGAATAGGACTCCATGTGTTCCGAAGAAAACTGGAGAATTCAAACATATCAGGATTGTATTTGCGTCACCCATACGCCGGAAACTGCCTGTTGATCAACTACAATGAAGATGTCTATCGCCAGCGCTTCAGTGCAGCTCATGAGGCAGGCCATGCCATTCTTGATGAAGAAAAGGACTTCATCGTCTCCTTCACATCATGGAGAAAGGGTGATCTTTCAGAAATCAGGGCTAATGTTTTCGCCTCTGCTTACCTCCTCCCGGAGACCGTTCTGAGTGATATCCCACCTGTGAGTTACTCCACGCCGGAACGTGCGGCCGAATGTGCTGATAAGCTGAGGGTCAGCCGAGAGACATTTGCCATAGCGATGAAAGAAGCTGGCTTGATCTCGGACAAAGATCTCAATGACTGGAAAAGAGCAAGATATACTGGTGAAAAAGAAGATCCGGAGCTCCCCCTTGGCCTGCCGCCAAAGTTAAGGCAGCGGCGTGCTCACTTCTTGGAACGTGGGCTTTCAATATTTTACGTTGAACTTGTTTTTCGAGGATACGAAGAAACCATCATATCGGCTGGCCGAATGGCAGAAATGCTGCTCTTGCACGAGAGCGAGCTTAAAGGGTTCGCAGAGATTTATGGAAGGAGCTTGGATCATGGCGATTGATCCTTCTCAATTCCACCTTCATAACGTGACGGACACCTGCGCCGTCTGGAACGTGTTGTCCTCACGGATTCTCTATTCAAGGTCTCGTGACGCTGGTTGTGATTTTTGCATTACCCGCTTCGTCCTCTACGAGTGCTTACATAAGCCCAGGAGAAATGCATCCCAAGCCGAACGAGAGCTTCAGGAACGTCTTCAACGGGAACGTGATCTTGGGAGATTCCAGGACTACGCGCTGGAAATAGCCGACCTTCAAGACGTTCACGTAATGGAAAAAAGACAAAGACTCAGCAAGGGCGAACTCGTCTCTATCACGTTTGCCAAGAAAACGCACCAAGCGTTTCTGACTGACGACCAAAAGGCTAGGAGGCTAGGCCACTCGGTCCTGCCGCCCAATAGGGTCCAGACCACACCCCATTTGTTCGGCTGGCTGTTCTTCATTGGCAGGCTGTCCGACGGAGACAAAGCGGAGATCATGCGTGAGCACGAAGGGTGTGGCAGGCCCTTGGCGAAGCATTTTGAGGAGATGTATAACAGGGCACTGCAGTACCGGCTGATGATGGCCGCTACCAAATAGGTGAGCATGTAAAATAGTGAAAGAAAACAACCATTGCTTGGCGCGGGGGGCACGCCGTTCACCGAGAAAGGAGGCATGATGAGAGCGAAAGTGAAGGGCAACGAGTTGAAGGCCGCTGCCTACGCGGGAACGTACGTGGTGGTCCTGGCATGGGACACTTTGGACGGCAAGATGCCCGCGCGCGGGGACTTGCTCGGCTACGCCATCGAGCGCTCCGAGCTGGATGATAGGGGCAACGTGGTCGAGCATTATTGGTTGCAAGGTATTAAGCGCTTCAAGAACAAGGACAAATGGCTACCTCCGGGCACGCCAGTGTCGACCGACAAGCATCCGATCCAAAGCTTTCTGTGGGCCGACTACACCGCCGAGGCGGGAACGCGCTACTTGTTCCGGATCGTGCCTGTGTATGGCACAGCGAAGAATCTGCAGTTAGACGAAGCGGCGGCAGTGACGCTTGACGTGACCGCTGAGGTTGAAACGGAAGATGGTGTCAGGAACAGTGTCTTCTTCAATCGAGGCGTAATCGGTTCGCAAGCCTATGCTCGGGAGTTCGGCAATCGCAAGCCGGACGCTGACAATCCTCGGTCCAAGGCGATGAAGTGGCTGTCACGCGGTTTGTTCGAAGCGCTCCTCCAATTCATCGGACAGGCGAAAGACGGCATGGGGCTTCGCGCCGCGCTCTATGAGTTCCACTACCAGCCTGTCGCAAACGCGTTCGCCAAAGCGATCGAGGCCGGGGCTGACGTGAAGATCGTGTACGACGCCGAAAGCAGCTACAAGGCAGACAATGAGGCGACCATTGGAAGCGCTGGGCTCCACGACTACAACGCGGTCATTCCGCGGACGGTAAGCGAGGGCATCCGCCACAACAAGTTCATCGTCCTGCTGGAGGGTGGCAGCCCGATTGCGGTCTGGACGGGCTCAACGAACATATCCGCCGGTGGTATCTTCGGGCACTCCAACGTCGGCCACATCGTCCGGGACGCAGACGTGGCAGCCAAATACCTTGGCTACTGGCAACGACTGGCGGACAACCTCACACCGTCCAAAATGCGCGCCCCGAACAAAGCCGCGACGCCCACCCCCCATGGAAAGCCGCCCGAGAACTCCGTTACTCCCCTCTTCTCAGCGCGCGACGACAGGAACAGCAACGATACGCTCCAATGGTATGCCGACCGCCTGGCCGAGGCTAAAGAGGTCTCCTGTATGACCTTCGCCTTCAACATCCACGAGGTCTTCCAAAAGGTTCTGAATCAGGAAAACGATGTGCTTAGGTACGTCGTGAAGGACGACCCGCTCGGCGAGAACGAATCGATCGGCACGGACCGGGACGTTATCTTCGCAGCCGGTGCGTATCTGGGCGAAGATGCTCTAGCCAATTTCCTGCGAGAGCGGTCGAACCCGCTCAATCGCAACCAGTATATCCACAACAAGTTCATGCTCGTAGATCCACTGAGCGAGGACCCACTGGTCATCACAGGATCGGCAAACTTCAGCCTGCCCTCGCAGCGAACGAACGACGAGAATATGCTTGTCATCCGCGGCGACAAGCGCGTGGCGGACATCTACTTCGGCGAGTTTATGCGAGTCTTCGACCATCACTATGCGCGTTACGTCGTCCGCGTGCTTACAGAAGAGGGACGCTCGAACCCGGAAGCTGGCTACCTCAAGGAAGAAACCGCTCATTGGCTGCCAGCTCACTTCGATCTTGCCAGCTACAAAGCGAAAAGGCGGAAGTACTTCGCGTCGCCCATGGAGTGACCGCTTCCGGCCTGGGACGCTGGATGTAGGGGAGCGGATCGGAGGAGACGAATCTTTTACGGTTAATCGCGTAAGTGCGGACCAAGCGTTCCGGATAAGAAAGCTACGTAATATCAGGATGTTGAGCAGCCTCTGCTGTTGTCATGGGAGGAACACCCAAGGGGAATTCCGTCTGAGGCACTGTAGCCCCTGGAATACTGCTGAAGCCGATTTCCAAGAAATGGGGTCAGTCATAAGGGCTGTTGTTCCTTCCCTAAGCCCTTTCACCTTCATCGGATGACAGTCAAGTCCCTTTTGGCCCCTCGTTTCCAACTCCTGAGGGACTTGCATGCAAACTGTGAGGTCTGCACTTACGCGAAGATCCTCTTTTACGCCAACTGAGGGATGAAGAGGGACCGTTATGGCGTGAAAGGTCTTGAGTGCACTGTCCACAGTACATAGGGATCAATTTGGGGCTCGCACATTGTGTTTGACATCACGGGAGAATTGCGCGAAAGAGTCATCGGTGAAAAACGACAGGAATTCAGGCACATGCCTTAGTCTCCTTCTCGGGCGGGCTCGGAGAATCCCTTGCTGTGAATCTCGGGGGTAGGATGTATCTATCAAAGATCACGATTGAAAACTTTCGGTGCTTCGGTGACGGGCTCAATCGCTTTGAACTGACCTTGAGGCGTGGCCTCACTGCGTTGGTTGGCGAGAATGACGCAGGCAAGAGCGCAGTAATTGATGCTTTACGTCTCGTGTTGGGGACAACGGATCAGGAATGGTACAGGCTGGAGGACTCCGATTTTCACGAAGGAGCATCAACAAAGGAAATTCGGATCGGATGCAGGTTCGCGGCCTTGAGCCCGGATGACAAACGAGCCTTCCTCGAATACCTGACCTACGACGAAAGAAATGGGCACGAGCCGGTGCTGTACCTAAACTGGTCGGCTACAGATGCTGGAGAAACGGCAAGGGGAAGACCCTACCGCAGAGTCGAGATCCATTCCGGCAAGAATGGAGATGGTCCAAGTATCGACCCGAAGGTCCGTGAATTGTTGCGAGCTACTTATTTGAGGCCTCTACGAGATGCTCAGCAGGCCTTGTCCGCAGGCCGAAGCTCACGCTTGTCCCAAGTTCTCCACCACACAGATGAGATCAAAACGTCAGGCATCGGCTATGACCGAAATAAGTTTCTGGAGGTGAAGGATCTCGGCACGCTCAACGTCCTCGGTATCGGCGACCTTGCCGATCGTCTACTGGAGGACCAGCAAGGGGTCAGAGGCACGCTGAAAAGGATCAATGACCATCTTGAGCGGCTTTCGTTGCAAGGGGATATAGTCAAAGGCAATATCAAAGTCGGTGGCTCCAGGGCCTCTGAGGACATCCGCCTAAGGCAATTGCTGGAAAAGCTTGATCTCGCCTTCGACGGAGGGGGCCAAAGGGCTGGCAAACCAGGTTTGGGGACCAATAATCTGTTATTCATGTCCTGTGAACTACTTCTCCTATCTCAAGAGAATGAGGGGAACAAACTCTTATTGATTGAGGAGCCCGAAGCGCACTTGCATCCTCAGCGTCAATTGCGGGTGATGAGATGGCTCCAGAGCCAAGCCCAGGAGAAAGGAATTCAGATCATTGTCACAACCCACAGCCCGAATCTTGCGTCAGCCATAGAGTTGGACAACATCGTGATGATTCACGAGGGTCGGGCCTTTTCCATGGCTGAGAAAGAAACGAAGCTCGACCCTTCCGACTACAGATTTCTTGCACGATTCCTAAATGTTACCAAGGCCAATCTGTTCTTCGCACGTGGGGTCATGATCGTGGAAGGGGATGCCGAGAACATTCTTTTGCCGACCATTGCAAAGATTCTTGGCCGCGATTTCACCGAACACGGTGTGTCCATCGTGAACGTCGGCGGCGTAGGTCTACGTCGCTATGCCCGAATTTTTCTTCGCAAGAATGAGAAGGAGGACGGCTACCTTGAGATCCCGGTCGCCTGTGTAACGGACATGGATGTCATGCCGGATTGTGCACCAGCCATTATTGGGAAGATGAAAGAAGATGCTGGGTGGCCGAAGAAAGACAACAAGCGCCGATGGCGAGCCAAAAGGGATATTGGGGATGAATCGGCCTTGACCACGTTCCGCCGTGAGAAGCGCGCCAAAGCTTGTGGTCAATGGGTTGACACCTTCGTCTCTGACGAGTGGACTCTGGAATACGATCTGGCCCTCGGCCCAAAGGACCCGAATGGTGGATTCTCTGGTGGATTAGCAGAGGATGTCTTTGTGGCAGCCTGTCTTGCTGAAAAGGATGATAGCATCAATGCTCAGAAGACTACAGTCGGAGACGTTCAGAAGATGGCTGCTCAGGAGTTCTCGGCTCTGACAAAGGAGACGAATAAGGCGAAAAACGGGGATGCCAAGGAAGTGCTCGCATCTCACGTCTACGCGAAGTTCGCGAAGAACAGCGGCGTGTCTAAGGCTATCGCCGCACAGTACTTGGCCGAGAAGCTCTTGGAGAAACATGAATCTGGGAAATTGACTTCTGATGAGTTACGAGCAAGCCTTCCGAAGTATCTGGTAGCGGCCATCGACTTCGTGACCGGGAATGGGGAAGAAGAGGTGAGTCCCTGTGAAGACGCTCCCGTCAATCACTAATCCGAGTCTGTTTGAGCTTCCCTCCGTTACGGACAAAGATATTTGCTGGGTTACCAGTCTCCTCGGGCTGCCGAGCGAGGCGTTCCAAGGGGAAGGCGGGAGCGACCCCAGGCAGCACGTCCTCAGATCTATGGAACCGATAGATATTGCCGCCTGTCCGGGCAGCGGGAAGACGACGCTTCTGGTGGCCAAACTGGCGATTCTGGCGAGAGGGTGGCGCCACTCTACACAGGGCATCTGCGTCCTGTCCCACACTAACGCAGCTCGCCACGAAATCGAGACCCGGCTGGGAACTACCAATGTTGGGCGGCAATTGCTCTCTTATCCTCATTTCATAGGGACTATCCATGGGTTCGTGAACGAGTTTCTGGCATTACCGTGGCTCCGGTCACTGGGTTACCCTATCTCGCTAATAGATTCTCAGATTTGCGAAATCATTCGATGGAACAAGCTTGATGGCAAGTGGCGTTACGCTTTGCAGAACAAGCACGTAGAGTTATCGAATGTTCGTATTGTCGATGCCTGCTTCAACTTGTCCAAGAAAAACGGACCGTTCCCCTTCAAAGAGAATACTCAGACATACAGGGAACTCCAAAGCGCGTGCCAGGAAGTAGCTGAAGAAGGTTATCACTGCTATGACGACATGTTCATCTGGGCGAACGATCTGATGGATAGGACGCCCAATGTCATTCAGAGTATCCGTGACCGCTTTCCACTTCTATTCATCGATGAGGCTCAGGACAACAGCGAAGATCAGTCTGCGACACTTCACCGCCTCTTCACAGATGGAGATGGTGCAGTGGTTCGTCAACGTTTGGGCGATGCGAATCAGGCCATTTACGGGTTCGTGGGAGCCACCGAAGCGAGCACAGAAAGATTTCCGAACGAGTCAATCAAAACGGACCTGCCGAACAGCCATCGCTTTGGGCAGGATATCGCTGACTTGGTGGACCCTCTTGGTCTCGCTCCCTACGGTTTGAAGGGTCACGGCCCAAAGCAGACGTGTTCACTATCGAGCCAGCCGAAAGGTAAGCACACGGTATTCCTGTTCCACAGTGTCGATACCCAAAAGGTTCTGGATGCCTATGCAGACTTGCTCCTTGAAACCTTCTCCACTCAAGAATTACGCGAGGGCGTATTTACCGCGGTTGGGCAAGTCCACAAACCACCAGACGACGGAGGAGATGAACACCCACCACGTCATGTTGGTCATTACTGGCCTGATTATGACCCCGAATTATCGAGGAGTGAACCAAAACCACAGACCTTTGCGCAGTATGTTTCTGCGGGATTGGCAAAGCTTCATACGACAGGCGAAACGTATCACTTTGTTGAAAAGGTCGCTGAGGGAGTTCTCCGCTTAGCTTCAATGGCAAAGGGGGCCACCGATCGTCCTCGGGGCCAGCACAACCACCGGAACGTGCTGAGACTCCTGGGAGCACAACCCGATTTCCAGAAAAGCTATACGGGGCTTATCAAGCACTTCGTCGAACACCGCGATAGTCTGACCGAAGCAGCCTGGGATAATGGCCTAGAAACCAGCGTGCATGTCATAGCGAATGCTATCGCCTGGACATCTTCGGACGATCCGGAGGTCCGTGCGTTTCTCAAATGGAGTGATGAGAGGATTAATCCAGTGGCCCTTCCGGCTGCCCAGAAGGGCCGAGACAACATCTATCGTTTTTCCAGGAACGGAGAGAAGGTTGCCATCCGAGTCGGGTCCATACATTCCGTGAAGGGAGAAAACCACACCGCAACGTTGGTGCTGGAGACATTTTGGTATGACCACAACTTGGACTCACTTAAGAAGTGGTTATGCGGAGATAAGAAAGGGTTCAACGGGAAACAAGTAAGGATTTCAAATCGGTTGAGGGTCCATTACGTAGCCATGACCCGGCCCTCGCACCTCATATGTCTGGCAATGAAAAGGGCGAGCTTCGAGGATGAGGCAGGAAATCTGGCTCATCCGACAAGTGCGTACGTGCTCAGATGTATGGCGTAGATCTTGAGCGTAAAGAACACGGGATCTCGAAAGCCGTATGCCTGCCGCTGGAGTGTCTTGATCTTGTTGTTGGTTGCCTCCAGTGGGCCAGTGGAGAT
>JBGSJS010000114.1:0-11772 GCA_041741735.1 Desulfomonilaceae bacterium | reverse complement strand
TTCGGAAGCAGATTGCAGAAGGAAAACCGCTCCAGACTACGGCCCGTTTCGAGAGAAGGGACGGATCGACCTTCATCGGTAGTATATCAGCCACCGTAAGGAACCCCGAAAACCCTCAACAGGAAGCAACGTTTATAATTACCGATGTAACAAGCCGCAAAATAGCCGAGGAGGAGCGTTTGCGCCTCATGACGGCCATCGAACAGGCAGCCGAGACCATCGTCATTACCGATCGGGACGGAGCAATTCAGTACGTCAACCCGTCTTTCGAGAGGGTCACCGGGTATGCTACCGATGACGCAATAGGTCAGAATCCGCGAATATTTAAGAGCGGAGAGCATGATGACGCATTCTATAAGGGGCTGTGGGAGACTATTTTGAGGGGAGAGGTCTGGAGAGGGCACCTGGTTAATAAAAGAAAAGACGGCGAGCTCTTCGAAGAAGAAGCCACGATCTCACCCGTAAAAGACGAGGCCGGCAATATCGTCAACTTTGTGGCAGTCAAGCGCGACGTCACGGATCAAGTGCGGCTGGAGAACCAGTTTCACCAAGCCCAGAAAATGGAATCTATAGGGACCCTGGCAGGAGGTATTGCCCATGATTTTAACAACCTGCTTCAGATAGTCCTGGGCTACGCTGATATGCTTATGATGCAAAGTGACACGCAGCCTCGAGATCTCGGTAAGCTGGAGACCATACGCAAGGCAGCCAAGGACGGAGGCGAGCTTGTCAAAGGGCTTCTTACCTTCAGCAGACAGGTGGATAGCGAGCTGCGTCCCCTTGACATGAATCAGCAATTGGAGCGTTTGCATGACATTCTCAGACGGACCATTCCCAGAATGGTCGAAATTAGACTCCTTCTGGCGGCCGATTTGAACGCGGTGAATGCCGATCCGATTCAGTTGGAACAAGTAGTATTGAACATCGCCGTCAATGCCAATCATGCCATGCCCAAAGGTGGGAGACTTACCATCGAAACCGAGAATGTCGTTCTGGACGACGAATACTGTAGGCATCATTTGGACGTGCAACCCGGTGAATACGTGCACCTGAAGATTACGGACACCGGTCACGGGATGGAGAGAGAGGTCCTGGACCATATCTTTGAGCCCTTCTTTACAACAAAGAAGTTGGGTGAAGGGACAGGCCTGGGGTTGGCCGCGGTGTACGGCATCGTCAAGAACCATGGCGGCCACATTGTGTGCGAAAGTGATCCTGGTCGGGGAACCAGCTTCAACATCTACTTCCCGACCGCTGAACAGGAGGCTGCACCAGCTAAGGCAATTGAGTTGGAGGATGCTATTTGTCGGGGGACCGAGACAATTCTCTTGGTGGACGATGAAGAACGCATCAGAAGAGTAGTCGAGAGTATTCTGACCCGAAGCGGATATACGGTGTTCACCGCTACGGAGGGCCTCCATGCGCTGTCGGTCTATCGGGACAAAAAGGAGAGTATCGATTTGGTAATTCTGGATCTCATCATGCCTGAGATGGGAGGAGAGGACTGTCTTGAGGAGATCTTCCGACTGAATCCAAAGGCAAGTATCCTTGTGGCCAGCGGCCACTCCATGGCCGGAGTGTTCCCCCAAGCCCCTGAGGACGGATACTTGGGGTTCATCAAGAAGCCTTTCGATGTTATGCAGCTTCTCCAAGTCGTTCGAGAAATTTTGGACGAAAGGGGCGTCCCAGGGAGCCGAACTCATGGAGCAGGACCAATCTCTATACTCGGCGATGAAGTCGAACGAAACAACGTGGGAATTGCCGCTCAACGTACAGATGAGGTAGCCCCAATCGAAACACCCAAACCCCAGGAGTTTCCATGGAAACTCAAGATCCTCGTCGTTGATGATAGGGAGCCGTACTTGAAGATGCTTGAGGCCGGGTTGACTCAATTGGGACAGACTCCCCTCACCGCGACTTCGGGAATGGCCGGTCTCCGAATATTTCAGGAGACCTCTGTGGACCTTGTCATTTGTGACTTGGAGATGCCGGACTGGGATGGGTGGGAGGTAGCCAAAAGGATCAGGGAAATTTGTCGGCATAGGAATGTCGCGCGGACGCCTCTTGTTCTCTTGACGGGCCGCACGGAGATGGAGGATATGCAACGGGAAGAGAGGAAAAAAATGGAAGACTGCGGAGTGGACGTCATCCTTGGAAAGCCGATTGATGTACTCGAAATTCTGCAAGTTGCCGAGGGGTTGATAAGGAAGAGCCCGGGAGAGAGTGCTGATCGTTGAGAAAATAGTCTGGTTACCGACTTAGTTGGAAGACAGCCCGCCTGATATTCGGTACCACGGCAAAAGGAAATGAGATGCTTGAAAAAGAACGTTCCGCCACAACCTGTCCCGAGGATACTCAGACGCTACGAATCGATAGTTTGTTCACGAAGGATGTCACCTCAACGGGCAGTTTCGATATAAGGGGAGATATCTGGGCATCGACTTTTGGCAAAGTTGTCCAGGCCTTGCCTGTGCCCGCACTGCTGATCGACGAGTACCACAGGGTGTTCGCGTGCAACGAAGCATGCAGCAAGATCAGTCAGCAGTATGAGGAGGTAATCGGAGCTCCGTTTGATGGACTCTTCCCTGATCCGGCAATGAGGGAGAGATCAGAAGAGCTTCTGAAACAGGTCTTCAGTAAGAGAGCCGTAAGAGTCGGAGAAGGCATGCTGGAAATCGGGGAATCCCGGATATGGGCTCGCATAACGTGTCGTCCCATTAGGATCCTAGATCTAAGGTTGGTATTCCTGGTCATAGAAGACTTGAGCCTTGAAAAAAAACAGCTCAGTGAAAATATTCGTTTGCGAGAAGAGCTTGAGATCAGGGTGGAACAACGCACTGCCGACCTCAGAGAGTCGAATGAAAGGCTCCGGCAGGCAGTCGAGGAAGAGAGACGGTCCAAAGAAGCTCTCAACAGATCCGAGGCTCTGCTCAGTCAAGTGTTCAATAATATGAACAGCGGAGTGCTCGTGGTAGGCCGAAATGGAGAGGTTCAGCTTGCAAACCGATCTGCGCTTTCTTTCTTAAGACTTGACGCGACCATCATAGGGAAGACTTTGAACGAGGCCCTCCCAGACTTCGGTATCACGGGGATCGATAGGAGTTCGCATGATCAAACTGAGGCCCGTGTGACTCTTCGAGACGGTGCCAGCAGGTTGTTCGGATTCACCGCCGCGAGAGTGGAAGCTGATGACCGCACGGTCATAGTCTTTCGAGACATTACGGACGCTGTCGAGAGACGGGAGCGACAGAGGAGAGCGGAGGAACTAGCCCTCGTAGGGGAAATGATCTCTCGTCTCAGTCACGAAATTAGGAATCCTCTTGCCAGTATCGTCGTGGGCCTCAAGACCCTTGAGCGGGGAACCCAGCTATCAACAGACCAAGGTAACATATTGCAGTTGATTTCCGGAGAGGTGGACTGCCTCGCAAGAACGGTCAATCAATTGCTTGAGGCCGCACGTCCGAGCGTGCCTTCCCCCAAACCGATTTACATAGAGCCTCTTTTGGAAAGATGCATGGATGCCAACAGTCTTCCGGCGGTCCGGCGCGGGGTAAGATTGGAGATCGTTCGAGCTTCTGCCTCTGTCGCCGTTGTCGTGGATGATCGCGCCATGCTTCGAGTTCTGGGAAGTTTGATTCAGAATGCGCTGGACGCTTGCTCAAAGGGAGACCTCATAAGCATAGGGTGGCGAGAACTGGACAAAGCAAGAAGAGCTGAACTCGTGCCGGGATTCTCCGGACGGGTCGTCGGAATCTTTGTTGATGATAGCGGACCGGGGATTCCGGACGAACTATCTGTTGACCAGAGCCGGGTGTTCAAGGCATTTGTCTCTACCAAGGTGTCCGGCAGCGGCCTGGGACTCACGGTGGCGCGAGATATTGTGGAATCCCACGGAGGGGTGATCATGGTTGATTCCCGGTCGAACCGGGGAACAAAGGTCGAGATTCTGCTCCCGATCCTCGAGGCAATCGCTTGCTGGGATTGGCATGGCGATCGGGCGGTTGATTGCACAGACTGCGATGTGAAACCCTCGGGCATCGGCTACTGTTGTTGGACGCTCAAAGGGCGGGCCTTCCATGCGGCAACAGGGCAATGGCCTGAGCGGTGTCTCAATTGCGGGTATTACCGATCTTGTAGTCTGACGCCATTTTTCCGGTCTCGGTTGGTTCAATAGAGAAAAAGCGAATGGCAGGAACCGTTCTCATAGTGGATGACGATGTGCAGGTCGTGAAGCATCTGGAGTACCTGTTACGTGCAGAAGGATACCAGGTTGCCGGAGCCCATGACGCTTCAGGAGTACGTAACATCATCCGATCCTTCTTCCCTGACGTCGTGCTTTTGGATCTCAAGTTGCCGGATAGTGACGGACTGACTCTTATGAAGGAGATTCGAGAGACTCATCCAACAGCGCGTTATCTCGTAATGACTGCCTACGGGTCGATCAAGTCGGCGATGGAGGCCACTCGCCTTGGGGCAAGCGACTACATGACCAAGCCTGTCGATATGGATGAGCTCCTGATTTCTCTGCGAAACGCCATGCGAGAACGCATAAGAGACGAAGAAGTTCGGCTGCTTAGAAAGGCCGATAGACCTCCTCACACGAGCCGTTCGGCAAGGGTCGTTTCCGAATATGCTCCCGGTGACTACCCTTCGGGGGCGATGCAATCCACCTTGCAGAAGGCGCGTCAGGCGGCAGCCACAGACAGTGTAATTCTCTTGCTCGGGGAGAGTGGTACGGGGAAGGACCGTTTGGCCCGATTCATTCACAATCATTCTCCCCGAGCAGACGGCCCCTTCTTTGCAATCAACTGTGCCGCAGTGAGCTCTGAGCTTGCCGAATCAGAGCTTTTCGGACATGAGCCTGGAGCTTTTACCGGTGCGCGGGGACGCAAACGGGGACTCCTGGAGCTAGCGGGGAAGGGAACGCTTCTTCTCAACGAAATTGGTGAGCTTTCGCCCCGACTGCAGGCTAAGCTGCTCACATTCCTTGACACCCGGTCATTCACTCGCGTTGGCGGGGAGGTGAGTGTCTCCGTAGATGCGAGACTTATCACTGCTACCAACCGAGATCTCGAGAAAGAGGTGGCGGACGGTCGGTTCAGAACTGATTTGTTCTATCGACTGAATGTCCTCTCCATTCGTGTGCCGCCATTAAGAGAGAGGATTAAGGACATCCCTATCCTCGCACATGAAATGATTTCACAGCTCGCTGCGGAAATGGACATTTCGATCGTCCCCGAAGTGGGTCTCGTGACCATGGAGTCACTTGTCCGCTACCATTGGCCGGGTAATGTGAGGGAGTTCCGCAATGTGATCGAACGATCACTCATCCTCTCCAGGGGAGGGAGCCTAACGATTGCTCCCTTGGACCGCCGCGAGCCTGAGGAAGAATGGTCTCACAGCGTCCCGTTTCCGGGGACTAGGTCATTCAATGAGGTCATTCAAGAGGTCAAGCGTGAATTGATAACTGAGGCTCTGCGCCGGTCGTCGGGTAAACGCCAGACTGCCGCTCGCCTTCTTGGTATTACTCGCAACGCCCTTTTCCACCACATGAAATCACTCGGCATTGATGCGTGAGCATCGCACAATCTTTCGTTAAGCGTACTTGTTTTTCGTACACCAGCAATAGGCCTAACTCCTTGATATGAGGCGACCGGCCTATAAACCGCGCTTGGTTCCCGCGCATTACCACGGAGAAGAGATGGGATCGGTTGAATCCCGATGCCTTGCCCCAGACGTTACCTCCTTGATATTAAACACGTAAATCAGCAGAGTCAGCGATCTCCTTCAGATGGCACAACAATTGCGTACCAGAACTGCAGACCACACGGTCTACACTGAGGTGCAAAAATCCAACGAGCTCAATTCAGTGAACCGCTGACCGGTGTCGCCGGGTTCACGAAGGCCATATTGGAGGGTAGGCAAACGATTGAGCTCATACGGATACTTCTCGAATAGACCGCAAGGTCGGAAAGGGAGTAACTTTGGTTGCCACTGCTCTCATTGTGGATGACAACGCCAGTCTGGCTTACTTCTCCGCCTTTGCACTTGAGCAGGAAATAGAGGGGCTCAAGGTAATCACGGCCGGTACGTGCGAGGAAGCCTTGGTTATGGTCGATGAGCATAAACCCTCCGTGTTCATCGCAGATCTGAAACTCCCAGACGGAGACGGATTGGAGCTCATTGCAGAAGTGAAGGGCCGCTTTCAGAAAATCATTCCCATTCTTGTCAGCGCAACTTCCCTGCCGGACGAGCGGACCGATCATCTCTTCGGAGTGCTCACGAAACCCTACGACCCTGAAGCACTCATCGATCTTACCCGCCGGGCCATCGAACATGGTGATTCCTGGACCGGAGCACCCGCCGGACGGCATGGCCGTAGGGAAACAAAGCCGGCCCGTGCTCAGTACGACTTTCATCATGTCCAGAATAGACTTTCGGGATTGCTGGCCGGCATCAGAGCATTGCGACTCGAACTGTATGCAGTAGCTGACGATCCTTCCGAGGTTCGTCGGATCGTTGACGAATACTCGGATCGATTGAGCGCAATGGTGAAAGACGCTGCGGAAACGCTGAAGAGAAAGGCTTGACCGGAGATGGCGACCCAAAAGAACTCAATTCTCATCGTGGATGACGATCCGGAACAAGTGTGGGCTTTGGGCCGATACTTTACTCGGGCCGGGTTCTCCGTGACCACCTGCGGAGACGGAGCGGAGGCAATTTCCGTGCTGGAGTCCAGAAATTTCGATACGGTGATAACCGACATCCAAATGCCACGGCTCAATGGGCTGGCACTGGTGGACTGGCTTCGCACAAATCGGTCGGCGACAAGGGTGGTGGTCATAACTGCTTTTGGCGGACCTGCCATTAGGCACCTGAGCATTACAAAGGGAGCGATTCTGTATTTGGAAAAGCCGGTGGACCCTGATCTGCTTGCAGAAGCTCTTTCATCTACGAAAGAAGAAACAGCCTTCTCAGGGAGTATCGATAAGATCGATATTCTCGACTATCTCCAACTCATGATGTTGACCGGCAGGCAGGTAGTACTGGAAGTGTCGTCCAAAGATGGGAAGCAGGGGCTTGTCTACATTGATGACGGATCCGTGAAGCACGCGACATGTCAACATCTCGAGGGAGAAGAGGCACTCTTCGAATGCCTTGGTTTCAAGGGAGGGAGTTTTGTAAATCTTCCCTGGAACGAACCTGAAAAGGTCACCATCACGAGGCCGGGAGAATTCCTCCTGATAGAAGCAGCTCGCAAAAGAGACGAATTGAGGCAAGAGAGCAAATAGGGATTCTGACCATAGGTGTTCGATTCCGAAGCGGAGCTGAATAAGGAGTCAAAGGATGAGCCAAGAAGAGAAAGGCAACAGTAGTCTGCACACGATCCTCTCAGAACTGGTCGGGCAATCAGGGGCTTTGACCACGATGCTTGTCTCCAAGGAAGGGGTCTCAATCGATGAAGCAGGCGACACATCCTATTTGAACACCACGGCAATGGCTGCTCTCGTGGCAGGAATGTTTTCTGCAACTCGTGAAGTGGCTCGTCTGGTGGGGGAAGAGAAGTTTTCCATACTGTTACAGCAGGGTGAGACCCGCCACATCCACATCAGCCTGATAAACGATTCCTCGATGATGTTGATCATATTCGAGGACTATCAGCGTATCGGCCTGGTGCGTCATGAGGCACGCAAGGCGGCTCGAGTCATTAGCGACGTTATGATTCGGGCCGACAGACCGGGAGATACCGAGGAAATTGCCACTCCTGAATTCAAGGAATATGCCCTGAACCTGATCGACCGAATATTCCTACCCAAGTGAAGGATCGGATCATGCCGCACATCAATTACCACAATAAGGAAGTAACGTTCAAGATTGTCTACTATGGTCCCGGAATGAGCGGCAAGACCACCAACCTTATGTACATCCACAGCGCTCTGGATAAGAACCGAAAGGGGGATATCATTGTTCTTGATACGGAAGAGGAGAGAACGCTGTTTTTTGATTTCTTTCCCCTGGAACTTGGGAGAATAGAAGGGTACGCCGTCAGATTCAACATGTATACGGTTCCTGGGCAAGTCTACTATGAGGCAAGCCGCAGGTTGATCCTTGAGGGGGCTGACGGAGTGGTCTTTGTGGCAGACTCTCGAGAAGACAGACTCGAGGAAAATCTTGAAAGTTTTGAAATGCTGCAATCGAGTCTCACTGACATAAGGGGTGACTGGAAAGTCTTTCCGCTTGTCCTGCAATACAACAAGAGAGACCTTCCGCATCCTCTGCCCCTGGGCACACTGGAAAGCCAACTCAATCTCAACGGGATTCCGATCTTTGAGGCAGTGGCGACGGAAGGCCGGGGCGTCATGGAGACGATACGGATGGCAAGCCGACAGGTCATCGAAAAGTTCCAACTTTGAACGAAAGTTCTATGGAGATTGAAAGATGGCGCTCAAAGGAACGCTGGCGGACATGGCCATTATAGACCTTATACAGTTTCCCCATGCCGGACGCAAGACCGGGCATCTGATTATCAACGGAGCCAATGGGGAGGCACGGCTCTTTTATGAAAGCGGGTCGCTGGTTCACGCCACCATGGGGGACTTATCCGGGATGGAGGCGCTGGTCCGTGTGGTTGACTGGAGCGAGGGTGAGTTTGAGTTTCTTGCGGATTTGCCACCGGAAATCAAGAGTATCGAATTGGATTTACACAGAGCCGTAATGCAAGCACTGAAGATCCACGACGAGCTGAAGGCGGAAGAACAAAGACGAGCAAGCACAGATACAGGCAACGGTGAAATTGACGAGGAACTTGCCGGAAAGCTGTCCGAGTTCATCGGTTCCAATGACTTTGCTTTGCACGCGTGTGTGCTTGATTCCGATGGAAAGGTCAAGGCCTCTGCTGACGGTGATGATGAGTCCCCGGAAGGAATCGATGGGCTTAGGTCCACGCTGCATTCCTTTGTGCAGAGCCACTCTCGAGGCGTCCTCAACCGTATTTTGGTTGAAGACAACCTCGGCACCCTGGTTCTCGTCAGACTTACGGACGGCTGTGGGCTCATCGTAATAGCACGTCAAGGGGCATCACTGGGTGCAGTTTCAATGAGTGTAAGTCGACTCGCGACAGCGCTCGAATAATTAGGTGTACTATGGGGGATAGGCCGAGACAACCTGAGCTTGGTTACCTTCCGGACTTCCTGCAGTTCAGTGTCCGGAAAGGAATCGTGGACGAGCAAACCGCTCTTCGCATAGAGCTCTTGCGTCGAACCAGGGGGCTTGGGCAATACGAGTTCGGGACCGCCCTGCTGAACGATCCTCCTGACCCGAAACTAACCTTCGAAAACTACGTGGTCTGTAAGGACAGTGTCTTTTCCGCGGAACTGGCCAAGACCGTAGCCGGAAACTCACCCTCTCAGCTTACATACAATCCTCTGTACCTGTACGGCGGCATAGGACTCGGCAAAACACACTTGCTTACCGCAATTGCCAACGCTTCCGCTGATAAGCACGTCTTGCTCCTCAATACGTCCGACCTGGAAGCCGAGATGATACGTGCCGATCGCCTGAACATCAGGGCTGAGCTGAGAGAGTGGTTGGTGTCTGTTGAAATCCTGCTGCTGGACGATATTCAACTCTGCCAAGGCCGTGAGGAGCTTCAGCGGGACATCCTTTCGGTATTGAACCACATGACCAAGGCCCATCGATGGGTGGTGATAAGCTCGGATGTCCTTCCCACCAGTCTGGCCGGGGTGGAATCCCAATTGCTCTCCCGCCTCGGCGGAGGAGTCGTCGCAAGCCTACAAATGGGCGAAAGGTCGGAGCGCAAGGAGCTCATCAGACGTTTTCTGGAGGATCGTTCCGTACCGGAAGATGTTGTCAACTACCTTGCCGATACCATAACGGATAACGTTCGCAGGCTCAAGGCCGCAGTAGCCCAATTGCTGACCTTAGGTGCCGGCACGGAGAGCGGGGTGAACATTGAGTTGGCCCGAGCGGTAGTGCCGGTAACTGAAGATTCCGCACCCCCGGAGAAGCTGTTGCCGCCCGTGTCCGTAAATGACACTGCGAAGAAACAACCATCACCTTCCAAGCCCGGTTCAAGGGCAGATCGGTTCAAGAAGATGCTTGCGCTGGCGGACAGCAAGGAAGAGCAAGTCCTCGCTCTTCAGATAGCCCTGGGGGAACGGGTCCGTGAACTGCGTAACGAAGGCGGTGATCAGGAGGTGATCCGACAACTTGAACGAGCTTTGGAACTCTTGAGGGATGGAAGCATGGAGGATGCAATCAAATGCATAAGTTCCTGATGACACATTCGGGACCGGGTCCCCCGGTCTGGGTACCACAGGCAGAACTGGTGTAATTTGTTCGGTCTTTGAATCAATTTGAACACAAAAAAAAAGGGGAGAAAAGCAATGGTTGACAAGATTGATACCAGAGCGGTTTCAGGTATTCTCTACGGACTCTACAAAGCCCTTCACGGTCTCGTAGGAGACAGTGCGTCTGCAGTCATGCGCAAGGCCGCACCCGACATTCTGGACCAATTGGGCAAGTTGGGGGTGGATTTCTCGTGCGTCGACGATGTGGACAAACTGTCCCAGAAGCTCGGTGAAACTGCAGTAAATGCCGGTTTGTGCGACAAAATGGCTTTCTCATTGAATGGAAGCGAGTTGACGGCGAACATAACACAGTGCTCTTTCTTTGACCTTACTAAAAGACTCAAAGAAGAAGGAATACCCCCATTCGGTTGCCCCTTTGCCGCATTGACCATAGCCATAGCAGAGAAGAATCTGGGCAAGAAGGCCAGGCTGAAGAAACTGGAACCGGCGGGCGCACCCGGCGATACGGTAATGGTAGTGGAACTCATGGACAAATGATCGGAGAGTTCGCCGAAGAAGATTTCATGAACGTAAATCGAGAAAACACAACCAAAAGCGAGGAGGACTAAGATGGCTAATCTGAAAAGCCAGCTAGGCGATTTCGTAAAAGTGGACGGCATCAACGCAGCGGTCATCGTAGGCCGTGACGGGTTCGTAATCGAAGGGATATCCAACGACGGAAAATTGGATGTGGAGACTGTGGGTGCAGTTATCTCCACGGGTCTCGGTTCATCTGAGGTGATGGGCCGGGAGCTCAGCGTCGGGGCCCTCACCCAGACAATGATCGAGTTTGACAACGGTGTTCTGGTGATGGGAACCCTTGGAAGAGATGCCTTGCTCTGCCTGGTCTGCGCGAACGGGGCAAACTTGGGAAACGTGCGTTTACAGCTGAAGAAGCGATCTCCAGAACTTGCAACAGCTCTGTAGTCGGAGATTCGATCTCCTTCAGTTGGCGACCACCGAGGACGGAGGGAAACCCGGCGACAACCCTGCAGATGTCTCAGCAGTCCGGGTTTTCCTATCTGATGGATTCTCACGCCTATTTTACGTTGCGTTTTAGGAGAAGATTGGCGTTGTTTTCCGGAGGGTCTTGAATTGTTCAAGAATCAGATCCCGGATGAGAACTTGGTGGATGTTGCTGAGTGGGGAGGTCTTCATCAGTTAGAGGAGGCCTTTGCCAGGGGATGTCACCCTGATACTCAGGACCGCTACGGGAGGACTCCTCTGATTGCGGCATCAGGAGCAGGCCATGTTCAAGTTGTCAAGCTTGTAGTGGAAGCAGGGGCCAATGTAAATGCCCGCGATGAAGATGGAGACACCGCCCTGAGCCTGGCTTGCCTAAGAGGGTGCACGGGTGTGGCGCAAGAGCTCATTGCCAATGGCGCTGAGATCGAGGCAAGGG
>JBGSJS010000113.1:0-39757 GCA_041741735.1 Desulfomonilaceae bacterium | reverse complement strand
ATGTGATTAGGGAAATCGAAATCAACGCCGCTTCCGGTCCGCCGGGAACGGCCCGCTCTTTGATAACTCGTGATATCATAAGGGCTTAGGGACCTGAAGCCTAATGGAGAATGGTTATGAAGAGGGTTGCACACGGGGAGCCAAAAAAGATAAATCATCCCGCTCGGTTAGAAACAAGCCGAAGCGGGATTTTTTTTCTCAGCATGACGACTGTACCCAATTTGGACCCATTGCGGCTGCAAACCCGCTCTGAGGCTTGAATCAAGTTGATCAACTCCGGCGCTGAATAGTGCGTCGTGATCCTCCCGGACTTGTGCCCCAGCAAGTCCTGACGATCTTCGAATGAAACTCCCGCGGACCGCAGACGCCGACCGTAGGTGTGCTTGAGCGACGGGGGTGTCTAATCTGCCCCCACAAGACTCCCGTTTCGGCTGATGACGTACTGCGATGCTCATCGGATTTTCCTGGAATCATAACCGGGGTTGGTGTAACTTTCTCTGCGCGTACCGATTGCGGAAAGGATCGTAGCGTGAAACCGGTCATCATCGAAGATCCCGTAATCAATTCCCCGTACAAGGAACTTCCTCGTCACTTCCGTCTCGCCGATGAGGGAATTACCGACGACGGTGCCTGCCGGTTCATTGACACGAACTACAACGGCGAGAGCTTCTTCGTGCGCCACGCCTACTTCACAGGAGCCGACCGACCATACGAGAAGCTCTCCAAAGCACTCAAAGCAGAAATCAACGAAGATGCCTGGGAGCAGCTCTACCGAACCAAAAGCCGCCCTTTCAAGAAAACAGACACCGGCAGAATTGCCGTGAAGGTGATCAACCATTATGGGGATGAGGTGTTGAGGGTTTATCCTGTGTAGATCTTGCGTTGAGTTCAGGATATCTGCAACTCACCACGTTCTCAGAAACAAAGAGGCTGGAGATGCTCCCAGACTTTCCCAAAATAAAAGATAGCCTCCAAGAGGTTCTTGACGGCCTTATGGACGACATGGTGTACAACGATCCTATCCTCTCCCAAATAAGACGGGAGCATCATTTTGAGGGCCATAGAATGGCTATGGAACCTGAAGATGATGAATTGAAGAACTCCAGTTACAGAGAAGTCACCGGCGCCCAGGAAATCAAAGCGGAAGATGTCATTCAAAGAGGAATACTTGTTTACGTGGACTACCTGGACACCCTGGCCGAAGAGATGCGGGGACAGATAAAGACCATTCTTTTTGAAGACATTGATCGGATAACCCATAAGACGGGGAATGTAGTCGATGCTGGAGGAAAGGAGTTTTCGCTGGACCATTACCTGGAAATGCTTGGCAAAATCCACATGGATTTTGATGAGGAGGGCAATCCTATTCTCCCTGACCACATAGCGCATCCGAACACTGCAAAAATGCTCCAAACGAAGTTGCGTGAATGGTTGCAAGATTCGGAGTCCAGCAAGAAGATCCACATGGTATTGGAAGCGAAGAGGAAGGAATGGGATGCTAGAGAGAGCCATAGAAAACTGGTTGACTAATACGAACGAGAGGAGTTATCAGCTGGCATTCTGCCACGTGCTCATTAGAGAAGGGCACAAAGTCCTCCATGTCTCCTCGCATCGCTCTCTTGAGCAGGGAAAAGACATCGTAACTATCGACGCAGAAGGCCAGTGCTGTGCTTACCAGCTTAAAATCGGTGACATCAACATCCCGGCCTGGAGGGGAATAAGGGAAGAGGTCAGGGAACTGATGGAGCTTCCGGTAGTCCATCCGTCTGTTGACAAAGCGAGAATCCACAAGTCTTTTCTCGTCACAAATGGTGAGATAGGCGATGAAGTGAGAGTGCAAATTGACCAGATAAATGATGACAACGTTCGTAAGAACAGGAATTATTCCCACCTGGATGTGATCAACGGTCGAGTGCTACTTAAAGCATTCATAGATGCCCAAGGGGAGTTCATGCCCAAAGAGCTTGAGGATTTCCACCTATTTTTGGAGATGTTTCTCTGCGATGGCAGGGACTTCTTTATGAAGGAGAAATTCTTCAGCTTCATGAACCACACGATTTTTGGATCAGTTCCAAAACAGAAACGAGAGAAAATCAACGCAATTACCAGTAGCGTGATAATAACCGCCTATCTGCTCCGGCCGTATCAGCTCACGTCGAATTATTTTGCATTATTCGAGGCCTGGACATCTCTGGCCGCATGTATCGTTCGGTATGTGCTGAAGTCCTCATTGGAACCGAATGAGTGGCAGCCATCTTTCAATCTCATTATGTCGGAAATAGAGAGGAACCTGCACTTGCTTGTCAGTGAGATGGAAGGACGGGAAAACTACCTGGAAGGCGATTGGGTTGGTGACGGTGACAAGATCTACAGGGCAAGACTGACACTGGTACTTGGAACATGGTCAGCGCTCGAACTGCACTTGTCGTCCACGAAACAGGACTACGGTCTTAGCACGAAACTGCTGGAACTAATAAAAACAAATTTCACCCTTGTCTGGTATTGGGGAGAATCGGCGTTTCCGTATTGGTTCAGTATGATCAAGTTCCTTGAAGCAGCCAAAGAGACTTCCACAGCACAGTCGGTTTTGAAGGCTCTGCTCCAATTGACAACCGTTTGCAGCTCGCCGAACAATAATACAGGCATTCCAAGCCCGTATTACAGTATAACCGATTTGCTCGAAGTCCTCACGAGAACGGGCGCAAGAAAGATAGATTTTCGGCAGTTCTCCGGTGGTTCGCACTTACTTGAGACACTTGTTCACATGCTTGCAAGGAGAAATCTGAGAGCAGCCTTGGAACCACGCTGGAGGGAGATTTCCCACATTTTGTTGAAAGAGTTCATGCCCGAAAACAGCGAGGACGTTTTCACATGGAGGACTCCCCGAGGCGTGAACAATTCAAGGTTTTTCGAGTCCCCTCAAAGTTGGTCCAAGTTTTGCGGCGATGCCGCCGCCGCTGCCACTGAAATGGCTTGGCTGAGTGCTCACAAGGAACTGTTGAGATTTTTCATTCTGGTGGCTCCGCACAGGGCCACGAAGAACGTTATAGCGGTTCTGGATGAGGGGCTCGAAAACTGAATCCGATTGTCCATCCAAGAATCGGGCCGTGTGCAAGGAGTTTTCCCTTACGATTCCAAGTTAGGCAGATAGACTGGAGAGGCTGTCGGCTATGGAAATTAAACAATTAATAGCAGAAAAAAGAGAAGAAATCTTTGAGATTGCTGCTAAACACGGCGCAGCAAACGTGCGGATATTTGGGTCTGTGGCTCGTGGCGATGCAGGTGAATCGAGCGACATCGATATGCTCGTCGAAGTTGGTGAGAACACTTCCCCCTGGTTTCCGGGAGGACTTATAGCCGATCTTGAAGACCTGCTGGGAAGGCGAGTCCATGTCGTCACCGTAGGAGCGTTGCACTCGTACATTCGGGACCGTGTGCTGCAGGAGGCGGTTCCCCTATGAAAGATGATCGGCTCTATCTCGTGCATATCCTGGATTGCATTGACCACATCTTGCAGTACACCAGTGACGGCAAGGATTCATTCTTGGCGGATCGCAAAACGCAGGATGCCGTCTTGCGCAATCTTCACACGCTTTGCGAATCAATCCAAAGAATTTCGACCGATACGAAGCTCAGGTATTCGGAGGTGCCGTGGCGAGGGATCGGTGCCTTCCGCAATGTTGTTGTCCACGATTATCTGGGAATAGAGCTGGAACGGATTTGGGATATCGTTGAACGAGACCTCCCGGCCTTGAAGATTCAGATTTCCACCATCTATGATGAGCTTGAAAAATGAAGAAAAGAACAAAGCGTAAGGAACTGATGGGATTTTTTCGTGCGGGACTCTTGCGGGATTGAGTTATGGACGGTTGTGGACAGTGCTGGATTCTGCGCAACGGGTTCCGACAAACTCTGTTGAAATCATTGATGGTTTGACCAAAATTGGCGACTGTTAACCACCAGGTTGTAGGTTCGAGTCTTACTCGGGAAGCCAAAAAAGATAATCAAACCCGCTAGTTGGCGACGAGCCGAAGCGGGTTTTTTCGTCTCAGGATAGTGAGTGCAGGACTTTTGCGGGACCGATCCCCGCAGACCGCATTGGCAGCGGTAATCAAACTCACCAACTCCGGCATGGAATAGTGAGTCGTCACCCTCCCCGACTTATGGCCGAGGAGGTCCTGACGATTCTTAACCTTCTCCCTCGGAATGATGAAGACACTCGTGTACAGTTCCAGAACAGGGATCTCGTACTCACACTTGAGACCACACACTTCTTGGTCTCTGCATCCCGAAGAGAAAAGGAAAAGAAAAATAAGAAAAGGGGTGAAGTCGTCTTTTGGCTCATGTGACTCATGTGGGGCATGGTGATATAGGCAGTACATATGACGGCCATGGCGCATTCCATTTCGGGACGCCCGGCAACCATGTCATGAACCGAGGCGGGCTCCATGAAGCGATCATCTCCGGACAGGAGGTGTGCCGGGTGTGGCCCGATTCTGACTTCGGCAACCGTGGGGGAAGGCTTTGGACTGGAGCAATACCACAGCACGAGCAGCTATTTCATTCCAAGAAACAAAGGACTGAGAACGACGGGATCTTGAGGAGCAAAGTAGAGGCGATCAAGCCACACAAGAGTCAAGAGCAGATCTGACCCCTGGCGACCTGGCGATAAGTTCGGCGAAGCCGATTTGGTGATTGCGACCCATCAGACAGCCGGGTTATGGCAAGTAATGACTGGCAACAGTGAGATCGCGGAATAATTCCCGCTTAACGGATCGCTCGCTTGACAACGGCGGCTCCGGCGCATATGAAGGTAAAATCCGAAGATTAGGAGGCGCATTTGTATATAAGAGAGGCGTTGGACCCGGATCTTAATGACGTGTTGTCCGTTGAGCGCTCGGCTTTCGGCTATGACAAGGAAGCCGAGTTGACTCGGAATCTTCTGAGCGATCCCAGCGCACAACCTTTCTTGTCTCTTCTGGCCTTCGACGATGATAAGGCCGTGGGGCACATCTTGTTCACCTCGGCTCGACTTACGGACAATCCCAATCCCGTATCCGTCTTCCTCCTTGCGCCGCTGGCGGTTATACCGGAAGCCCAAGGTCGCGGAATCGGCGGTCAGTTGATTGAGAAAGGACTGGAAATGCTGTCTCAGTCCGAAACGGACTTGGTTTTCGTGCTTGGACATCCTGCATATTATCCCAGGCACGGATTTGAGCCCGCAGGCCTTCACGGATTTGAGGCCCCCTATCCCATTCCGAGCGAGCACGCCGACGCATGGATGGTGAAAGCCCTCCGTTCAGGAGTAATCGGCTCGGCTCGTGGAAAAATCGTGTGCGCGGATGCGCTCGATAAACCGGAGCACTGGCGAGAATAGGCCGTTTTAGATGGCGTTTCATCTACAAGAGCACCGATAACGTTCGAAACGGAGTTTCCACGTCCACGGCCGGCCGCAGGCTCGCGTACGAGCGAAAGGCCCCGCTTAGTTTTCACGCAGCCTTCAATGCGCTCCACTATGTTTTCCCCAGGCGGAAGGATTGCCGGGTTTGCTGGGTTTGGCCTGGTTCAGACTTCGGCAACCGTAGGGGAAGGCTTTGGACCGGAGCATTACCACAGCACGAGCAGCGTGTTTCATCCCAATAGACGAAGGATTGAGAACGACGGGATCTTGAGGAGCAAAGCGGAGGCGATCAAGCCTCGCGTGAGCAAGAAGAGACCAGACCCCTGTCTTGTCCCCACTCCTGTCCCCTTCTGCCCCAACAAACCGAAGAAGCAATTCGTAGGGCTTGTCTGCCTGGTCGCTCGATTGGGTCATCATTTGAGCTCTCCCTCCCCCAGACTCGTACGCTCGATACCCTGGCCACAAGGGATGCCCATTGCAATTCTTTCATGATCTCGCAATCCTGGAAAACTTGACTAGTAAATGACCTCCGAATAGAATCTGTCCGGGTCGGTCTGTGTTCGCCTCAGGACAGTAGCGGCCGACTGCTTTGAAGAATTTAGGCAAGAAAAGACGGAGTCCCGCATAAGAGCAGACCTGCACAGCGGCTGCCATAAGCCTGCAGTGGCGATCTGCCGTCCACTCCACGGAGGATGCCGCCAATGAAGAGATGGGCTCTTGGTGAGAAGCTCCTGCCTACCGGATCGGGTCCGGGTCTGAGGACCAAGCTCATAATTCTGCTGGTCCTGTTGATGGCATTTCCTCTCCTCGTATCTTCATGGTTGGCCCGGGAGAGCTCCGAATCGTTGGGAGATCTCGTCACCAAGCAAACAACATCCATGACCGAGGAGATGCGTGATTCGGTTTCCACGGTAGGAGCCCGCACGACAACGGATGCCATTCGTGCGTTGGAGATGCTCTCCAGGGAAAAGATGGAGCGTCTTTCTACCGACCTTGCCCGTGAAATTGCAGCGTTTCTGTACGACCGGGATGACGACATGCGACTGGCCACCGGACTCGATCTGACTCAGGATTCGTTTCGCCGCTTCATGGCGGCTCGCACTCGGGAGGTGATTGACCATGGCCCTTGGCAGTTGGCCCGGGACAAAGAATGGTGGGAACCCATTAATGAGACGCGACCGGTTCCTGATGAGGTGGGACCGCTGCTGCGTGAAAACCAGATCGGTTTCCATTATCGCCCCCCCGATACTCACGACATAAAAGCCAGACGCCCCCTTTACCTGGAGATCACGTTTCTCGACAAAGACGGAATGGAAAAGCTGAAGGTGACCACCAGCCCGCTCCTCTCAAAGGAGCTTCGCGATGTATCACGCAGCGAAAATACCTATTGCAAGGCCGAAGATTATTTCCCGCGGCTCCAAGCGTTGGAGGATGGAGAGATCTACGTTTCGGACGTAATCGGTCCGTATGTACCGTCACGAATAGATGGGCTGTATCTTCCCGGGCGGGCCGAAACCGCCGGGATTCCCTTTGAACCCGAGCAGTCGGGATACGCCGGGAAGGAGAATCCCGTAGGTAAGCGCTTCAGGGGACTCATGCGCTGGGCCTGTCCGGTTGTGAGAGACGGCAAGAGAATAGGCTACCTAACACTGGCTCTGGATCATAGCCACCTCATGGCCTTCACCGATCATCTGGTTCCGACGGAAAAGCGGGTCTCGCCCATCCCGGATGCGAGCGCCGGCAACTACGCATTTATTGCAGACTATGAAGGCAAGATTATCGCTCATCCTCGCCAATACCACATCATCGGTTACGATCCAAGCACCGGGAAACGGGTCCCCCCATGGCTCGACGAGGAAACGTACGAGAAATGGAAGAAGAGCGGCAAGGATCTCAATGACTTTGTGCAGGAGATGCCGGAATACGACAACCCGTCTCGATACAAGAATCCTTCCTTGGAGCAGGTAGCTGCCGGCCAGATGGGCATCGATTACCGATATCTGAATTTTGCCCCTCAATGTGCAGGATTCCAGACCCTGACAACGTATGGAGGCTCCGGCTCATTTCATTTGTTCTGGAGCGGACTCTGGAAATTGAATGTCACCGCGGCGATTCCGTACTTCACGGGCCAATACGGATCTCAGCCGCGCGGCTTCGGCCATGTGGGCATAACAGCCAATATCGAGGAATTTCACAGCCCCGCGCTGGAAACCAAAGAATTCATAGACGGATTCATAACCGAGCGTGATGCCGATCTCTCTCAAAAACATGAAGCACTGAGCCGAAGCATATCCGGCAGCGTCGCTGAAGGCGTCAGGAAACTCGGCCAGTCCACGGCAATCATGCTGGCGATCGTCATAGGCTTGGCCGCTTCGATAGCCTCAGTCTTGCGCAACAGAGTAGCCACCGTCATCGGTGGAGTCCGGCAGTTTCAGGATGGCAACCTGAGCCACCGGGTGGACGTGAGGAGCGGAGACGAGCTCGGTCAGCTCGCCATGGCTTTCAATCAGATGGCGGAGAGTATCGAAGCCTCGTATGCGAAGCTGGGCGAGAGCGAGCAACGGTTTAGGGCCATATTCAACCAGACGTTTCAACTTGCGGCATTTCTGACCCCGGAAGGTAGGGTTCTGGCTGCCAATGAAGCCATGAGGCAATTCACCGACGGGAACGATTTCGAGCTTATCGGTAAGTCATGCTGGAAACTGCCCTGGTGGGCGAGCTCCCCCGAGCATCAGAACCAGGTACGGGACGCTGTACAAAGGGCCGCATGCGGCGAACTTCTCCGTTTTGAGGCTGCAAGCCCGGACGCTCAAGGCGGCAAAAGTTTTTTCGACTTTTCGCTGAAACCCTTCAAGGACGATGACGGGCGGGTAGTCAACCTGGTTCTCGAAGCCCGCGACATTACCGAGCTGAAAAGGGCGGAGCATGAGCTGAGAAAGCATCGGGACCAACTCGAACTGATCGTTCACGAGCGCACTCGAGACCTCACCACGGCCAACGAGCAACTGCATCGAGAAATAATCGACCGCAAGCAAGCCGAGTACAAAGTCAGGGCTGAACGAGACCGTGCCCAGCGGTACCTCGACATTGCGGGCTCCATCATCGTGGTAATTGATGCACAGCAAAGAACCTCACTGATCAACAAGAAAGGGTGCGAAGTACTTGGTTTCGAAGAATCGGAGCTCATCGGCCGAGACTGGTTTGATACGGTGCTGTCCCGGGAAGAGAGGGAGAGGTCCAGGCGGGTCTTCGCCGCCCTGATGATTCAGGAAAACGAATCCGTCGAGTACGTCGAGAGCACCGTGCTCACCAAGGACGGCCGTCCGTTGACCATCGCATGGCAGAACACGGTGTTGGCTGATATCAATGGAAAGCCGTTGGGCACGCTGAGCTCGGGAGTCGATATTACCCAGAGAAAGAAGACGGAGCAGGAGCTGCGTCTGGCCAGAGACGCCGCCGAAGTTGCCAACCGGGCCAAAAGCACGTTCCTGGCCAACATGTCACACGAGATTCGTACCCCGCTCAATGCGATCTTGGGACATTGTCAATTGATGGTTCGCGATTCCTCAATCACACCCAAGCAACGGGAAAGTGTACAAACGATCAATAGGAGCGGAGAGCATCTCCTGGCTCTGATCAACGAAGTTCTGGAGATGTCGAAGATTGAGTCGGGATGCATTGCCCTCAACCCGATCGATTTCGATCTGTTCCGCCTACTGGAAGACCTGGAGATGATGTTTCGAGCACGAATCGAAACGAAAGGACTGCAGTTTGAGGTAAGCAGGTCCGGTGAGCTGCCCCGGCACGTCGTGGGAGACCAGGGAAAGATCCGTCAGGCTCTCGTCAATCTCCTCGACAATGCAGTTAAATTCACCGATCGAGGAGGCGTTATTCTCAGGGCATTCTCGAAAAACAGCCACAAACCTGCGGAGGAGGGCCACGCGACTGCCTCTGAGACCGATGGCTCCATCCAACTCACCCTGGAAGTGGAAGACACGGGAGTGGGAATAAGCGAGCGTGACCGTCCGAGAGTATTCCAACCCTTCGAGCAGTTGAGAACGGGCCGGAATGTGGATTGCGGGACCGGTCTGGGACTGGCCATCACGAAAGAATTCGTCGGTGTCATGGAGGGAGTCATTTCCGTTACCAGCAGGGCCGGACAGGGGACTGTCTTTCGAATTGTGATTCCCATCAATCCGGGGAGTAAACACGCCTGCGACCTCCACGAATGCAGACGGCGGGTGGTTGCCCTGGAGCCGGGACAGCCCCATTATCGAATATTGGTAGTTGACGATATCCAAACCAACCGGGACATACTCTCGAGCATGCTCCGTACCGTCGGATTGGACGTGCGAACGGCCGACAACGGAGAGCAGGCCGTTGCCGTCTTTACCGAATGGCACCCACACGCGGTCCTCATGGACATGAAGATGCCGATCATGGACGGTCGGCAGGCCACAAGAGAGATCCGATCCCTTCCCGATGGAGCACGAACCGTCATTGTAGCCGTAAGCGCGGGAGTGTGGGAGGAGGAAAAAAAGACCATCCTTGCAGACGGGTCGGACGACTTCATACGAAAGCCGTTCAGGGAGGAAGATGTCTTGAGTATCCTGCACCATCATTTAGGTATCAAATACCTGTACGAGCAGTACGACGACGACGGCCGACGCACGACACTTTCCGAAGAGAATCTGGGGCGCTTGGCATCGCCCTCCTTCGACGGTTTTCCCGTGGATCTGATCGGACAGCTTTCCGACGCAGCCCAAAGCCTTGATATAGACAGTCTCAACGGGTTGCTGCCGCAGGTCACGGAGTTCGACCCGGTCACAGCACAATCAGTGAGCCGTCTACTCAGGAGATACGAATTTGAGACCCTCATCGAGGCGCTCGAGATTCGGAAGGACAATCTATGATGGAGTCGGCCCAACAGGCGAGCATACTTATCGTCGACGACAAGCCGGAGAATCTCGACGTGCTCTCGGAGATGCTCAGGCGATGCGGCCACAAGGTACGTCCGGCCACAAAAGGAAAGCTCGCCTTGAAATCAGCCAAAAAGCAGCCACCCGATCTGATTCTCCTCGATGTGAGAATGCCTCAAATGGACGGGTACGAGGTCTGTCGTCGGCTCAAGGCCGATCCTGTTCTCCGGAGTATTCCCGTAATATTCGTCAGTGCGCTCACCCAACCCCTCGACAAGGTGACGGCCTTGAAATGCGGCGGCGTTGATTATATCAGCAAGCCCTTTCAGGTCGAAGAGGTGGTTGCCAGAGTCGAAGTCCACTTGAAGCTTCGCAGGTACCAGACGGCTCTGGAAGAACAGAACGAGCTCCTTCAGCGAACTCTGGACCAACTGAAGGCCGCACAGACCAGGATGGTGCAATCGGAAAAGATGGCATCTCTGGGCGTTTTGACCGCGGGCATCGCCCACGAGATCAACAACCCCGTCAACTTTATCACTTCAGGAATCGCGGCTCTAAGGAGTCTTCTCGACGACCTCATGGAAATCGTTGCACGCTATCGCACCGTGGACACGAACAATCCGGAAACGGCGTTAGAGGAGATCGTGAGCTTGCAGGAGGAGACGGAGATTGACGAGGTCCGGGAAGCGCTCTACGAGGTGCTTGGGAACATCCAAACCGGCTCCCGGCGGACCGCGGAAATTGTGATGGGTCTTCGCACGTTTGCCAGGTTGGATGAGCCCGAGGAAAAGCTGGCGGACATACACGAAAACATAGACTCAACCCTGATGATACTGCGAAACGAATACCGGGACGTGATCTCGATCTCTAAAGAGTGGGGTAATATCCCTCCTTTCTTCTGCTATCCGGGCAAACTGAACCAAGTCTTTGTCAATGTACTGAGGAATGCCGTGGACGCAATCAAGAGCAAGCCCACACTTTCCGAAGACGAAACGATCGCCATCAAGACCGCAGTGAGGCTGCGGGAAGGAGAGCGATATGTCGAAATCGAAATCCGGGATACCGGGCCGGGCATACCGGATGAGATTCGTGACCGTATTTTCGAGCCGTTCTTCTCTTCAAAAGACGTTGGAAAAGGCAACGGACTGGGGTTGCCGATCAGCCTCGGCATAGTCGAAAGCCACGGAGGGGTCGTGGAAGTTCCCGACAGCGGTCCCGGTGGTGCGACCTTCAGGATATACCTCCCTCTCAAGCTGGAAAGGACGGGTCATGAGTCAAGTCGGTCCTGAAAGGCCTCGAATCCTCTATGTGGATGATGAACGGGAGAATCTGACGAATTTCAAATACGTCTTCAGAAAATCCTATGAGATTTTCCCGGCCCTTTCGGCAGAGGAAGCGTACAGAATTCTCCGGGAGCACGACATCCACATGGTAATAGCGGATCAGCGAATGCCGGGAGAGACCGGAGTGGAGCTCCTGGAGCGAATTGCACCGGAGTACCCGAGAACCGTACGAATCATCCTCACCGGTTATAGCGACATCGATGCCGTTGTACACGCCATCAACCGAAGCAAGATCTATTACTACCTTCATAAGCCTTGGAACGAAGACGAAATGCGACTGGTAATTGAAAACGCCCTGCAGGTTTACCGATCGAGAGTCGAGGAGTCCGAACTACTGGACGGCTTGAAGCATGAACGAGAAGAATTGGGGAAAGAAGTCGATCGACTGCGACGACAAGTTCAAGAGAAGACCAGACTGCTCGAAGAGATCAGAAACTCGGGAGAACGGCTTTTGATTAGCGAGGAGCGCCTGAGAGCCATATTCGAAGCAACCCAGGACTGCATATTCGTGAAAGACCGGTCATTGCGATATACCCATCTCAACCCGGGCATGCTCAAACTGTTTCACATTAAAGAGGCCGAAGTCATAGGACGTACCGATGAAAGCTTCCTGCGAAAAGAGCCGGCGGAGAATCTCCGAAGCTTGGAGCTCCGCGTACTGGCGGGCCAGTCTGTGGAAGCCGAGCACACCATTGAGCTCAACGGCGGCTCTGTGGTTCTTAGCTCAACGCGAACCCCGGTGAGAGACGCGTTAGGAGGCATCACCGGGATTTGCGGTATCTTGAGGGACGTGACGGGCCGAAGACGCGAGTGCGCTGTCGAAAGGCCGGAAGCAGACAAGTATGTCTCGCCCGGTATGAAGGTCACGCTGGATCACGTTTTGCTCGCTGCAAAGAACGACAGCACGGTTTTGTTTCTTGGCGAAAGCGGGAGTGGCAAGGACTTCCTTGCCAGGTATCTCCATAAGAGCTCGACTCGCTCAAGCGGCCCTTATTTTGCCATAAACTGTGCGGCATTGGCTCCGGAGCTGGTTGAATCAGAGCTGTTCGGTCATGAGCCCGGGGCGTTCACCGGTTCAAGAGGTCGCAAGCGAGGGCTGGTGGAGCTGGCCGAAGGGGGAACGCTTCTGCTCAACGAGATCGGAGAGCTCGCTCTACCCATCCAGGCCAAGTTGCTGACCTTCCTTGACACCAAGCACTTCACGAGAGTTGGGGGCGAGCGGACCGTTGCCGTCAATGCAAGGATTATTGCCGCGACCAACAGGGACCTCGGGAAAGAAGTCCAGTCCGGCACGTTCAGGCCCGACTTGTACTACCGCTTGAACGTATTCCCCATAGTGGTTCCAAGCCTGAGAGAGCGAACGGAAGACTTGCCCGCGCTTGTGGACCATCTTCTCACAAAGCTTGCCGCCCGATTGGGGCTGACCCGCTTCCCGGCCGTGGAGCCCGAGGCCGTGAACGCACTGGCAGACTATCATTGGCCGGGGAACGTGCGTGAGTTGGAGAATGTTCTCGAGCGGGCTCTGATCCTGTCGGAAGGAGGCACGGTCACCAAAGCGGCCCTTGCTCTGCCTCAGCGAGAAGACGGGACAATCCATTCCCTTTTGGGGGACGAATTGGTCGTGAGTCTCTCCAACGGCATCGGCATGAACAATCTGCTGGACCGGACAAAGCATTTCCTGATTTCACAGGCATTACGACAGTGCAGCGGGAATGTGACGAAGGCGGCTTCACTTCTGGGAATCTCGCGCGGCTCGATGAAGCACTACATGCAGAGACTGCGGATCTATAGAACCTAGTGTCACGTTCTCGAAATAAGGTCTGCGAGTAGCATTTATATCAGTCAGGCATTCCGGAGACTTGCAGATCCTATTTACACACCGAACTTCCAGAACGTAACACTAGCGAATTCCAAGATAATCGGGAACGGCCTGAAAATGGCCGCTTCCGGCAAGACAATGGCCAATGCCATGCCCTTGATTTCAAGGCTCATTTCACCTTTTTTCCACCAGGTGGCCAGATTCCGGCCAATTCTTCTTCGGTTTTGTCCTCTTTGTCCTCTTTGTCCTCCGCTTCCCGGCTTCACCGATAGACACAAGATTCAGTCATCGCACCATTGATTGCGTTCGCGCCCCTCAGTCATCGTTTTGGCACAACCGTTGCATCATCGGCTTTCAATGCGCCTGAACGTACCACACAAAGAGACAGCCACAGAAAGGAGAAGATTTCATGAGTGCTCGCATGGGCAGGAGAGGCGGTATCGTGCTCCTCATACTTGGGCTGGCCCTGTTCCTCTGGCCATCGGGGGATGTCCTGGCTGAAGACGTGTACAAGATCGGAGTTCTTCAACCATTCAGCGGCCCCTACTCCATCTACGGCGAGGAAGCCTTCGCCGCTTGCCAAGTGGCTGCCGACCAGCTCAATGCAGCAGGTGGGATTAAGGGAAGGAAAGTCGTTCTCGACAAGAAGGACACCAAAGGCGATGTGGCCACGGGGGTCCGTCAGGCCAACGACATGATCCTCCGCGACAAAGTGAACGCAATTGTGGGGCCCACGTCCAGCGGTGTATTGCTGGGAGTGATCGAGGTGACCAAAGAGCAAAAGGTTATCCACCTTTCCAGTATTGCCAACACGGAAAAGGCTACTCTTGAGCGTATCCATCCGTACTATTTCCAAGTCGTGCCCAATTCACACATGGAATCACAGGCCATTGCCAATTACTTGAAAAAGGTGAGCTTCAAGACCTACGTAACCATAGCCTTGGATTATGAATGGGGCCATTCCACGGTCGAGCTGCTCAAACAAGAGCTTCTAAAGACAAAGCCAGAAGCCAAACAAATCGGCGAGTTCTGGCCTCCCCTGAAGGAAACGAATTTCTCCTCCTACATCACGGCCACACTGAATCTCAAGCCGGACCTGGTGGTGGGAATACTCGCCGGAAGCGCATACCAGACGTTTATTCGTCAAGCCCGGGGGTACAAATTCTTCGACAAAATGGCTTTCCTCTCTCATGGATTTGAGGGGGACGTCATGGCGGTGGGCAAGGAATTCCCCACAGGCATGCGGATGTACAGTCGAGGGGCTTTCTATGCCGTCAATACTCCCGAGATGAAGAAATTCATAGAAGCATACAAGAAGCTCACCAAAAAGTATCCAACCTGTTGGGCTATCCTGAGCTACGATTCCGTCATGGCCCTGGCCGCAGCAGTCAAGAAAGCGGGCAGCTTCGATAAAGATGCCGTCGCCAAGGCCCTCGAGACCACGGAGCTTGACACTCTCCGAGGCAAGCTCTCGTTTCGTGCCATAGATCATCAGATGAACAGCCCGGAGTATTTTGCAACCAGCTATTACGACAAAGAAAAGGGCTTTTGTCTGGGGAAGGATCCGGTCGTAATTCCGGGAGAATCTCTCTTCCGGAGTGCGGAAGAAATAAAGAAGCTCAGGGAAAAGAGCGGCATCAAATTCGTGCCCTTGTCAGGGAAATAGATCGAGGCCGATTGTCCGCTCAGATGTCGCACAGGGCTCGGCACTACGTGCAGGGCCCTGCCGGCCCCGCAACGTCTACTTTCGAGGGAGCGCAGGGTGGAGCTGTTCATTAATCAGGTATTCAGCGGTCTCGTGCGAGCGTCGCTTTATTTTCTCGTCACCTCCGGGCTTACCCTTCTGTTCGGTGTGGTGGGAACGCTTAACATGGCCCACTTCAGCTTGTACATGATCGCCTCCTATTTCACGTGGACATTCCACAACTACCTTGTGGATTACAGCTTTTCCTTTTGGGCCGCGTTCGTCTGCGCGGCCGCTGCAATGGCCGTTCTCGGGCTGGTCATCGAACGATTGGTGATGCGTTACCTGTACGAGCGGGAGCTTGGGGAGCAGTTGCTCATTACCTTCTCCATGGTGTACATCTTGGACGACCTCACCAAAGTGGTGTGGGGATCGAGTCCCCTCTTTGTTCCGAGACCCGATATCCTCACGCACATCATCACGTTCGGAAATGTAAACCTGCCTGCATCCGACATCTTCATCCTACTGCTGGGATTGACGTCCGGAGGCGCGACCTGGTATCTGCTCGCTCGTACCAGCACCGGGAGAATATTGCGAGCGGCCTATTCGTACAAGGAGATGCTGCCGGCTCTGGGGATTCCCATTCACCGCACGTACATGGGCATTTTCGTCCTGAGCGTAGTCCTCGCCAGTATCGCCGGATCCGCGTGGACGATGATGGGCATGGTTGACTTGGGCCAAGCGCACTCGCTCCTCATAGAATCGTTTTGTGTGATGGTGATCGGCGGGATGGGAAGCTTTGCGGGTACGGCCGTTAGCGCCGTTATCTGCGGCTTGGCGTATTCCTTTGCCATATTGTACGTGCCGAAGGTCGCTACACTGCTCATATTCGCTCTCGCAGGCCTCATTTTGATCGTACGGCCGTGGGGCCTTATGGGACAGGCAGGCAGGCTTCACTAACCGTTAGGCGCCCCGGCATCATCGGTCGTCCCTGGAGCTACATCTCGGCTGATGGGCACCTGCTTGAATTCCCGCTTAATCCAGGAATGCGTGACCGTATTTCCTGTGTGGGTATGCGCAAAAGATAGACCGTTGTGGTTGGATTCAAGGTTTAACGACATACTTCCAACGGACGAGAGGCCGAATTATCCGATGAAAAAGAACTGGCTCATACCTCTATGTGGCGGAGCGGTATTCTTGGCTCTCGGAATTGTCCTCGGAGAATTTTGGGTGAAGGTTGCGACCGAGGCCGTCATCATGGTGTTATTTGCCGCGAGCTTTTCGCTCCTGTACGGCCAAACCGGCCTGCTCTCCTTCGGTCAGGGGGCCTATTTCGCTGCGGGAGCATACGGATTCGCTCTCGCGATGACGAAGCTGGATCTTGCATTCCCCGTGTGCCTTCTCATAGGTATGGCAACTGCTTTCGTATGGGCTTTGGCCACCGGGTACCTCTGCGTGCGACTTGCAGGCATCTATTTTGCCATTATGACGGTAGTCGTCTCTCAGTCTACTTTTTATCTCGTCTTCCAGTGGTACGGGCTTACCAACGGAGACAACGGGATTCAGGGATTGGCTCCGCCGGAAATTCTGCATGATCCTCGAGCTTACTACTACTTCACGTTGCTTGTGGCAGGATCGGCGTACTTCGTGTACTACCGACTGCTGACCTCACCTTTTGGACTATCGCTGAGGTCCATCCGCGAAAACTCGGTCCGCGCCGGGTTTGTCGGCATAGACGTCAAAAAACATACGCTCAAGGCCTTCGTGCTGGCAGGCCTTTTTGCAGGTCTTTCCGGAGTGCTCTTTGCGCCCTTCACTCGAACCGTGGTGCCGCAAATGGCCGACTGGATGGCTTCGGGAAAAGCGGTGTTCATGGGCATTCTCGGTGGAGCTGCACACCTTGCAGGGCCGCTCGTCGGAGGGCTGGTCTGGATCTTTCTCGACGCGTTCGTATCGGGATTCACCATCCATTGGCCGTTGATCATCGGCCTCCTGGTCTTCCTCATCGTATTTTTTATGCCGGGCGGATTAATGGGGCTTGTTGCCTCTATCGCCTCCAAAGGCGGTCCGGGCCGGGGACGGGAGCAGTCGTCATGACTGAAATCCTGCGGACGGAAAAACTGACCAGGCGTTTCGGAGGCGTGAGTGCCGTGTCCCTGGTGGATCTCACCGTGTACGACAAGGAGATCTGTGCCGTCATAGGACCCAACGGCGCAGGGAAGAGCACGTTGTTCAATATCATTACCCACTATCTGGATCCCACATCAGGCAAAGTATATTTCCGCGGAGATGATATAACGGGTCTGCCGGCACACATCATTTGTCGCAAGGGATTGGCCAGGTCGTTTCAGTTGACGAACATCTATCCCGGACTCACCGTGCTCGACAGCGTCCAGATGTCTCTGCTCTCCGTGGAAGGGATGAGCGGAAGTTTGTTTCGTCGGACGGATGCATTGCTCAGGGATGAGACCGAGAGAATCCTGGAGATGGTCGGTCTCCTGGACCAGAGATACCTCACCGGCAATCTTTTGTCACACGGGGACAAGAAAAGGCTTGAGCTTGCAATTTCGCTCGGCACCAAGCCTAAGATGCTTCTCATGGACGAGCCTACCGCAGGTATGGCGCCGGATGAAACCTGGGGTCTGGTAGACTTGGTGGAAAGGCTCCGGAGCGAAGAGGGCCTCACGGTTCTCTTCACCGAGCACGACATGGACGTGGTGTTCGACATTGCCGAGAGAATCATTGTGCTGCATCAGGGAGTCAAGATCTGTGAAGGTCTTCCAGAAGAGGTGCAGAGAGACGAACGGGTTCGGGAATGTTACTTGGGTGCACCGCAAAGCGCCATTCAGTGATGGCACTGTCGTAAAGGGCGAGGAAACGAATGATCCTGCAAGTCGATCGTGTTCATACCTACTATGGAACGAGTCACATTCTCTTCGGAATAAGCCTGGAGATGAAAGAAGGAGAGGCAATAGCCCTTCTCGGCCGCAATGGTGCAGGTAAGACCACGACCTTGCGCAGCATTATGGGACTGACTCCTCCCCGAGAGGGGAAGGTGACGTTCATGGGCAAGGACATCTCGCGAGCCCCCGTTCACGTGATTTCCCGGCTTGGTATTGGTTACGTGCCCGAAAACCGTATGATCTTCCCGGACCTGACGGTGCTTGAAAACCTCATGATTGGGGTGACCACGGGCCGGAAGGGTCGGTTCGACATTGAGAGTGCCTTTGAAATGTTTCCCAGACTCCGGGAAATGAAGAATCGGCCCGGCGGCATGATGAGCGGCGGCGAGCAACAGATGCTGGCCGTGGCCCGAAGCCTCATGATCAATCCGCGAGCTCTCTTGTTGGACGAGCCGCTGGAAGGCCTGAGCCCCATGGTTGTGCAGGAGCTGGGAAGCGCAATAAAGAACCTCAAGGATCAAGGAGGCCTCTCCATACTCCTGTCGGAGCAGAACGTCGGTTTCGCTCTGGTGCTGTGCGACCATGTGTACGTTATCGACAAGGGGGAGATAAGATTCCACGGTCCGGTCGAGGAATTCAGCAACAATCAGGAAATTCAGCATAGATACCTGGCAGTTAACGGAGGGAGTCGTAAAAGGAGCAGGCTCCCGTCATGAAGCGACCGGAATAACCAAATTCCGCTAGGAGGCCCATACAGAGATGCAGACAATCGGCTCCATGCTCGACAGTGTTGCCCGTTACGAGCCGGCCAAGACTGCCGTCATATTCGGCGATCGGCGGATCGTCTATCGCGATCTGGATCGGGAAGTCAACAAACTCGCCGACGGTTTACGGTGGCGAGGCATCGGCCGGGGCGATAGAGTCATGCTGTTCATGCAGAACTCTCTTTCTCTGCTCACCGTATACTTCGCGGTTCTTAGAGCGGGAGCTGCCGTCGTTCCCCTCAACGTCATGCTTCGTCGGGGTGAGATCGGCCATATCGGAACCGATACGAAGGCCGCCGCGATCGTAGCCGACGCGGAGCTGTGGCAGCGAGAGCGGTGCGTGCGAGAAACGTTGCCCGACCTCAAGCATGTGATCGTTAACGGCAGCCCGGAGGGGCCGGGTGAAGAGAGCTTGGCTCAAGTCATGACCGACCGGACCGAGCTTCCCGAGAGTAACGTGGAGCTGGACGACATCGCAAGCATCATGTACACGTCCGGGACAACCGGTCAGCCGAAGGGAGCCACGCAAACCCATCGGTCCATCCTGTCTAACGTTCAAGGCTGTTGCACAAGGAACAAGTTCTCCCGGGAAGATCGACTCCTCTGCGCCCTCCCCTTGTTCAACAATTTTGCCATAAACGTGGTCATGATGTCGTCGTTTGCATCCGGCGCCACGCTGGTGGTCGTAGACAGGTTCGATGCGCGCAAAGTGCTGGATGCAATAAAATTGCATCAGTGTACCTATTTTGCCGGCACTCCTACCATGTTCGCGTACTTGCTGCAGGAATACGATCCTGCCAAAGACAGCGTCGCTTCGCTGCGCTTGACGAGCTCGGGCGGAGCACACTGCCCGGCAAGCTTGGCCCGAGACATCGAGTCGGTTTTCGGAACGGTTCACCTGGATGGCTACGGACAGACCGAGGCATGCGGCTTCACCACCCTCAATCCTTTCGTCGGGGTACGCAAGGAGGGCTCCGTAGGAATTCCCATATCCAACATCCGAGTAAGAATTGTCTCGGATGACGATCGGGAGCTGCCTCCGGGTGAAATCGGCGAGATCGTGGAGAAAGGGGACGCGTTTTCCGTTCATCAATATTGGAACAGACCCGACATCAACCGGGCCGTGTATCGCGGAGGCTGGTTCCATTCAGGAGATTTGGGATACGTAGACGAGCACGGTTACCTCTACATCGTAGATCGGAAGCAGGATCTCATCATTACCGGGGGATCCAACATTTACCCTGCAGAAGTCGAAACGGTGCTCCACTCTCACCCCAAGGTCTCGATAGCCGCGGTTGTGGGCGTTCCCGATGCACTCAAAGGGGAACTGGCTAAGGCATTCATTGTTCTCAAAAAGGATCAAACAGCGACCGAGGAGGAGATCATTCAGTTTGCCCGGGAGCGGATGGCCAAATACAAGGCTCCGCGTCTCGTGGAATTCGTGGAATCCCTCCCGCAGGGCCCCACGGGAAAGATCCTCAAACGAGAGTTGAGAAATAAGATCGGCAAAGAGAATAGATGAAACGTGTGAGGTGGCACGAATATGAATGTGGGAGATATTCTACGATTTGCCCATCGCAATTTCCCGGATAAAGAGTGTCTGGTCTGCGACGCGGAACGGTTCACGTACGCTCAACTCAACGAAAGGGTAAACAGACTGGCCAACAGTCTTTTAGGTATGGGGCTGAAGAAGCGGGACAATGTTGCCGTCATGCTCCGGAACTGCTCGCAGTACATCGAAATCTATTTCGCCCTTGCAAAGATCGGCGCCGTCGCCGTACCCCTGAATTTCATGCTCAAGGGGAAGGGGCTCGAGCTCCTGGTGAACAACTCTCAAAGCCGACTCCTCTTTCTTGAGGAGGAGACCCGCGGTCAGGTGGAGAGCTTGAAGGGCGGTTTCGGCAACCTCGGGGAGGATGGCTTTGTTTACGTGGACTCCGACGCTCCGGAAGGGTACGCTTCCTACGAAGGGTTGATCTCCGCAGGAGCACCGCATGAGCCCGGGATTGAGGTAGGAGAAGATGACGATGTCATCATTCTCTACAGTTCGGGGACCACGGGCCTCCCCAAAGGCATCGTGCTCACCCACCGAGCCCGTCTGACCTACTACCAGTGGTGCGGCCTGGAGTACGGCATGTTGTTCGACGGCGTACACTTGGTCACCACTCCCCTTTACCATAACGTGGCGTGCTTTCTCTCTCAGACTCAGTTCTACACGGGAGGGAAAGTCGTGATCATGCGGAAGTTCGACGCTGGTGATTGTGCCGCATCGATCGAGCGAGAAAAAGTGACTTCGAGCTTCATGGTCCCCACTCAGCTCAATCAGCTCCTGTCATCGAACGACGCACGGTCGCCCAGACTTTCGACGGTACGCACCCTGATCACGGGAGCCGCACCGTTATCCACCCGAACCAAAGAAGCGGTCATTGATCTGTTCCACTGTGACCTGCACGAGATGTACGGTCTCACGGAAACGGGACTCATCACAAACATGAAGCCCAAAGACGCATTGCGAAAGGTCAGATGCGTGGGACAGCCGTTCTTTCACATGGAAATGCGCGTGGTGGACGAACAAAGCAACGACGTGCCCACCGGCGAGGTCGGAGAGATCATTGCCCGAGGTCCGCTTCTTCTGAGAACCTATTTCGGAAACGAAGAAGTGTACCTACGCTCCATGAAGGATGGATGGTTTTACAGCGGAGATCTCGGCCGAGTCGACGAGGAAGGCTTCCTCTATCTGGTGGATCGAAAAAAAGACATGATCTGCAGCGGCGGAGTAAACATCTATCCCATGGATATCGAAGAGGTCTTGCACTCGCACCCAAAAGTCCATGAATCGGCAGTCATCGGCATTCCGGACGACAAGTGGGGAGAATCGGTACTGGCCGTAGTGGCTCTGCGCCCGGGAGAGTCAATGACCGCGGATGAGGTCATACGGTACTGTAAGGAAAATATTGCAAGCTATCAAGCCCCGAAATCGGTAACATTTGTCGATGCTCTTCCCAGAAATCCTTCGGGAAAAGTTCTCAAGCGGGAACTTCGAAAGCCTTATTGGGAAGGCCGCGAGGCAATAATCTGAGTTGTGGAGTGGAAGGGTTGCCCCGTCGTCATCACGGTCTGCCGGTCTCGTGCCGCACTTCACCGCAAACGCTGGAACTGATTGCCGACGATGATGGAAAGACGGCTGTTCGATTGAAAATGACTTATTATGAATGCTTGATTCAGCACGCATCAGGCACTGGAGGTGATGGACGATGTTAAACGGACACAGAGCTTTGATTACCGGCGCTGCTCAAGGCATAGGTCTCGCCTGTGCGGAGGAGTTGTCCGCTCAAGGAGCGGAGCTCGTGCTGGTCGACAGAAATAAGGATAGAATTGAAGAAGTTGCCGAAGCATTCAACGCCAGGGGGCGGAATGTCAGACCTGTGGCTCTCAATCTTATGGACCTGGATCTCGTCAGGGCACGCATCGGAGAGTTGACCGAGGAGATGCTTATTGACATCCTGGTGAACAACGCAGGATTCGATCGGCCGGGAACCACCCGCAGGATAGACACGGACGACCTTGACAAGGTCTTGACGATACACGTGAAAGTCCCTTTCCTGCTGATCAAGTTGCTGCTTCCGGCCATGCGGCTTGCGGGATGGGGCAGAATCGTAAATCTCAGCTCCATCTACGGCCTCACGGGAGCCAAAGGAGAAGTTGCTTACTCTACGGCCAAAGCCGCAATAATCGGATTGACGAAATCCGTCGCCAAGGAAGCCGGGGACGCCGGTGTCACCGTCAACGCGGTCATGCCCGGATTGACGCTTACTCCGACCATCGAAGAGTTCATGGCAGACAAATATAAGCAGGAGATCGTTGACGTCACTCCCCTGGGGCGTGCCGGCAAGCCTGAAGAGATTGCGAAGGTCATAGCGTTTCTGGCATCGTACGAGGCCTCGTTCATTACCGCCGCAGCCATACCGGTCTCCGGCGGCTGGTCGGCATAATTTTCATACAGCATCGAAATTTTTCCGGATCGGGTATGACTGAGACGAAACCGGAATCGCCGGGAGAAGAGGGGTTACAAACCACATGTTCGCATTGACCGACGAAGAGCGCATGATCCTTGAGACCGTGAGGAGAATTGTGAAGCAGGAGATTGCTCCTCGGGCCGCAGAACTGGATGAAACGGCAGCATTTCCGGAGTACGCCCGCCGGGTGTTTGCCGAAAACGGAGTACTGAATCCCCTCCTTCCCGAGGAGTACGGAGGCATCGGAACCTCCGTATCGGTTTTCGCCATGATTCTCGAAGAAATAGGGCGAGCCTGCGCATCTTCAGCTCTGCTTCTCATTGCCCAAGCCGACGGCACTTTACCCATATTGCACGGCGGGAACGATTTCCTTAAGGAGAAGTATCTGAGTAGACTGGGGGGAGACTCCCCTTCCCTTACCGCATTGGCCGCCACGGAGCCGGGAGCCGGCTCTGACGTGCTTTCCATGAGGACCCGAGCGATACGTAAAGGAGACAAGTACGTCATCAACGGTCAGAAGTGCTTTATTACAAACGGGTCTGTGGCGGACTTCTTTTGTCTCTATGCATATACCGATCCGGACAAGAAGGCCGATGGAATGACCGCTTTCGTGGTGGAGGCCGGTTTCCCCGGACTGGTGTACGGCAAGAACGAAAACAAGATGGGAATGAGGGGTTCCGTCAACTCGGAGCTGTTCTTTGAAGACCTGGAAGTACCCGTGGAAAATCGGATCGGAAACGAGGGCGACGGCTTCGCCAACCTCATGGAGACATTGTCCCTGAGCAGAATCTTTTGCGCCGCCCAGGCCGTGGGATTGGCCCAGGGTGCCGTTGACGCTTCCGTTCGCTATGCCCGTGAAAGGTCTCAGTTCGGCAAGCCCATTGCGGCGCTTGCCCCTATCCAATTTATGCTATCCGACATGGTTGCAGCCACCGAGGCCGCGCGGCTTATGACTTACAAAGCTGCTTCCTTATTTGATGAAGGCCGGAAGTCGGAAGGACAAACCTTTGCGGCATTGGCCAAATTCTTTGCTTCGGACGCGGCGATGAAGGTCACGACCGACGCGGTTCAAGTCCATGGCGGTTATGGATACATGAAAGACTATCCGGTCGAGCGGATGATGCGTGATGCGAAGCTGACCCAAATATACACGGGAACCAACCAGATCATGCGACTGGTGGCCGGCCGATCCATCCTCGGGAAATGAAACCGGGAAGCATACGGGGCGTAGCTCGCCGTAGAGAGAGCGGAGCAGCACCCATAGAGTTACGGACATCGGCATCAATTATGTAGGTTGTCGGGAGCGCCTCGCCTACGGATCGGAAGGCCGGGAATTCGAATCTCTTAGGGCGCACCGGAAAATACAAGGACTTGGGACTGTACCCGAGTCCTCGTTCAGTTCTGCCACCCTCTAAATAAAAGCGGGCAAGTCTGCTTTTGACTTACATGGGACATGGCGATATAGTTGGTACATGTCACGGCCACGGCGCATTTGACTTCAGGACGCTTGGTACCGTGTCATGAACAGAGGCGGACTCCAGGGGGCGACCTTGCCCGGTCAGGGGATAGCCGGGATTGCATCGTTTTGCCTGATTCAGACTTCGGCAACCGTAGGGGACGGCTTTGGACCGGAGCATGAAGGCAGAGCGAGCGGCTTGGCTTCTTTCATGAAACAAAGGATTGCGAACGGCGGGATGTTGAGGATGAAAGTGGACCCGATCAAGCCACGCATGAGTCAAGGGCAGATCTGACCCCTCTTCCTCTTTGATAATCCGGTGCAAATACCACGTTCAGTACGCGTACCGGCGTTGAGATGCCTTTACGCGCGAGGATCGCTTTATGGCCGTCGGATTCGTTCCCAACCGCATGGAGGGCAAATCCGAGCCCCGGTCTCCCAGCACAATGGATGTTGCCGTTGCTATGCGCTACTCGTTCCGAGCTCGTACCCAATCCGCCTGGACCATGGCAAAGATCTGCTTTGCACGATCCGAATACAGGTGAATGGAGTCAAAACAAGGGTCGACCAGGATCTTCTGCATGAGAAGTCCGTCTTCACCAAACCAGCGTGGCAACAGACCTCCAAGGAAATAGCCCCGGTTTCTGAGAACATGCACAGCGGCTCCCACCTGAGGGTGACCCAGGTTAAGCCAGGCTTGGAGGACGACAACGTTCCGATCGACAGCTTTGGCCTCAATCTCTCGCATGTACTCATCGAAGTCGGAGCCCATGCTGCGGACCGCTATGCGGCAGACGCCGGCAAATTCGAACACCGTCATGTCCGCGTGGGACTGTATAGCGTCGGGCAAACTCTGGTCCGAAACCAGAAAGGTTCGCTGATCGTCCAAAACTGAATAGAGGAGCTCCAGTTCTTTTTGGTACACTGACGGCAAGTAGACGGTATGGGGGTTCGGTCGGTAGCATCGAAAGGCTGTCAAGGCTGCCACTCTGCCCGATGCGCTCTTCTCCTTATCGTAGGCTTCGGCGGGCATCAGCGCCACTTCCAGAGCGGTCTCGAAATATTGAAAGTCAAGGCACACTTTCTGATTGATCACGTGGTTACAGACCGGTTCGCCCCACACTTCCTCGATTCCCTCTCTTCGGGGAATCCATTCCTCGAGAGCGAAGTCGAACATGCGTCTGTTCAAGCCTAGTTTTCGGTACTCCGGCGAAACGAGGCCGGAACCCAACTCGTACAAAGCTTCGTAAGGCGCGGATCTGAAAAGCTGCAGACCGCCAACTACCTTACCGTCTGCATTACGAGCCACAAAGGAATAGTATCTTCCGTCCGAGTTGGCCTCTGTCAGTGCCTTGGGATCGTAAAAAACCCGGACCGGGTAAGCTTCTCCGTACACGGCTCGAAAGAGCGCCGCTATTCCCTCAGCGTCTTCGGGACGAAAAGAACCGACCTCGAACTCCTCAGCAGGGGTTGTGCTTGCCGTGGACTCATCGTGATTCATTGTTATTCTTCCGCTCGATTATTTCCGATCGACGCCCCATTTCAGCAGGGGGCATTCCTGCGACAACAGAAGTCCTCCGAGTTGGATTCGCTGTCAAGCAGTCCGTCGGACTGTAGCTGTTATTGCGGAAGCGGTCAACCTGCTGTGGCCGGCGTACAAGGATAATCTTGTCCGGGTTTTGAAACTCTTTTGCGACTGAATCAGGTTGAAATTAAGAGCTTGTTGACACCTCGAATTGCGTTCATGTAGGATAAGACCCGCCGAACTGGTTATCAGCCATGTTCTCCAATGCCGGCGAGGTGACGCAACGTTCGTTTCGGCCACAGTCTTTCGAAGAGCCGTGGCTGCACACAATGGCTGGAGATGTTCCCCTCACGCGGTCGGCCGCACAATTCTCTCCGGATGAACCCGGAAGAAGGGAAGGATTTGTCGTGAAGAGATCGACAGCGATTCTGGTCATGGGCTTGACTCTCGTGACCGCATTTCTGATTCCGGGCCTTTCGGGCGCGGACTCCGCAAAGGCCGCCGAACCGGCCGGAACGACCGACGATGTAGCCAAGCGCTTGGTGGACCTCTCCGACTGCATAGCTTACCTGGAGAAAACCGGCAACCTTGTCCGAGTTCAATCCGAAGTGGACCCCGAGCTCGAACTGGCGGGAATCGCCAAGAAGTTCGAAGGGAAGAAATGTGTTCTCTTTGAGCACGTGAAGGGGAGCAAGGACCCGGTGTTCATCGGATTGCTCTGGAATCGCGACATCGTGGGCAGCCTGTTTGGCGTGCCCAAGGAGCAGGTCCCCTTTGTGCTGGGCAAGGCCCTGGGTGCGTGGAAGAAGAACAAAGAGGCCCTGGAGTCGCCTGTGCTGGAAAAGGGCCCTGCCAACGAGGTCGTCGAAAAGGAAGTAGACCTTTACAAGCTCCCCATCCCGGTCCACGCCCTCAAGGATGGTGGAAAGTATCTCGACTCCTCAGTGGTGATCGCGAAGAATCCTGAGACCGGGGTTCCCAATATCTCGATCCACCGGATGATGATTACCGGTAAAGACCGCATCAGCTTCCTGATCGATCCGGGCAGGCACTTGGGTGCGTATCTGGATATCATGGAAAAGAAGAAACAGCCCCTCCAAGTAACGATCAACAACGGTATCGGTCTGGCGCCCTGGCTGAATTCCGCCATCCCGCGACAGGGTGATGGAAAGTACAAGATAGCCAATCATGTCATAGGACGTCCCATAAATTTCATGAAAGCCCGGACTGTTGACGTGCCGGCCTTCGCCGATGCTCAGTACGTCATCGAGGCAGAAATCTTGCCCAACGTCAGAGAGGAAGAAGGGCCGTTCGCAGAAGTCACAGGTTACTATGCCGATCGCGCCAAGCGCTGGGTAATGAAGGTCAAAGCCATAACCCATCGCAAGAAGCCGGTTTTCCACACTCTTCTCTCCGGACAGGAAGTCTGGAACGCCGTGGGATTTACCGCAGAGGCAAAAATATTCGTAACCGTTAAGAAGAAAGTTCCTCAACTCAAAGCGGTTTATCTTACTCCCGGAGGGTGCGGATTCTACGGAGCGGTCGTTCAGGTGGCGAAGGACGGTCAGAACGTGGGACACGACGCCATCATGGAGACTTTCAAGGCTTTCGGGCCCCTGCAGCGGGTGGTGGCGGTTGATGAGGACGTGAATCTCTACGATCCCATTGACGTAAACTGGGCGATGACGACCCGCTTCAATCCCGACACCGGTTTGACAATCATGAAGAATCAGTGGGGACACATTCTGAACCCCATGGTCAAAATCAATCCGGACGGAAAAGGGGGAACCGTCACAAAGGTAGGTATCGACGCCACGGCACCCTATCCCAGGACAGACAAATTCGAGAGGGTGACCTTCAAGAAAGTGAACCTTGGCGACTACAAAATGACTGAATAGCCTCATGCTTCGAGGCCGCGTACGCAACCGACCCGCAGCTGCTCGATAAACGAGGATGAATCACAAAGTCGCCCCCTTTCCCGAAGGGGGCGCAATATGCCGGTGCCTCTGCAAGGAATAGATCGTACCCTTTATGGAATCCTCATCCGAACGCGACCTGCCCGGCAGCAAGACCGGAATGCATCCTGCCGTCGAAATACGAGGCATTGAGAAAATCTATCCTTCAACGGGAAGGACAGCCTCGATTCATGCACTCAAAGGGATCGATCTCACCATAGAGCGGGGTACGATATTCTGCGTTCTGGGCCCCAACGGTGCGGGTAAAACAACGCTGATTTCCATTTTGGCCGGTCTGATCCTTCCCGATGCCGGAGAAGGCCGAATTTGGGGCCTGAACCTGCTCAAACAGAGGAGAAGGATAAGGGCAGTGGTAAACTTCGCCAGCGGACAGGCGAACCTGCCCGACAACTTTACTTCAGACGAAATACTGAACTACTTCGGCATGCTCTACGGACTGCCCAAGAAAGAGCGGAGGAGAAAGACCGAAGAGCTCATCGTTTTCTTCGAGCTTGACCGGCACCGAAAGGTACCGTTCAATCAGCTCTCCACAGGCCTGAAACAGAGACTTGCGCTGGCCAAGTCCCTCGTAAACGACCCCGCAATACTTTTTCTGGACGAGCCTACCGGCAGGCTGGATCCCGCAGTGGCACAGTTGATCCGCTCACGGCTGATTCAGTGGCGGAAGGTGCACGACACAACGATCATTCTGACTACCCACCAGATGGATGAAGCAGATCAATTGAGCGATCGCATCGCTTTTCTGAAAGAAGGGCGGATCATCCGGGTCGGTGGGGCAGATGATTTGAAGCAGAGCATTGCCTTTCAACAGAGGCTCATCATCGAAGGCCGGAATCTGGACGGCCCGGCCCGCATAATCGAGGAGCTGGAGGGCTTCGCTATCGTCGAAGCCGAAGAAGGCCGACTGATCTGTCGGATGGACTCGGGTGTGGACAGCCTGAACTCGATTCTGGAGAAATTGTTGACCGCCGGCGCGGTCCTGGAGAATCTGGAAGTGACCAAGCCTACTTTGGGAGACGTATTCATTGAACTGGCAAACCGATCTGATTCAGATTAGCGGCTTCTTCTACAAAATCTGGCTGATCACCAAGAAGAGGACCTATCACATATTCGAGATCCTCTTCTGGCCGGCTATTGGATTGGTTTCAGTAGGCCTGTTAACGAGGTTTCTGTCCCTCTCGTCCGAGATGGTGGCCTTTATTCTCATCGGGGTCATAGCTCTCAGCGTTGTACAGATCGGTCAGCTCGACATGTCGTATCTCATATTGTACAGCATTTGGAACAAGAGCCTCAAACACGAAATGGCGGCTCCCGTGGGAGTGTCCCACATCATAGTCGGTACCTGGACGATGGGAGTGGTACACTCGGTATTGGTCTTTGCCCTGCTCTCCTTCTTCAGCGAGCGAGCCTTCGGCTTTCGTTTTGTGGATGCGGGACTGTTGCCGCTGATCCTCTTTTTCTTAGGACTCAGTCTCACTTCGGCAGTGGTGGGAATCCTCGTCTGCGCTCTCGCCTTCCGTTTCGGAGGGCGCTCTCACGTCGCTGCAAATTCTGTGGTCAGCGTTCTCGCACTGTTGAGCGGTATCTACTATCCCGTGTCGGTGCTGCCCGACCCGGTGAGAGCCGTATCCGTCATAATTCCGCTCACGTATTTCCTGGAGTACTTCCGATCCTTTTTTGGATTCGCTCCCTCGGGCGCGCACCCGCTGCTCACCGGCTATGCGCTGGTGCTGGCTTATCTTATCCTGGCTTGCCTGGCCCTCGCCTATTCAATACACCACTCCCAGAAGAGCGGCATCATTTTAAGGATGTCGGAATAGAGCCATGAATGTTTTTTCGGGTTTGAAACGAGGCTCAATCGAGATCGTCGCGGGAGTGGTACTGATCCTTGATCTTGTCTGGTGGGGAGCACATATCGCCGCCGCCTGTGCGGTCGGTTACTTCCTCTGGGCCTATCTCTCCTACAGACGGGAAGCGCACTTGAATCATCGGCACTCCGGGCCCATCCGGGAGCGGATGACATTGGCCGAAGTGAAAGCCATTGAAAACAAATACACCCGTCGTGATGACTATGGCACTCCGGAAAAACGTGCCCTTGTCCGTTCAGGTTTGGACCGATATTTCTACTACGTCAGGTACGAACGAGTGCAGTCCCTGCTAAACGCTTTCGCTCCCGATGCCGGGAGAGTCCTGGACATGGGGTGCGGGTTCGGCCGCAACACCATGTATGCGTCGGAGCGGCGCCGGCGGATCGCGATAGGTCTGGACCTCGACGAATTGAAATTGTCCTGGGCCCGCAATGAGGCACACCGACGCGACCTGGATGCCCGGACCGCCTTTGTGTGCGCTGATGCAGCCAGGCCGCCGCTGCGCCCTCGAAGTTTCGACTGCATCGTAATGACCGAAGTCCTGGAGCACCTGATCGATCCGGCTAAAGGCTTGGCTTCCTGTCACGAGCTGCTTGAAAAGGCGGGCATTCTCATTCTCACAGTTCCGAGCCGCCACAATTTGGCCTACAGCGGCAATCCCTTCATTCTCTTGGAAAAGACCTTGAGCCTGATCGATGACCGTGTCCTCCCACCGTACCACGACTTGCACGCCCGCTCGGAGTACAACTGGAGAAAACCTGAGCCGGAATACGGTATGCACCACAATTTTTCCCTACAGAGATTGCGGCATCTGGTGCATGAGGCAGGATTCCGGACCGTCTCCCGGGGAAGCTTCGAAGTGGAGATCTTTCCCCACCTGTTGGTGGAGCACCTTTCTGTCGGCGATGTAGAGATGATAAGACGGTGGGTAAGCCCGATCGAGGATGTCGTCACGAGACTGCCCGTGATAGGCAACTTGGGCCAACACTTGGTCTGGGTGGCTCGTAAGGATGCTTAATGCCTCATTTTTCTTCTCGGACATAATCGATTTTTGCTTTTAGAATGTGATGGCGATTGCTTGCCCTGGTGCCGAAATGCCCAAGGGATTTTCCTTGGATTCCGATGAAAGGTCTGGTTGACAGCGGGTCTGGACCCGCCGACCCAACAAGCGCCCTGCCGAGACCTTCATGCCGGAAGAATTGGAGACGGCCGCTCGGTTGACATGGGGCAAACGAGGAGGAGAATGATGACCAAAGAGTAGAGCAAAGGCCTTTTTGGCAGCCCCGACGTCACGGTTGTCGATGTTCGGAGCATCAACGGGTGGACGGCAGCGACTCAAGAATTCGAGGGGCCGTGAGAGAAGACCCGTCCGGCCCGGTATCCTGGGCCTCAAAGTATAAGAAAGACCGGACGCCGGTCCATATCTTGGAAGAGGGTCGGCAGTCGTTAGTCGATGGAGGCTACCCCATTGAACCGAAGGCTCAAAGCGTAGAGATGGCGGGTCCGAAGAGCCGGTCGTGCCTGTTCTTTGAGCGAGACAAGGGCTACGTTCATGAAGTATAGAGCTCTTGAGGGATTTGAACCGGGAACCGTGTCCTGCTTGATCACCCGGTCTATGATTCATCAACGATATCAGTAACCGAATGGAGGCAAAGAGCAATGTCGCGCGTCTCTGAGCTATTAGGTGTCGAGCACCCGGTCATTCAGGGTGCCATGGGAGTGATCTGTAACCCGGAGCTCGTCGCAGCGGTCTCCGAAGCGGGAGGCTACGGACTTCTCGCGACGGCTTTCGCAACTGACGCGCAAATTGTACGTGATCAGGTGCGATCCACCAGAGAGCTTACGAGCAAACCCTTTGGTGCAAACCTCCTTGCCATGAATCCCAAGGCACTGGAATTCGCAGCGGTGATGGCTGAGGAAGGTATCGGAGCGGTTACTGTTTCCGGGGGATCACCAAAGCAGTTGATTCCGTTTCTCCGCGAGCATGGGATAAAAGTCCTGGTGCTGGCAGCGAACACCGATTATGCATGCCAAGCGGAGGCGTTGGGAGCTGATGCCATTGTAGCGGAAGGCGGCGAATCCGGTGGTATGCAGGGCTTCGGGGTCCCATCAACAATGGTTCTGGTTCCCGCGGTTGTGGACCGGGTCAAGGTTCCGGTAATCGCAGCAGGGGGAATAGCGGACTCGCGCGGGTACAGAGCAGCCCTGGCGCTCGGAGCTGAAGGCGTCCAAATGGGAACGAGATTTATTGCCACAAAGGAATGCATTGCGCACGACAATTACAAGAATCTCGTAGTGGAGGTAAGCGACCTGGGGACGGTGCTCGTCAACCTGGGGCGTTTCCAAGTTCGGGCATTGCGGACAGCTCTTACAAAGAGAATAGAAAGTGGAGAGACTGAAGCGATGTCGGTCTTTGGGGGGCCGGCCATGGAGAGCTCTTGGCTCAAGGGGCATGTGGATTATGGGATTCTTCCTGCAGGACAGATTTCCGGGCTCGTGAAAGATATCCTCTCTGTGAAAGAGGTTATTGCCGAGCTGGTCGGCTAGGAGCCTGTCGCGGAACAGAACACTCGTGCTACTCGGACATGCTCTTTAGCACATATTGGAAGAAGTCGCTCGATCCCTGCCTCGCGAGATCGCGCTCTTATCGCTCCGTCCCGTCTGACTTGAAGACCAAGAACCGTTGATCGTGGCACGATTCTGTATGCTTCGGGAGTTGTGCGACAGCCTCCTAGGTTGAACTAAAGAAAGCATGGCACATGCTCCCATTTTTCCGATACGTCTTCCTCTTTCTCTCATATCGGTAAGGGTCGGCGTCTCCTGCAACATTCCCCTGCAAGACTCCGGACCTCGGAAGATGTCCGCCGCCTACCGACCGACAACAGCTTTTTGTCGACGATCGGCAAGACCATCATGCTTCTCGCGGTCGTTCCCATCATTGATCGAGACTGACCTTTCTCTTTACATAGTGGATCGGATAAACGTTTCCCGGCCGCGGCCGATAGCTCAGGCTCACTTCGATCAGTGCATCCCGCAAATCCTCGGGCAAGGGCACTTCTATGGTATCCTCTTTCGGAGCGAACGGCTGAATGCTGGTGTCTCGGATGAATCCCAACTTGTTTTCCGGCCCCAAAACCATCTGCGTCGATCGAGAATCGGTTGCCTGACTCGCATAAATTCGAGAAGTTTGGAATATTTTCTTTCCATCGGGACTCTTGGCAGTCACATCCAGGACCACCTGGGTCTTAGACGGTCAACCGTCAGGAATGCGGTGCCCTGCCCTACTCGTTATCTTGGTTTTCACCACCACCATCGGGAAGAATTTTCCCCCATCCGGGTGAAACGTATATGCCAGAGTCCGGACCTCCATGGGCAATGATTCTCTGAGGCGAGCGGACAGATCGTCCCTGTTGTTGAAATCGGGCGGCATGTAATGGCTGCCGCCTTTCATGTGACACTCCTGGCAGGTCTTGGTACCGCCGGAAGGGATGTACGCGTGAAGGTAACTCCCGTACAGCGTAGCGCATTGAACCGGCATATCGGGAGAATCCAGGACCGGGCCCAACCCGTGGCATTGTCCGCAAAGCAATGAGTTCTTCAGCAAGGGACTCTTCTTCACCGGCCGTCCCTCGTGGTCCGGGATATCCTTGGTCCCATACAAAACTCCTTTTTCCGGCCGCCCGTGGACGAGAGCTTTGTCCCCATGGCATACCAAACAGCCGATATTCAGCTTGCGAAGGGTAGCCTTGTCCTTTTTCAGCGAAACGACCGCAATTTCCCGCGCCACTTCGTCACTTCCGTATTTGGCCTGCGGGAAATGACACTTGAAGCAGGGGAAGTCCCTGGTAACCCGCTGCTCCAGCGGTACACCCGGTTTGGCAATTCTTTTGAGGACCGACGGCAGCAGTGCCTGGTCGTCGATACCCATCAAAGACCTGGAATGATGAGACTTCTCCCACTGTTCGTAAATCTCCTTATGGCATTCCTTGCAGCCGGACGAGTCGAACATCGCGATCAACTCGTCCAGTGTGGAAGCCTGCGGCAGTGTCTCAGCACAAGCAGCCGTCCCATTCAAGAGGATCAGGACAATCCATAGAAGAACCGCAGTCAATGTGGTATCGGAGCTCCGAGGATAAACGAATTGCATGGTATTATCACGCTTCCCTTGTCATTAATTGACGGGAGAAGGCTTGGGTTTCACCGACGACTTCCAAGCCGTTTCAGCCTCTTCCCTTGTCTTGAAAGGACCTTTCACGATAGTCGCCCTGCCCTGGGGCTTATGATCGACTATGCGAACTATTCCCGATCTGCTCTTGACCACGTAGTACTCTTCAGCCGTGGCCGGTTTCACGGACCCGAACGCCATCAGCAATGCGATGGCAGCTATGAGAATGATCGGTTTCATGGTGAGTATCTCCTTTCGAGCCGTGAAGCTCGTTCTGGGGCTGCCGATCGAGTCACTTCCCGGGATCATAGTCTTCGATCAGGATTGCCTTGAGCAACTCGATGGGGGCAAGCTTGTTTCGTTCAGCCGCCTGTTTCAGAGGTTCGTCCTCGTTGATGCCGATGTTCAGACCTGCTAGTCGTGCGGCTATCCTGGCCTTGTCCAATTTCATCGACACGGTCACCTCGGCCAGAGTCTTACGGCCAATCCCCGATCCGGCAAACTTTTCCTCAACTTCCTGAGGGCTAAAAGCCGGGGGCTCCGCTTTCGGCGCTGCTTTCCCTTCCAGGGATTTGACTATCATGTACAAGTGCAGCGGGCTCTTCCCGTTCATCTTGGCTATTTCAGCAAGTGAGTCCTTCGGGTCACTTACGTTGATCCCCCCGGCTTGGAGTGCCGCCCGTGCTTGGTCGATGGGTATCTCCTGTTTCTTGCAGAACGAACGGAGATCCAGCAATTCGGCGCGACCGAATGGCGGCTCATATTCCCGACCTACCCAGGATTCCTTGGCTAGGTCACTGAGATTGGCGATGTAGCTCAACGGAGGGATTCGGTAAATCGCCCCCACGATGACCCAAACGGTCACAAGAATAGTAACGGCCAATTCCCTGGTGAATTTGATTCTCCCCTTTACCCGATCCAGCAGATAGCCTGTAAGCGGCCTCCAATTGAGATAAATGTGGAAGCCGCCGGCAATGAGGAACAGGACACAGCCGATGATGTGTACGTCTCCCCAGTTCGTCTTTGTCAATCCCCAAAACCGCCAATCCGTCCAGTAGGCGATGCGTCCGTGAGGCACGACGAAGGCCACGATTCCGGAGACGGTCATGACGATAAAACCGGCCGCCGTCATCAATGACGCGAGGCTGCGGCCGTTCCATGCACGTGAGCTCATTCCGGGTCCTCCTGATAACCATCGAAAGCCTTCTTGTCGCCTGGTCTCTTAACCGATTTAGTGAGCCTCATGAATTGATTCCCTAATCGCTCGCCTTGTTAAACGCGAGAAGCCGCCCATCAGGTACGCGTATGTGGTGAACCAGTTGGCAAGCACGACCGTACCAGCGAATAGCATGCTGCCGACACTCATAATACCATTTCGCGATTCAACAGGTAATTCCGACGGCACGTGTTTCTCTGAATAGCTTCAAACGGAGCAACCTCCGGGGCCGCACCCGTATTCGGTCCAATCTGCTTTGACCCCTTTGCAGGCGGCTTTGACCTCACCTTTGACCCTCTCCACTTCTTCCTGTTGGAGATTGGTGTCCGTGTTTTTTTCAATCCCCAAATCCGACACGGCTACGTATGCCCTTACGGGGATCTCGGCATGCTCGAGGATATTCTTGGCACAAGCCACCGGACACCCGTCGATAACAACCATGGCGGGAACGTCTTTTGCTGACTGCACAAAGCCGCTGAGGTGGGCGCCGATACCGGCGAGGCAGAACATCTTGCCGAATTTCTCTCTGGCCAACTCTACGGCGGCCTGGTTCGACAGCTGCCCGAGATTCGATGCACCCGAGCAGGAAAGAATCATGACATTGTTGTTCGGTGCACAACAGTCGTCAGCCATTTCACTCTCCTTTTGCGTAAATTCGTTTCACTATTGATCCGTCTCATGCCGTCATCGCGACCGCCGCCGGCCGGGAAGGACGGTCCGTCACCAACGAAATCCAGTACGAAGTCGGTTGGGGTGCGAGCCTCGGAACGGGACTTTCTGCAAAAGGCGCACACCCCTGGGCCGATTCGACTATGCCTTATGCAGAATGTCGTTAATCGGCTCGGGTTTCACTTTTCCGCCTCCACATCCGCAGGCGAAAGCGCCGGTTGCCATTGCCATGGTTACCAGGGCGACGGTGACGAACACCAGAATGCTCTTCATTTCTCATACCTCACAATTCGGATATATACCGTCGGCACTTGACGGCAGCCTAAAAGGCCACGATGATGAAAAGAACAAGTGCAACAAAACTCCTTCAGACCGTCTTGAAGGCCTCACGTCGAGGCGCCTGACGGGCTCATCCGTTTCGAGAACCACACCGGCGATATCCACTGATTTTGGCGGTTCGTAGATCCACGGCACGGGCTCGGCGGAAATAAAGTTCACTCCCACTCCGATTGTACCCCAAAGGCCCGCTAGAATTAAAGCCTTCATTACTGTCCCTATTGCCGTCTTCATGGCTTCTGCTCCTTGGCCGTCACCCTAGTCTTCGCGGTCTTGCAACGGTTCGCCGCTGATTTCAGTGGGATTCGTCGCGGCCGAGAGGCAACTCCCGTCGTTCCAGCATGTCCTTAACTACACATAGTAACTTCACTCGCACCAGCAGGCTCTTTACATCACAACACTCGTTACCCTGAAACACAGCGATGTATTCATGTTGTGGACCGATAAGCTTGCTGAGAAGCTGGAGGCATCTGTGTCTCCACATATCGCAGAGCTTTTGCTCACAGTCTTCGTGAAGTATCCGGCGACCAATGTCGATTAAATCCTTTAATTCGCTCTCAAATAACATCAGTCACTCCAGTCGGGCGCGATCCCCTTGAATTCTTCCGCTCGGCTGAAAACGTGAACTGACATTCCCGGAAGACCCGATCGGCCTATGCGACCCTACCCTTCTGCCGCGGCTTTCCGGACTACGAGCACATTTCACGCACCATGTCGCTTCGGAGGTCTTTTACCAAACCATGGCGGACGGCACCCAGGGGATGCTCCTAACTTCGGTATTGAACCAAGTTGCGGTTGGCCTCCGTGAGGATCTCTTTCATCCTCCTTGAAGACGGCACGGTCCCCATTGCCGCCACCTTGCCGTTAATCACTAAAGCAGGGGTTCGCACCATTCCGTATTGCGCGATCTCTTTCAGGTCGGTAACATGCTCCACGGATGCGGGAAGCCCCATCTCGCTCAACGCCAGCTTTACGGTTTGTTCGAGTCGATCACACTGGGAGCACCCCGGACCGAGAACTGCAACGTGTAATGATGTTCCCACCGCTTCTTCGTACGGTTGGCCCAAATATTTTCTGAGCTCTCTGAGGAACGCCTCGCCATACTCTCTTCTCGCACAGCTCGCTATGTAATTCCTTTGGGATAATCTCTCCATGAGGGCATCCTGGATCTCCCCGTCGGTCCTGTCAGCGTGGGACCGGGCAATGTCCTTAATTGCCTCTTTCAGTCCCCTGATGCCTATCTTGTCGTCACCAACCCAAATTTCAGTATTTTCGTCGGACATTTTCAAATTCCTCCGTCAGTGCGGCTAAAATGCGAAGCCGATACTGGGAAACATGGTTCCCGCAGCTATGTACAGGCCCACACCTGCCAGAAGGGCCCCGGCTGCTCTTTTCACCAGACGGTTCGTCGCGTGCATCCGGGTGGAGCCGAGAAGATGCTTGGCCGCCCCGGCAGAGGTGCCCACAGCCAGGATCAGCAAGGAGTGGCCTATGCCGTAGAACAGCATCATGACACCGCCGAACAACGCTCCTTTCAGAGGAATAACACTCACGATCAACAGCAGTGCAGGGCCTGTGCAGGGAAGCGACACCAGTCCGAACATGAACCCGAACAAGGCTGCGCCCAGGAAGCCGGTGTGCTTGGGTAGCTTATCCTGAGATATCGGCAGCGGAATGTGCACGAGATCCATGAAGTGGAGTCCCAAAAGCACGCAGATCACCGCCACCACGTAAACCATGTACTGAGATTGGAGGAATGGGGCTGCCGCCAATCCTACGGTAAAGAGGATGGCCAGTTCCACGCTGAATCCCAGAATGAAGACCAACGTGAAGAGAAAAGCCTTCCAGGTATTCATCTCTTCGTCCATGCCCCCGATAAAGCCTATCAAAAGCGGGACCATGACGAGAACACAGGGGTTCATGGCTGTCAGTGCACCGCCGACGAGTGAACCCCCGGCAGCCAGCCAAATGCTCCCAGAGGAGACCCACTGCTGAACGACTCCAAATAGTGATTCCATGCTCAATCTCCTGTAATCGATGTGCTCTACCTGAGCATCCTTTTGATGCAAGGTTCCTTGTTCATGTAATTGCAGGGCGAGCCCTCAGATTTCGGCTTTATCAACTCCGCCCCATCTTCCAAGCCCGCCCCAATCGGATCGAGTCATTTTACCTGCCGGCAGGAAGCGGCCGGCCGGATTGAGCCTGCGGCGGAACCCGACCCGGGCCGGCTCCCGAAGAGGACCCTTGAACTCCCATCTTGGCAAACACTTGGGCTATCTGTTCACGCTCGAGTGTGCCCTCGTTTCTGAAGAACTCCTTACCGTCCGGTAACAAGAAAACCTGGGTCGGCATCATTCTGATGTTGAAGCTCCTCACCAGATCCTTGTTTGCGTCCATATCGACGGTGGTGACGATGGCACGGCCGGCGAATGCTTTGGACATGTCGCTGAGAATAGGCTTCATGTATTTGCACGGAATGCACCAGCCTCGTCCGAATTCCAAGAGTATGGGAACTCGCTTAGATAGGAGCGTTTGAAGATTGATCTTGGGCTCCGCCAAGCACGCCGGAGCGGCGGCCAGCGCAACACAGAGTGTGGTAACAACAAATAGTGCAAGCTTTTTGGTAAATGAGCTCTTTCCGATCATAGGACCTCCTTCTTTCTTTTGTGTTTTCATAGGGTTCACACACGGCCACACCACGTGACCGAGAGAAGTCGTTTGTCAGACGCAGACGTCTGAGAATGACTGTGTAGATGCTCGATCCTAAATTCGAAACGGCAGGACAAAGCACATGAATGCCGTTTCCTTTGTCATGGATCGAGGAAACTTATGGGGAAGCTTTATGCGGGAATGTCAGATCAAGAGTACGCAGGTAGCCTCAAGAGGGCTGAAGGAATGGATCGGGCAGCCCGATTCCAATTCCAGGTATGGCGGGCCGCCTCGCAAGGCGAAGCGGTGATCCTTTGCAATGGGAGCGAGATGATCCCAACAATCTGCCTTAGCGAGTCGCTCGACTTTGAGGAATCGATGAATGGGATACGAGGTTAGAGCCGATCGAGGAATGGTCGGGCATTTCTTGTGCTTCTTGCAGGTACAAGGAACAGATTCGCGCTCGCTCACCGCGCCGTTACTCGCGTCTTCGGACAAGTCTTCCACGGATGCATTTGAGTCGACAAAGGCCGTTCGGTCACTGACCCAGGGGCGCGAAACATGCGAGGTCAGGCCGGCGCAGAAAAATCCCGTTCCGGTCAATAGCTGGCAAGCCAGCACGAGACCCATCACAACGGTAGTCCATCTCCTGTGTGCGCCGATTTTCTTCATACTCCACTCATCTCACGGCCCGTATCATGGCTCTTTATCTGATTTCCGGGCCGAATCCACTCGCCGGTCAATGATCGGAATCAACTTCCCATGACTCACGGCATCCGTACCACGGCAATCCATGGCTGTCAAGACCGAATTAGCACAAGAGCAGCCATCCTCGATTCAGCCCAAATCCTCTTAGGCAGATAACCACTTCAGGATTTCGGACTCCTTGGGAATCTTGCCGGCCACCTTGACCTCGCCATCCACCACCAGGGCGGGGGTCATAAAAACGCCGTACTGACTGAAGACTTTGATGTCCTCTACCTTTAATACTTCAGCATCGATGCCGTGTTTCTTGACAATGGATTGAACCAATTCTTCAAGTTTTTGA
>JBGSJS010000112.1:0-4050 GCA_041741735.1 Desulfomonilaceae bacterium | reverse complement strand
GACCGTCTCAGCTCCAAGCGTGGCAGCCTGAAGCATCTTTTCCAAATTGGTCTTGATTTGGGTCAGGTCTCCAGACTCCAGCTCAAAAAGGGACAGGCTTGTACTTGCCATCACGATCTGAAGAAGATTGTTGAAGTGATGGGCAACACCGGAGGAAAGGTCGGCTACGGACTTAAGTCGAGCGCTCTGAAGGGCGAATTCCTCCAAACGTTTACGTTCAGAAATGTCGCGGACAACGACGAGAATTGCCTGTTTGCCCTGAAAAGTTGTAGGAACCGCAGCTACTTCTCCAATGATCACTTTCTCGTTAGATCCAAGGAATTTCTGCTCATGTGGAGAATCTGCAGTACGGTCGTTATACCGAGTTTCTATTCTCGCTTGCACCTCTTCAAGTCCTTCAGGATGAACCAGGTCTTGGGGACTTTTTCCGATTAACAACTCTGGTGATTCGACATCAAACATCTTTGCGGCTGAATCATTGGCATAAACTATGCTCCCATTAACGTCCACGAACATTGCATCTGGAGAGGCAGTCATGAGGGTTCGATACTGGTGTTCACTCTCTCGCAACGCCCCCTCCGCTTTCTTGCGGTCGGTGATATCTGAAACAACCCCTATCGCCCCTAAATGCTCTCCTTTTGGTCCACGTATGGCTGAAGTGGTAAGGTCTGCCCAAAGAACGCTCTGATCTTTTTTCAGATAACGTTTTTCAAGTCTGTAGGAATCGATCTCCCCCGTCATGAGGGCTTCGAGTTTGCTTTTGGAGACGTCCCGTTCTTCAGGGTAGGTGATGTCCAGGAAAGTAAGTTGGCGAAATTCCTCATCAGAATAGCCGAGCATATCCGATAGAGACTGATTCACTTGAAGAATTCTTCCATCCCTATCCAGCAAGTCTATTCCAATGCCTGCATTATCAAAAACTGCCCTGTACCGCTCTTCACTTTCTCGCAGAGCTTCTTCCACCGCTTTGCGCTCCGTGATGTTCACAACAGCGGAACGGCTTTCAACAATCTTTCCGTCAGCATCCCGGAGCGCATTCACCGAGAGACTGATCCATATCGGCGAACCGTCCGCTTGTTGCATTTGAAGTTCTTCATTAGTTACCTGTTCCCCAGACATGAACTCTTGAAAGATCTTTGCCGCCTTCTCTTTACCTTCCTGACCATCCACATAGAGGTCAAGAACCCGTTTTCCTATCAACATTTCTCTGGGATAACCGAGCAATTCCTCGGCACCTTTATTACACTTGATGATGCGCCCATCGGTACCCACGGAAAAATATGCGTTTGGAGCATTGTCGTACAAGTCCCAAAGACGAGCCTCTGAATTGAGAAGATCGTCTTCTGTCCGCTTGCGATCGGTAATGTCCTCTCCGGAAGACAATGTTCCAATTATGGAGCCGTCCTGATCTCTCAATATTGAGTTATGCCAAGCTATGAGTCTTGCTTCTCCACTACTGGCAAGGACGACGGACTCCACGTACTCGTCCATCTCCAGATGCCCTGAAATGATTCTGGAAAAAGCCCCCTTGACCTCGTCTCTAACTTTGTCCGGGAGAAAGTTCTCAAACCAATCCTTTCCCAAAATGTCGCCTTCTTGGTGACCAAGGATCTCGCAACCTTTTCTGTTTACCATTGTCACGTGACCGCTGGTATCGAGCGCAATTAACATTACCCCGGCGACGTCGAGATACTGTTGCGCCTTTTCCTTTTCCTGTTCCAGGAGCCTCTGTGCGGCTCGCTGCTCAGATTGATCGCGAAACACCAAGACTACGCCTATAATTTCTCCATGCTCGTCCCTGATTGGCGCTGCGCTGTCAGCTATGGGATGCTCTGTGCCCTCTCGTGCCATGATTACTGTATGGTTCGCCAGGCCCACAACGAGTCCTTCGCCCAGGACTTTACTCACCGGGTTTTCTACCGGTTGGCGAGTCTCCTCATTGAAGATGCGGAACACCTCCTCCAGTGGCTTGCCGCTGGCTTCTTCCTGACTCCAGCCGGTGAGGGCTTCTGCGACCGGGTTGAGGATCTCCACCCTGCCGTCAACGTCCGTGGAGATGATTCCATCGCCAACGCTCATTAAGGTGATACGATAACCTCCTTCCACCTTTCGCAAGGCGGTCTCCGCAAGAAACAATTCCTTGTAATGGGCTTTTCCCGTTTTCTGCCAGACCACGCCAACGGCAGTGAATAAAGAGGTCAGGAGTGCTATGACGAGAACCAGAATAATGATGGAACGGAATCGCCAACCGGCGAGAGCTTCCGCCTCATCCATCTTAGACACCATGAACCACGGAGAATTCGGGACGGCTTTCAGGACCGACAGCACAGTAACCCCTCGATAGTCCTTCCCTTGAACGATGCCCTCCTTGCCCAGAACTGCCATTACAGCAGGTACATCCGTCCTACTCAAGGGGATTCGTAACTTGAGAGCGGTGTCCGGTTGGTGGCGTAGGTCGTTGAGGAAAAGGACTGCGTTGCCGTCCTTCCGCACCAGAAGGGTTTCGGCGCTAACGCTTGGCGTTGGCCAAAACTGTATCAGGGGATAGAGGAACTGCCGAGCATCAATCTGAAGGATTACGGCACCAGTTGGATCTCTTGTTTTGTCTGTCTCGGAGAAAAGGGGAGCCACAACGTCAATGTGGGGAGGTAGTTCAGCGGGACCAGCATGCAGCTCTGTCATCACCGGTCTCCCTTCCCGCAATGCTTCGACCAGAGAGCGTGCTGCTTCTTCATGAAGAGAGCCATGATGCTTACGAAGACTGAGGCGGACCTGCCCGTCACGGTCCACGAGCATCACGTCTCGGTAATGGAAAAGCTCCTGCATAGATCTGAATTGGGAAAGAATCTTTTCGGCAAGGTCCGACTGCGGGTTCGCAAGCCATCGATCCACCGCATCAGTCAAGAGTGGGCCCGCCGTGAACGCTTCGGCATCCCGTAGTTTCTCGGATCGCCACTCTGCTATCTGATTCACCTTCAATTCGGCAGCAGCCTGGAGGTTGGCTTCCGAGTTTTCACGAAAAGTTTGCTCTTGGTAGATATAGAACCAGTAGCCTCCGCCAATCAGGGTCAGCATCACTAGCCCGGTAGCAACGATCAACCAGCGTGGAAATGATTGCATCTGACGATGTCTCGCTTTAGAAAGAACCAGTTCTTGGTCATTGACCGGAGAAGGTGGTTGCCTGGATTCGTTGACAAACATTCTATTCACCATCCAGAACCTTGCGAACGGTTTGGAGAAGTTGTCTCATATCAAAGGGTTTTGAAACGAACCGTTTTGCCCCGCCTTGCAGAGCATCCTTCGCTGGTCCCTCTCCAGAGTATCCGCTGGCTATAAGAATTCGTGCATTTGGATCAATCCGCAGAAGTTCCTCAAGGCATTGCTTTCCGCCCATCTCCGGCATGATGACATCGAGAATCACGAGAGAAATCTTCTCCCTTTCCCGCCTGTACAATTCCAATGCCTCTTTTCCGCCGGATGCGGTCAGAACCGTGTAACCTGAACGCTCCAGAATCCTTCTTCCCAAGTCTCGTATAAACTCTTCGTCATCCACCAGCAGAATCGTCCCTGTTCCAAATGCTTGCATTATTCCGGTGGCTGCAACGTCAGGGCTTATTTCCATTTCTACGGCTGGGAAATAGGTTTTGAAGGTTGTGCCTTCACCTGGTTCGCTGTAGCAGGTGATATGGCCACCGTGGTGGTGAACGATTCCATAGACCATAGCTAGCCCCAGACCAGTTCCTTTCCCAACTTCCTTGGTCGTGTAGAAAGGCTCGAATACGTGATCCAGCGTTTCTTTGTCCATCCCATGACCCGTATCAGATACGGTCATGAGGACGTATTCACCCGGTTTGACTCCAACGAAAGCCTTGCCACCCTCCTCGTCTAGGAGGCTGTCGGACTTGACCTGCAGTGTCCTAATTGTGGAGAGAGATATTAGGACAAGGATTGGATATTATGGAGGTTAATGGCATTTGGTTCTTGCATTGCGGAGGCATGGCGTGCTACATTCTATTTTCAAATCAGATGCTTATTCAAGGGGCACCACAT
>JBGSJS010000111.1:0-2249 GCA_041741735.1 Desulfomonilaceae bacterium | reverse complement strand
TGGGCCTTGTACGGGGAAGAGAACTTGCCCCGGGCAATCTCGTCCACCACCTGTCTCTTGAATGCCTCACTGTAGCGTATTACCGTCTTCACCTTGGACCTTTTCCTTTCCAAAGTGACAACCTATATCCGGACAAGACAGACGTACCCTACGCCTTATGTGTAACACTCCTGTTCCTCGTCTTATTGGCATCCTCTTCCTTGTGGGCTGCCCCGGATCCGTCTCAACAACAGATGAGCGAGGATGACTGGTGGTTGCCCGAATGGGTGACGCCACTTCCGGACGTCGTGGGCTTCTACGGCGAGAACCCGTCAGATGTTCCCGATCAAACTCTGAAACTCGTCTCGTTTCGCTGGAAGGACGTCAATCCCCGCGAAGGAGTCTTCGATTGGTCACAGCTCAAAACGGCGCTTGCCGGGAAGAACGATGTCTATACGCGATTGGAAAATTCCCACGTCATCCACTGCCCAGACTGGCTGCTCAAGAAATACCCCGATCTCAGGGCCCAGATACTCAAAGGCGACCCCACAGCCGACAACTGGGGACAGAAGACGGGTGGGGACTACCTTCCCCTGTGGCACCCCGGCCTCAAGGCAGAGTTCAAGAAGCTCCTCATCAGCTTCAAACAACATGGTTTCGGAGCGCATCCGCGACTCAAGTTCTCGTATATTCCCGGCGCATGGGCGTGGGGCGAATTTGGTGTCACGTTTGTCAAGGAGATGCGGGCCGGGGGGATGAAGCCGGAGGACTTCATAAGTTGGTGGCGAGACCTCGTGAACGACTATGTCGATGCTTACGGAAGAGAGAACGCGCACAAATTGATGTTCACCGGCCAGGACAACCTTCCTCAGTGCGATGGCGACCTCGAATGGCAGAAAGCCATCGGACGAAAGCTCTTCGAATCCGTCTGGGAGAAAGGTGGCAGCACCCGGTTTGGGCTTTTGGAGAAATTTGATTTTCTTACCGGCGATATGCCGGTCTACGGCGTGCCCGCCGTGGAGATTGACGGTGCCCGCTACTTTGTTGTGGACGAAAAGAACCCGCTCATTGCTAACCCGAAACGGATCATTGGAGCCGAGAACGAGGAGATCGCCAACTCCAACATCCCATGGGAGAACTACTACCAGCTCAAGATGACAGCCTTGAAGAGCCTGGCGATCCGCGTCAACTGCGTGTTCCTAGCTGAACGGATTTGGAAAAAGGGCGGTTCGGTGCATCAGTATATGCTCAAAACCCTTGGCCGCCATTACTGGGACTCACCCGATGCATGGTGTGCTCTCCGTGAAGGACGTGATGTTTACCAAGAGTGGTCTCGCTATCAACTCGGCCACCGCGGCCCGTGGGTTGTCCGCAACTGGGAACGATGGCTGATCCAGCGCGAGGTCGCGCCTGACGGCAAGACGGTCGCTGTTTACCCGGTGAAGTCCCCCGTCAGATTCAACGAAGAAGCCCTCGAGGCCCGTCGGACGGACCTTGCACATGGGAGTGCCTGCATCTATTTCGGTGTGGACGATCTGTTCATGAAGGGTGGACGGAATACGGTGCAGATCAAGGTGACTTATCTTGATCAATCGAAGGGGCGATGGTGGTGCGAATACGACTCGAAAGGGGAAGCCTACAAGAAAACGATGCCGGTGGAAGGTCTGGGCGATGGGAAGTGGAAGACAGCAACGCTGGTCGTGGACGATGCAACATTCCAGAACCGTCAGCGAGACGAAATGGACTTCCGAATCGTCAATGGTGATACGACCGACCTGACGGTTCGATTCGTGCGGGTCGTTCGACTAACGCCACCTGCCGGTCGGCCAGAAAAGCGCTAAAACGCGGAATGACTTCACCAACCTTGGTTTGCTTTCGACTCGGTATATGAAGAGAATGTGCGAACAAACGGATTCACCGAACGCCGCGATAGCGTTTCAACTCCATTCTGGTTGTCATACGCGCGGCGTCGGTGATCCGGAGCGTTAATCTTATCAAACCCATTATCATGGTGTTTCGGCCCGGTGCCGCATGGCGCAAGTGATCCCTACGCCTCCAGCGCCTCGGCGGCAGTTTCCCACTCGGATTCCAGCGCCTTGGTTTCCTGCTGGATCCGGGCGAGCCGGATGTTGATGGCCGCAAAGTCGGCATCGCGGCGCGACATCATCTCCTGGGTCAGCGCGGCCTGTTCGGCGGCCAGTTTTTCGATCTGCGCCTCGATCTTGCGCAGCGCCTTTTCGGCATCGCGCTGCTGCGCGCGGGCGACTCGC
>JBGSJS010000110.1:0-2505 GCA_041741735.1 Desulfomonilaceae bacterium | reverse complement strand
AGCCTACGGAAAGCCGCCCGCGCTCCACTATCGGGTATGCCATAGATCCCAAGTAGGCGCCGCTGTTCTCAAAGCATCCGGTTCGACCTTTGGGAAGGACCTGAACGAAGGCTCATTGGCTTTCAACTGTATTTATCGGCTCTGTGAACAGTACGACACGCTCATGGCTCGAGGGAGACACAAAGAAGACGGCGAGGAAGAAGAATTGCTGACAGGTGTCAGCAATTTCGTGGGGCGTTCGGCATCGGCCCGAAGGACCGCGCAGCTCATCGGCTGCCATTATCGCAAGGTGGACAAGATACGGAAGATTCGCAGAGACGGCACGCCTGACATTCAAGAGGATGTGAGAGATGACAGGCTCACCATCAACAAGGCGTACGACTTGATTCGCAAGATGGAGCTGGGAGAAGAGGAGAAGAACAGCCGCAAGTTGTCGGCCGGACAAATCAAGGTCCTGAAGTCTGTGCTGAGCGAGGAAACCTTCATTGCATTGGAAGCCATGGGCGACGACTTCCCGTCTCTACTGAAAAGGGCTGCAGAAGAGTTCCTCGCTCGGGACGGTCGGGCGGGGCCGAATGCGGAAATGGGGCTACTAAGGGACTAGCCGAATCCGCCCTCAGCTCGATGGGAATTAGAAGAGCCCCAGAAAGCCGGTTATGGGCACAGGGCATCGTTGGGATGAAGGGAGAAGGCCATGAAAGTCATCTTTGAAATCAAGTATGCATGTTTGCTTGCAGTCTGCGGTTTGCTGGTTATCTTGGTTACCGTTGCGGCTCAGGTAGAAACTGGATGGAGCCACTGTTCGTGTGTATCTTCACAGTCCGCGACTAGCTGGCCCGCATCATGCTCTGGATATCCCCACTCGAGGATCGAGCCCGTACCCTCGAAACGCAACGGCACGACTGCCCGAATCCGATCCCCCAAAGGCAAGAGCCAGCCTGCACAGGCCGATATTCCGACAAAAGAGGAAGATGTTAAGAAGGCGCAGTCTGTCGAGTTGTTCGCTGCGATAGATGCGGGAGATGTCCAGAGCGTCTCACGGTTGCTTGATCAAGAGGTAAGTGTCGGCCTGACCAACGAACGAGGTATGCCCCCTCTCGTATTTCTCTTCTCAATGGAACCGTACCGAGGCTCAGCGAAAGCGAGGCTGGAAATAGCGCGTCTATTGCTGTCTCACGGGGCTGACGCGAATGGGTTGGTACCGCTATCCGTCAACTCTTCCGGGGTGCCGGTACTTGTCTGGGCGATACATAGCCGTTCCGCTGAGGTCGTTAAACTGTTCCTAAAATACGGGGCGAATCCCAAGATTCAAGGATGCTCGCCCTTGTTTACGGCGGTAAGTCTCGGTGAAAAGGCGATAACTGAGATTCTTTTGGATTATGGAGCGGACGTAAACGCCCGTAATGAGTATGGCGATACACCGCTGTTCATTGTGGACAGCCTTGAAGTCGCCAAAGTACTTGTGAATCGGGGTGCTGACATAAAAGCCAAGAATAAAGAGGGGATCAGCGTACTCAAATATCTCGCCGATCCGTACAAGGCGTGCGGCAAATGCGGGTGCATTCCTGTAAATGAGAAAGTTGTCAGATACTTGAAATCCAAAGAGGCCAACTGAACACGTAGGATGACAAGGAGGGATTGTGGCTACCAGCATCGACGTTACAGACAAGAAATGGAAAGACTTCAGGGATCACGTCGGGAGAGAAGAAGGAGCCAAGGAAGGTTACACTGCGGGCCGCACAGGAAATGCTCACCTCGGCAGATATCAGTTTGGCGAACAACTTCTCGAAGACCTCAAATACTACAATAAGGACTGTTCGAAGTCAATCATAGACTGGGTGGGCACGTGGACGGGCAAAGGAAAGATCAACAGTCGCGAAGATTTCATAAATAGTCCCGCTGCTCAGGACGCTGCCTTTGATGATGCGATGAAACTACGACTCGCCTGGATCAGGAAAAAGAAGCTTGATCAATTTGTCGGTAAGGTGGTAGGTGGGGTCCTAGTCACATGGGGCGGGCTTCTCGCTGCTGCTTGGCTGTGCCCTGTTTTTATTCTAAGATTCATAAATTCAGGTGGAACAGACGATCCGGCAGACAAGGGCGGTGAGACCGCTTCTAAGCGATTGCGCAAATTCGCCAGTGATGTAATACCTTTCACCACTTCAACTGGTTACGAACCACCGCGACTCCCTCAGCTCGACGGGTGGAATCCCGCGTGCCCAGTTTCCCACCCTCTAAACTTGAAAGGTGAACCTTCCGGTCAAAGCGGGCCCAATGCAGACAAACCGGATCCCTACTACTGGCTCACACCAAAATCAAAAAAGGGGTCAAGTCTGCTCTTGGCTCATGCGAGGCATGGTGACAGAAAAAGGGGTCAAGTCTGCTCTTGGCTCATGCGAGGCATGGTGACAGAGTCGTTACATGTTACAACAGTTCGGGATGCACATTACCCCGGCGTGGGCAAGGTAGTTTGTCGCATGTAGCCATGGATAGCGAATGACAACC
>JBGSJS010000109.1:0-111792 GCA_041741735.1 Desulfomonilaceae bacterium | reverse complement strand
GAGCCGGAAACCAGGGACATTCACCCAGTACCGAGGTGTACTTTTCAACCTTAAAAAAGTTCAAATTTTGTCTTGACAAAGGGGTCCACCTCAATACGCGGGTTCGGTTCCTTTGAGGTAAGGCATTATAAGGGGTACCCCGGACGCAATCCCGCCACAGGAGAACTGACCATCGTTCCTGATAAGCTACTTCCTTTCTTCAAGGCGGGAAAGGAATTGCGAGAAAGAATAGACCAGACGTAGCGCTCAGAGGGAGAAAATGAAGAAAGAAGCACGTACGAATGCCGTAACGCTGTTCCTCCAGTCAGGTGGAAAAGCGACCAACAAGGAAATAGCCGATAAGCTTGGCGTACATCCTCTATCCGTGGGGAGATGGAAAAAGCAAGACAACTGGGCGGCCAATCTTGAGGAGCACAAGCCCAAACCCAAACCCAAGCCCAAGGCTCCTGCGGCAAAAATCGAGCAACCCAAGCCCAAGGCTCTCGCGGCAAAGCGGCCCACGGTAGTAAGGAAAGTGGTTAAGCAAGAAGAGGCTCTGAAGCTGTACACGGAGTCGGGCGGGGGTATCAGCAACAAGGCCCTCGCTACTAAAGTCGGGGTTAGCGCTGCCACGATCTCCAGCTGGAAAAAAGCTGGAAGCTGGAGCGCCCAAGTCAAGAAACCTCCCGTATCGGTAAGCGCGGCTATCACGGCTGTTGAAGAGGAAATACTGCTTTCCGCAGTCCCAGATGCACAGCCCGTGGAAGAGAACGAGGTTGAACTGCAAGCACTGACCTTTCCCGATCACATCACCGTGCTCAACAAGCGAATGGATGAGATGCTGGCGCGGGAGTATTTGTCTCCACAGGATCTCAAGGTCGCTGCCGAGGCGAAAGAGGCTCTCCTCAAAGCCGTAAGTGCGTACATAGACGTTTTGGAAAAGGTCTCTGAGGACTGAGTTCGACGACGCCTCTGAGGGAAAGTCGATTTTCATTCGAGAAGAAGGTCGGGGCGCAATCGTAGGGCGACCCTTAAATCAGCTCTGGAAGCTGTAATAGCAGGAAATGCCCGTTTGTGGATTGGCATGGACGAATTCTATCTAATAGCCTCCTGAAGCGAGGCATCGTACAGAGCGAGGCCAGAAGTTTCTGATGACGCCGTCGTCCGAATTCCTGTGTCGTGTTTTAACTAACCTACTTCCTCCGATGAAATATCTTCTTGCTCAACGGATCTATGACGGGCACTCTGGGTTGTTTATAGCGGTTTTCTTTCCATGCCTTAAAACGAAAATCGACTGCGAAAATCAGGATAAACTATTGCCTCTTCATAGAGCCGACTTCGGAGGCGGTCGCTGTGATTGAACAGATATACGAGTCCCATAAAGGGTATGGTAGGTAGGTTTTCGCCTACCGGGTTGCTGCTGAAACCCGAACAGCACGCACCGACGGAAACGGCAACGCCGGAGAAAAGGTTGCACTCGGTAAAGCGAAGTGAAGAAGAAGTCCTATCAGAAATCTGTAGGGTAAGATGTTCATAAACTGGTCACACAATAGCTCTCATACACTGTTACTCAGTGGGCACACTGCTCTTAAACGTTGTCACACAAGTAACGCTGTTCCTGAACTACCATACCAGTAACGCCTCCCGTATGTCCGTAATGTGAGACAAAGAGGGAGACTGTGTTGGATGATTGCATAGTCTTCCCGTCCCCACATGTATAATAGACCCCACTGTGATGGAAAGGAAAGGTACCCCAACGTGCAAATTAGAAGTATTGAAGCGGGGTTTCTTGTCTCTTGAGTTGTTTACGTCCTCTGACCGCCCTCTCTTCGTGATGATGTCACATCCCATCAAGAACATGACGGACAGAGCGGAGAAGTTTTCTCATGTTGAAGGGCTTGGGCACTATGCCTTTGGCTTCGGTATCCAGAAACGTCTTTGTGTCGCCTTTAACAGCGAAGCCGCTTGCGATGAGAGCCTTTACCTGTGGGTTGATCTTAAGGAGTTCCTCAAGGCACTGCTTCCCACCAATCTCCGGCATGATCAGATCGAGGATAACAAGAGCGATGCCTGATTTGTGCTCAGCGTAGACTTCTATCCCCTCTTTTCCACTGCCCGCTGTAAGGACCGAGTATCCTGATTTCTCCAAAATCCTTTTTGCCAGCTCTCTAATCATAGGCTCGTCATCGACCACGAGAATCGTCTCGGTGCCGCCCGCGACCGGAGGTGCTTCCTGCTCCATCACAACCTCTGATTTGGCTGGCTCCATTGCTGGGAAGTAAATGTTGAAGGTCGTCCCCCGGCCGATCTGGCTCTCGCATGTTATATGTCCTCCGTGCATCTTCACGATGCCGAACGCCGTGGCAAGACCCAACCCGGTTCCGTCGGCGAGTCCTTTGGTCGTAAAGAAGGGCTCGAAAATGTGCTGCCGAACATCCTCTTCCATGCCGTGACCTGTGTCGGAAACCTTGAGAAGAACATACTGGCCAGGGACAAGTTCCTCTTGACTAGGGCCATAGTCTTCATCAAGAATCACGTTCTGGGTCTCAATGGTTAGTTTACCGCCATCCGGCATAGCGTCTTTCGCATTGACGGCTAGGTTTATGAGCATTTGCTCTATCTGCGTGGAATCCGCCCGCACTCTATCTAATCCCTCTTCAAGACGAAGTTCAATGTCGATCATTTTTGGTATTGTGCGATACAGGAGTCTTTCAGTGCCTCTCACTTCTTCGTTGAGATTTATGGATTCGAACTTGGCATCGAGCTTTCTGCTGAAGGTCAGAATCTGTTTCACCAGGTCGGCCCCGCGATGAGCTGACTGACGAATAGCATCGAGCTCCCCGAATTTCAATTCTCGCTCGGCAAGCTCCATATCCAGTAGCTCTGAATGACCGGAGATGATGTGCAGAAGATTATTGAAGTCATGGGCTATCCCACCGGCCAAAGTTCCCACTGCTTCCATCTTTTGGGCTTCGATAAGTCCTTTTTCCAAGGCCTTGCGTTCGGTAATGTCCATGAACACAGTCTGGGTGGCGGGCTTTCCGTTATACTCAGTGACTGTGCTGGAAATTTCAATCCAACCAATCCCCCCATTTTTATTTATGATCCGATACTCGCTTCTTTTAGGAACGTCTTTGCCTGCCAAGCGGTCTTGAAAGTTTCGAAAAAACGCTTCTCGATCCTCCTCGTGAATCAACGCAGAAAGCTCATTGGGACTCATAGCCCTCATCTCTTTTGGAGAGTATCCCGTGATTTCCTCCATGGGCCCGCTGACGAAACTTAAACGTACGGGATCTGATTGTGCGACAACAAGCCCTTGTATCGAATGCTCAACGAGCGTACGGTATTTCGACTCGCTAGCCCTCAGCGCCTCCTCTGACTTCTTGACCTCGCTGATGTCCGTGGCGAGGCCCTGGATACCCAATACCCTGCCATCCTTTCTCATCGGTTTGCTGGAACTCCTCATCCAGCGGTAATCCCCGGACTTCGTGCGAATCCTGAAATCGCTCGAATGGAGCTGTCCGGCCAAAACATCCTGAAAACTCCTGGTCAGATCATCAAGGTCCTCCGGGTGAACAAGGGACGCGAAATGCTGTCCCTCGACTTCCGAAGGCTCGTATCCCAGCAAGCCCCTAATCTGGGGGCTGACATAGGTGAGCACCCCGTCGAAATCGGTCTGGAAGACAATGTCATTGAGGTTTTCGATGAGGTCCCGATACCTTCCCTCCGACTCCCGCAAAGACTCTTCCGTCTTCTGGCGGGCTTCATTTTCCGCCCTGAGGTCTTCCAGAAGGTTGAGCGCAGCGGTGCGACTGCTTTCGAGTTCATGGGTACGTTCGGCGACCAAAGTTGTCAGGCGTTTCTCTTCTTCGATTTGAGATTCATTTACCTCTTTGATTTTGGCCATCACCCTGACTTGGGCCGTCAGTTCCGTTTCGTCAATCGGCTTGGCGAGGAAGGCTTCACCGCCTGCTTCCAGGGCCTTGATGCGGCTTTGCGTGTCTGTCTTCTGTGCGGTAAGGAAGACCACCGGAATGCCGCGCGAGCGCTCGTCAGCCTTTAGCTTCCTGCATACTTCAAACCCGTCCATCCCCGGCATCACGATGTCGAGCAGTATGACATCCGGATGTTCCGCCACAGCCAGTTCAATCCCTTGTCGTCCGTTCAGCGAAGTAATCACTGTTGCTTCCGGCAAGGCGTCTTTCAGAACGGCCTTCAAACTGGTCAGATTGTCTCGATTGTCGTCTATGGCCAGGATCTTCATGCTATTCGTTGCCATGGAGTTTCTCCTGTATGATTTCCAGGAATGACCTTTCTTCGATGGGCTTGGCAATGTAGCCGTCAAATCCGTGGGCGAGGATATCCTCCCGATTGCCTTTCATAGCACTTGCCGTGAGAGCAATCACCGGAATTTCCCGCAGCTCCTTTTCTTCTCTGATCCCTTTGAGCGCAGTGATTCCATCCATCACCGGCAGGGAAATATCCATCAAGATAAGGTCGGGTTTGTGAGCAATGGCCTGCTCGACACCCGCCTTGCCGTCTTCAGCTTCGATGACCTCGTAGTGGTCTTTCAGAAGCGCCCGTGCAGTCAGCATGTTATCGGGATTATCTTCCACTACCAGGATGACCGGTTTACCCTGTGGTTGCGTCCGGACCGGTTTTACTTGGGGCAAGCCTTTCTCCACGGCGCGAGGTCTCACCATTGCCGCCACCGCAGCCAGCAGATCTGTTCTGTTGATATCGCCCTTTTGAATGAGCTGATGAATATGATTTCCTTTCAGAAATCGCAGTTCTTCCGCTGTCACATGCTTGGCCGTGAGGATCACCACCGGTACATGCCTGGTCCTTTCTGCGTTCCTTATCCTGGCGAGAACTTCAAAACCATCCACCTCTGGCATCATCAGGTCCAGAATCACTGCGTCGGGCAGGTCTCTTTCGATTTGTTCCAGCGCTTCCCTTCCGTTGTGCGCCACCAGGATGCGGTACCCTTGGTCGGCGAGGATATCCTTCATCTGGACAATGGCCGGTTCGCTGTCTTCCACCAAGAGGATGCTGATGCCTTGACCGGCCGGGTCGAAAGTCTGAGCAATTGATCCTGCGGGAGCATCGTATTCTGCAGTTCCCTCTGTCTTTCCTCCGGGGTGCAAGGCCTCCAGTGTTACCGGCAGGGTGAGCGTAAAGGTGGAGCCTTTGCCGGGGACGCTTTCGACTTCAATGTGGCCCCTGAGCAGGGTGGCGTATTTTTGGGCAATGGCCAGTCCCAGCCCTGTGCCGCCGTATCTCTTGGATGTGCTTTCGTCCGCCTGCCGGAATTCATCGAAAATACAGGAAAGCCGGTCTTCATGAATTCCTATACCCGTGTCGGTCACCGAAATCCGTATGTCGCCTTCCACTTGAGTTGCTGAGATTGCGACCTGTCCCGCCTCGGTGAACTTGACAGCATTGGCAACGAGATTCTGCAGAATGTGCCGGACCTTATCCAGATCGCTGGTAACAAGGGGCAGGGTATCGCACACGGAATTGATAAGGGCGATGCTTTTCTGTCGCGCCTGAGGTTCGAGCATCTCAAGAATCTCTCCGGTAACTTGTTTTACAGAAAAGCTGTGGAGAGTGAGTTCTTCACGACCGGCTTCGATACGTGCCAAGTCGAGGATGTCGTTGATCAGCGACAACAGGTGTTTGCCGTTTCGTTCAATCACCTCAAGGTAGCTGTATTCCTCCTCCGGGATCACCTTGGCAAGGCGGCGGTTCAGCACACCCGAAAGTGCGATCACCGAATTGAGCGGTGTGCGCAGTTCATGACTCATGTTGGAAAGGAAGCTGGTTTTCAGCCGGTTGGCTTCGTCCAGTTGCCTCTTCTGCATTTCCAGCTCAACATTCTGCTCGCCCAGTTCATCGGCCTGGGCCGTCAACTCTCTCTTCTGAGCCTCAAGCTCACGGTTCTGATGTTCGAGCTTCTCGGAAAATTCCCTGATTTGCCGGTTAGCCTGCACGCCGTTAAAGCGTGCGGCCATAACCCTCCAGACATCCTTTACCAGGCGAACTGCCGACTCGTCATAATTCCGGACGCTTGCCAGGGAGAACACCGCAGCGACTTCCGGTCCGGCCAGGATTGGGATGGTCAAGATTTCCTTGGGCCTGAGATCTCCGCTAACTGTAGAGAAGACAAAGTGCGTGTCCGCTGGGATGTCCTGAACGTGCTGGATCTGCCGCGTTGCCAGGACCGCTCCAAACTCTCCTTCACGCCCCTCAACCGAAAAGGATGTGTGCGCGTCTGCGCTCATCCCGATGGACTCGAAATGCTCGAAATCGGTTCCCTGGTGGTTCAGAAGATACACGGCTCCGATCTGTGATCCTGTATGCTGTAACAGCGCCTTCAGCAACGATAGGCAGAAGGAGCGCAGCTCTTCTTCCCTGACCATGACCTCGGCAATCCTGCTGACGTTCTCTCTGCTCCTCATTTCCGTCTGAATTGTGTCCGCGAGGGAGTTGAACGCGGCGGAGAGTGTTCCGAATTCATTCTTAGACACGTACCGGCTGCGTGCGTCCCGGTTTCCTTGCCGGTACTTATCCGTAACCGAGGTCAATTCGTTCAGCGGATCCTTGATCCTTTTCAGCAGGGCATAACCTATACCTCCCGAGAGTAGGAGAATAGCTCCGAGAACTATTCCAAGCTGCAGCCTCAGGTCATCTTTGTGCTTTTGGGAGTCGAGGTAAAACCGTTTACCCCTCTTTTTCTGGAAATCGAGCACATCCTGAATTTGTCGTAGAACCGTTTCTACTTTTTGGCTCCCTAGGCCGGAATATTTGGTGCGGTTTGCAGCTTCAGATACCTTTCCTTCTCTTAGCAGCCGTAGGGTCTCTCCCTTGATTGAGACGTATTGGCGGAATTCGTTGTAGACCTCGTCAACATCTTTTCGTGGCCCGAGGTACCGTTTATAAAGGATATCGAATTGCCCGGACGCGTCGGCTTCGTACGTGTCAATGCCCTGAATAATAGCTAGTCGCTCCTGTTCATTTTCCGCCAGGATGAGGTCTTTCATCCCGAGACTCATGAGAGCCATATCGAATTTGATTTCTCTAGCCGCTCTACTGACCTGAAGCGGATGGTCGTGCAGCCCCTTGATCTGCTGCCACAAACTGTCGGACTGATGCCAGGCCACTCCTCCCAGGAGTACCACCAACGCATACACTGCCCCCAGGCCGGTCTTCAACTGCGTGCCTATTTTCAGGTCCTTGAGTTTAAGCATAGGTCACCTTCTCCGATTGGTCCTCTGAAAAACAGACGCCGGTACCGCAACCGGCTGATAGCCTTGTGTACGATCCACGATCCCTCTCTCCGCCTCGCCGGTCACAAGGTACCCTTTTTGTGCCAGGCAGCGGCTCACTTTGTTCAGAATGAATTGCCGAACGTCCTGCCGGTAATAGAAGAGAAGGTTGCTGCACATGACGAAGTCGAAGTCCCCGAAAATACTTGTAGGAGGGCACGAAGACCGATCTTCAAGCAGATCGTAGTAAGAGAAATCAATCCGGTCTCGCAGCCCGGTGTCGATCACATAGGCTTCGCCCTGTTGGGTGAAATAGGTCCGGAGATGCTTCAGCCGGACATTCTGGACTGCTCCGGAATCGTACACGCCCTCTCTCGCCGATTCGAGGTCAGCCTCCGAGGTATCGGTCGCAAAAATGCGAAAGGGGATGTCGTTCCCCCTCTTCGCAGACAGCTCATCGAGCAATATGGCAATGGAATAAGCCTCCTGGCCCGCAGCGCACCCGGCCGACCAAATCCTGATCTCCGACCGGCTGGATTTTTCTTTTTCTTCTACCAGCCTGGGCAGGATGATTTGTTTGAGCACGGCAAACGTAAGCTGGTTTCTAAAAAACTCGCTGTAGGCGATATTCAGAGACCGGAAAAAGGATTCAGCCTCCGCTCTATTTTCGGACAGGTACCGGAGATAGGCTGCAGGACTTTCCTTTGAGGTTTTCTGCAGTCTCTTTTCGAGCGATTTTTCGAGGAAGGATTCGTCGTACAGGGACACGTCCCTCTCAAGGGTCTGGGAGATAACCCTGACAACTTCGTCCAAATCCTTTTTCATTGGACAATCCTATACTTTTCCGATTGGCCTGCTTTCTTGAGCAGTTCGTTTACCTCTTTTTTCAACTCGATCATGCGCAATTCCCGGCCCACCATCGTACTGTTGAACCGTTCGAGTTCACACATCTTCCGCTTGAGCTCCTCCTCGGCCTGCTTGCGATCGGTGATGTCCACTACTGTCGTTATGAAATGAAGAGGTTTACCTTCATGATCCCGCCGTATCGCTACGCTGACGTCTGCCCAGATATAAGAGCCGTTTTTGTGAACGTACCTTTTGTTGAATCGAGTCGAATCCTTCTCCCCTTTCAGGAGCTGGTTCAACATTTCTTGAATTGCTCCCCAGTCTTCTGGCGGAGTGAACTCCTGCCATGTCTTGCTTTCTAATTCTTCTTGCGTGTAACCCAACAGATCGCAAAAGGCTTTGTTGACATTGAGTTCACCGGTAGGAAGGGTCAACGATTTTCCAACGTTTGAAGAATTAAATATCTGTTTGAATTTGGCCTCGCTGTCCCGCAGTGCCTCTTCCGCATTCTTGCTTTCGGTGATATCGTGAATAACCGAGAATAGTATTCGCTTGCCCTCCAGGTCGATGGGAGAGGAATGCACCTCTACGGTACGGACTTCACCATTGGCCAAGCGGTGCGGAAACATGAAACTATTGCGTTCACGAGACAGGGCCTTCTGTCGCTCCTTAGCTATTTCATCAGGCGATAAGGTATTGATTTGCTGAATACTCATACCGATGATTTCCGGCACTTGATAACCATAGAAACGCTGAGCGGAAAGGTTCGCATCAATAATCTGACCGGTCTCCGGTTCGATGAGGAGCATGACGGCGTCATGAAGCTGAAACATGGACTTAAATCGCTTTTCACTCTCCCGTAGCACCTTCTCAGCCCGCTTGCGCTCGGAGATGTCCGTCACAATTGTTCGACAACGACTGAATTCTCCATTTTCTTCCTGCACACCGATGGACTGCAACTGAGCATGAAAGTGAGTGCCATCTTGTTTTGCCAGCTCGATTTCGGAGGTCTGCTTTGAAAGGGATTTGAAGGCCTCTTGGAGATGGAGGTGCAAGACATCCCCGAACTCTCGACAAACAAAGCGAGCGAGAGGTTTATTGATCAATGTCGGCCTCTCCACTTCAAGAAGACGGACCGCCGTAAGATTGGCTTCCAGAAGAAGACCTTTATCATCCAACGTCAAATAGCCGACAGGGGCAAAGTCGTACAGGTCCTGGTACCTGCTCCTTGAATCTTCGAGGACGACCTGAGCCGTACGAAGCTCCTCGTTTTGCATTTCCAGCTCGATCTGGTGGACCTGCAACTCGTGAACGAGCTTCTGCACTTCCTCACTGGAGAGTGCCGATACGTCCCCAGCATCTACAGCCTTCGTCGCAAAAAAAGACTCCGCACGCCGCCGCAGCTCGGAGATTCTAGTCTTTGCATCCCTGTCTTGTGTCATAATACGCCCCAGTCCGTGGCATCCACGGTAGGCAGGAGAAGCGTCAGCCCTCACGGAAGAGAAATTTCCGAAGTTTCGGGCGAGCCCCTCTTGGTGGAACGGTTTCCTCTCCAAAGAAATCATTTCTTCTCAGGCCAGTCTTATCCTTTTCCAGAATAGGCGACAATGAGGGGCAAGTCAAAGATTTCTGTCGAGCTCCGGTCAAACAACTGAGGCAATCTTCCTTAATATTCAAGGGCAGTTCTGGCCTGTCGGTCCCCACCCAGTTTTAGCGCGGTGGCAGGACAGCAACTCATTCTCATCACAATACTTTCCATGTACAGGTTCGTCGTAGGACCAAAAACCGCAATTCTCTCGATTAACGACCCGAAGCACCCCTTGGTCATTGCAGGTATTGCGGAGCGAGTTATTGATTTCTTGTCTTCCATACTTCCTTTCTTTCATACTCTTTGAAAAAAGGGGAGTAGAGATGGATTTGTGTACTATATAACAAATAGAGGCTGAGAATTTCTTCGGACACCGAGTTCGCTCCCGGTAGCCGATTGAGAATTGTTCAAAACTCTGCTGCTGAAGCCATAATCTCTAGATTCTACCAAATCATCTAATTTTCGCACGGGGGATGTCCACTCACGCAAGAAGGGATGCTGTACAGGTCTGCTCGCTGTCTGCCATATTCTTCGGCCTCATTGACCTCAGGACAGGGAATTAACTTCCCTATTTCCTATAGCAGCGTGAACACACGCAACCGCTTTTGAGCGGCAATTATTTACCAAGGAGGAATTTTATTATGGAAATTCTATCAGCTCACACATGCGCAGAGCTTTTGGGCACTACAGTCAGCGGCCTGCGCCATTTTTTGAACCGAGAACAGATCGTCCCTCACCGGCGATTGCAGCTCGGGGGAAAAAAGCACGTGAGGTACTTCACGGAAGAGGACTTCCAGAACGTACAGGAGTGGTGGCAAGCAAAGCACGCTCCGAAGGAGGACCACGATGATCAGCGGTGACATGAGGCAAGCGTTGGCGGGGATAACCCGATCGTACATGGAACAGGTCATCGAGGGAATTATGAATGATACCGTTGACGTAGAGATTATCGACCGCGTGTGGGAGGCGTGCGAGGATTTGTTGCGCACCCCGCCCACGGATGACGACCAAGGATCGTGGCTGTATAGGCTGGAAACACCATGGGGGGACTTCATAGACCCCGAAGAGTACATGCGCTTGAGAGGACTCGACACTCGGTAAGACTGCATAAAGCCCGTTTGGGTCATGTGAATTGAAAAAATGATGGGCCGTGAGCCCTAATTCCATGGGAGCCGTGAGGTCGGCTCCCTTAATTATTCAACACGTAGAGGTAATTGATATGACATTACAATCTAGAATTGACGCCGCCTTGGCTTATGCTGAGGCGGGACTGGCTGTGTTCCCGGTTCACTCGGTTGAACACGGTCAATGCTCGTGCGGTAACGCACAATGTAAAAGCAGAGGAAAGCATCCCCGAACCCCCAACGGTTTGAAGGACGCTACTATAGATACAAGGCAGGTTAAAACTTGGTGGGAAACGTTTCCCGACGCCAATATCGGAATACGGACCGGCAAGGAATCACGAATCTTCGTGGTGGACATCGACGGGGACGAGGGTTTCGAATGGCTCCACAAACAGCCCTTCACCGATACCCCTATGGTAAGGACCGGCGGCGGAGGCATCCACGTCTTTTTCCGCTACCCTGCCGACCGTGAGATAAAGAACTCCGCGAGAAAGATAGCGCCTCAGGTGGACATTCGAGGAGATGGAGGGTACGTCATTGCTCCGCCCTCGAATCACGCCAGCGGGAATTCGTATGAATGGATTCAATCGTTATCGGATACGCCCTTGGCCGATGCCCCCCAGGAATTGCTCGACCAGATTACCGGAGGGAATAAGCCCAAGGCCAAAGCCGTGTCCAAATTGCCCCGCACTTTAGCACACGGAGAGTACCTTGGAGCCCATGAAGGGGCTCGTGACGATGCGCTCTTTCGGTACGCTTGCAGCTTAGAGAGCTTCCATTATGAATCCGAGGAGTTCCGCAGCAAGGTCCTCGAAGCCAATCGTAAGAACAATCCCCCGCTCGAAGACGGAGAGGTCGAGAAGATCGTCGTCAGTGCTGAGAAGTACTTCGTGCGGAATGCCTTGATAGAGAAGCTGGGCGGCAGGGCTTGAAATCATTGGGGTATCAGTACAGGTCCTTAAGATTATTTGCCCGAGCGATGCGTTCGCAACGCGGGGGTCGAGGGTTCAAATCCCTTCATCTCCACCAAAGAATCACTCAGAGAATCGGGATGTTATGCTTGCGAGGCGGCATCCTGGTTTTCTCGTTCTGACCCCTTGGTGTCCAAATAGTGACGGTCAAGAATCCTCACGGGATTCCTCATATGGCCAGGGGCCAGATGTGCGTACCACATTGTCATCCTGATGTCTTTGTGCTCCATCAGCTCCTGTACGGTTCGGATATCCACGCTCCCCATCACGAGGTGACTGGCGAACGTGTGCCGCAGTCCAAAATGGGTCAACTCTGCTCTTGGCTCAACTGGGGCACGGTGATGTCGTCGGTACATCTGACGGCCACCACGCACAAAAGGGCGAAGCGTGGTGACCGGCGCATCACAGTAGGATGAGAAGTATGGTTTGGCGCATGAATAAGAGGATAAGGAAGGACGGGAGCTGGAGCAGGCAAGTCGAGGCGAGCGTGCGGGGAATGCAGTAAGAGGGGACTAGCCCCTTCTTTTACGTTGGGATTTTTGAAAGCCCCGAAAGGACTTACTGTGAACAACCGAAGGTTTCAACATACGGAAACGGGCATCAACAAAGGTGTTGGACCCTGAAAGGGGCCACCAAGGGCCTTTCGACCAAAGGTTTGTTGGTGATTCCCTTCCGGGTCTGCGAGGCTTCGATACACGGCCGGTTTCCCATGGCTATTCATGGTCCGCCGTTTCAGGGCGCAGAGCCGGTGTCCCATCTGGGGCAGCGATAGCTTCTATGGCCGACGTTGTACACCTCCGCAGTTGGAGGTGTTGCCATGACCACATTGCGCAAATCCGATACCTTGATCTTTGGTCATGATCTCTTATACTTGTTTATGGAAGAATCGTCGGTCCTTCTTGGATTGGGAGCATGCGAAGACCCGAGGTAGACATTATCGTCGTGGGAGCCGGCCACGCAGGCTGTGAAGCAGCGCTGGCAGCAGCACGGATGGAATTCTCCGTTTGGATGTACACGCTCAACGCGGACACCATAGGACTTATGCCCTGCAATCCCTCAATTGGAGGACTGGGAAAAGGCCACCTGGTGAAAGAAATCGACGCATTGGGCGGCGAAATGGGAAGGGCCGCCGACGCTTCCTGCATCCAGTACAAGAAGCTCGGCACCAGTAAGGGGCCCGCCGTACAAGGCTCCCGCATGCAATGCGACCGCCACGACTATTCCGTTGCCATGCGCGGGGCGGTGGAGAGCGAGCCTCGTCTGCTCGTACGCCAGGAAATGGTTGAGCAGCTCATCGTCAAGGACCGTGTGTGCCTCGGCGTACGGGAGCGGTCAGGCCTGGAAATGAGATGTCGGGCCGTGATACTGGCCACCGGCACCTTCCTGGACGGGATGATTCATATCGGTTCCATATCCTATCCAGCGGGGAGGAGCGGAGAATTCCCGGCTGTGAGGCTCGCTTCTCAGCTCAAGAGTCTCGGCCTGCCGTGGGGACGATTCAAGACGGGAACGCCTCCCCGGGTGAAAGGCTCGTCCGTAAACCTCCAAGCAATGACCGAGGACTCGGGAGACCATATAATCAGACCTTTCTCCATGCGTACAGGCTCGATCTCGCGGCCGATGCGCTCCTGTTATAAGACCTTCACGTCCGAACGGACCCACGCTATCGTTCGTACGAACCTGACGAAGTCGCCTCTTTATTCCGGAGCTATCAAAGGAACGCCGGCCCGGTATTGTCCGTCGCTGGAGGACAAGGTTGCACGTTTCCAGGATCGGGAGCGCCACCCGGTCGTCGTCGAGCCCGAAGGCCTCCAAACAACCGAGCTCTACTTGAAGGGGCTGGGTAACTCGCTGCCTCCGGAGATCCAATTCGACCTGGTCCGATCCGTTCCGGGCCTCGAAGAAGCGGAAATTGTGCGGCCCGCCTACGCCATAGAGTACGATTATCTTGATCCGTCCGGTCTGAAGCCCACTCTCGAAACCAAGACCGTTGAAGGCCTCTACTTCGCCGGTCAGATCAACGGCACCTCCGGATACGAGGAGGCCGCTGCTCAGGGCCTCTGGGCGGGAATCAACGCAGCCCTTGCCCTGAGCCGCAAGGAACCCTTCATCCTCGATCGGTCCGAGGCGTACATGGGCGTCATGATAGACGACCTGGTAACGCTGGGTGTTGTAGAGCCGTACCGGATGTTTACCTCCCGGGCGGAATACCGGTTGCTCCTGCGCGAGGACAACGCTGCGGAACGACTTATCAAGAAAGGGGAAGCCCTGGGGCTTGTTCCATCCGCGCTGGTGCGGCAGGTCGAAGAGGATCTGGGCAGAGTCGAAGAGCAGACGCGCAAATTGGAAAGCGTGCGGGTGAGGCCCGAAGAAATCAACGACCTTATCCGGTCCCGCGGTGGATCGGAGATCAGGGAAACCATCAACGGAATCAGACTCCTGAAGAGACCTGAAATAAAGGCGGAGGACCTCATTCTTCTGGGAATAATGGACGGAGACCTGGATGCGGCCGGCGCGGCCAAACTGGAGGTTGAGCTTAAATATCAGGGGTACATCGATCGACAGAAGCGTGAGGCGGTGCAGTTCAGGAAATTGGAGAAGGTGCGCATTCCTCCGGATCTGGACTATGAGGGAGTCGATGGCCTATCCAGGGAGCTCAGGGAAAAACTCAAGGCCACGGGGCCACGTTCTCTGGGCCAGGCAGCGCGCGTGTCGGGAATCACTCCCGCTGCATTGAGCGCTTTGATGGTTCGCTTGCGGACCAAGTGAAACCGGTCCCTGACCGTTGTTGCAAGAGCCGAGTACGTGAAGAGTGTGAAGCGTCCTGAATTGCCGCCGGCCTCAGGACCGGCCGCGACGCATACAGTAGGGTGGGGGAGGAGGCGGTACGCACCGCTCACTCGTCTGAGCCGATTCCTTGAATCAGTTGGCGGAGTCTCTCCAGATTGTCCTTCGTTATCCTCGTAATCTCAAAACCGGCCACATACTCACCGGAGACTTTCTTCTTCACCCACCGGCATTGGGCGTTGAAGGTTATCGCGTCAAATGCCGCTATCTCGCCGGCCTCAATCACGAGGGTCTTTGTCCCACCGACTCTCGCTTCGATGCCGGCAATTCCCACTCCCTGTTCGGTGACGTTCCTCACTCGGCCTTCCGTTGAGGGGTTGTTCGGCTCATAAACAGGCAGATCGTATTCCAACGGTGCACGCACCAACTGCCGCATGTCGTCTACCGTCATCACTTCATAGAGCGGCAACCGTTCGTATAGCTCCTCAGGGCTGATGGCCTGGACGTTGAGCAGTTTCTTGAGGGCACTTTGGAGGCCCCTGAAGGAGAGGCGGTACTTCTCCATTATCTGGGAGTCCGTCATCCCGGCGCGGATGTCGAAGATAAGGTCTTTGGCCTCGAGCTCTCGCTTGTGTTCTATCATTGTTAGACCGGGTTTTTGTTGACTAGACGGCGTTTTGTGGTTTCCGCCTCTCGCCGGAGCGGTTGCGCCCACAGTGGAGCACCGATGAATCCAGATTCAAAGGAGGCGGGCTCTCAAGCTGCATTGAATGATACCACAACATGCACGAAAATGTCACGGATTATAGTGCCCCCTAACAGAACGCGGGGCCTCTTGAGAAAAGGTCCCGGGAGCAGCCGGCATGTTCGTTGCTCCCGGGTTGCGATCGGGCATGACGCTCTAATTAGTGCCGCTCATTGAAATACGCGACATTGTTCGAGTCGAAAGCCATTGAGCCTTCGATCGGGTCGGCGGTCTGCTACTGCATCATTTCTTCGTGCCGATCTCGTCCAATACTCCACGCAGGCGCTCTATAATACGGCCGTCCACGGTGAACAGCGCCCCTTTCTCTTCATGGGGCTCCACTTGAACCTGAAGGATTTTCGGAACCTTGGGCTTCGATCCCGATGCGGACGCATCCTTCTTGGTCGTATTCTTGTCGGTGAGGACGGGATTCTTGCTTTGTTCCGTTCCCGTTCCTTGCTTTGATTCATCAGGAGTCTTGCCCGATTCGTCGGACCATGACGCTCTCAGCACTATCGGCTCTTTCTTATCCTGCAACTTCAAAGAGATTGTCAATTGAGGCTTTTCAACGGTCGGAGGTCCCGGACTTGACGGAGTGGATTTGCTTATAGTCTTCCACTCAAGCCCTTTCAACTCCCAGATGATACTGGTTATTTCCCAAGCCTGGATCGGTCCTTTCGTCGGTGCCTCCAACTTCCATTCTTTGTCCGCGTTCTTGACCGCGATCCATTTCTTTCCGTCAAGATCGATCTCAATCTTCTCGACTTGAGTAGGTTTCACATCGATGAGCGATCTGTCGCGCATGATCTGGGGCTCGGCCTGCAATGGGGCAAGCGTGCTCACGTCTATTTCATATACCGGTTCGCGACCTTTTATGCGCGCATATCGGGTTCCTGGAGCGCCGACCCCTTTTCCGGTTTTGGCCTCTTTTCCCACCAGGAGAGTCTGTTGGAGCTTCTTTCCGGCCAGCGTGACCTCTTCCTCGGGTTGATCCAACCCGTAGAGATCTCCTTCCTTCTTGGGCTCGTCAATGATCCCGTCGGCCTGGAGATTCGTCAGGTCCATGAGAGTCTTGTTCAGCATCGAGCTCTTGACTCGGAACTGCTCCGGTTTGACCATGCGCCATTTGTCGGACGCTTCACGCTTCAGCTCGGTATCTTTCCCTTTTGCCTTAACAACGATGCGGTCCACATCTTCGGGAGCAATGCCGAGAACCGTCTTTTCCCGAAGATCGAATGTGGATTTGTCCATGCTGTTCTTCAGGGTGTCGGCCACGAGGAAGAGCCGCGGATCGTCACCGGCCTTCAGATAGTAGGAAGTCTTGGAAGGGTTAAGGCTCCCGAATGAGAGCCGAACCTTTTTTTCCGGCGTGGCGATGACCACCGTCAGCTCCGGCTTGTCGAGCCCGTACTCCTCCCATTTCACGTCCTTTTCGGCAATGATTCGCTCGGATTTGGCACCGGACGCCGACGTCAGCAGTCGGTCCACTGCCGCTTCATCGGCCTTTGTCGTCACCGGCGCAGAGAGAATCCACTCTTTGCCGGGTTTTCTGATCGCTATGTTGCCGTTCTTTTTGGAGTGAATGTCGATGTCCACAGCTTTGTCTTTGGCTATGCGGACTATTTTTTCAGCTTCTGCCTTGGCTGCTTTTTCCTGTCCCTTGTGCTTGATCTCCCAGAAATAGAGCCAGGCGATCAGCGCCACAAACACTGCAAAATAGATCGAAAGACTGCGTAACTTCATTCTTTACACCTCCGCATTTCGGCCGTTGCTCGAAATTTCCTGCCGCTCAAAATGCGACGGTCCTTCTGCGGTAAAGGTAAACCACCAGACCGGCTATTATCCACGCCAGGGGAATCAGCACCACGGGAACGAGTAAGACGAGCAGGTACTGGTTCGGGGTCAGAATAAGCGGCTGGGCCCTGGCTGCCTTGGGTCTGATGGCGATGAGATTTTCATCTTCCGTGAGCCACGAAACCGAGTTCATGAACAGATCGGGGTTTCCCTGCAGCCGAAAGAACTTGTTGGAAGCCAATCGGGAGCTGCCGAACACAACGATACGCGCTGTGGCCGGTTTGGGAGGGCTCGTCTCTGCACCGGCCGGTTTGGTGGCTGCATCGGCTTCCCCTGTCTTGCCGTCAGAGGCTTTCTCTTCAACGCCCTTCTTCCGATCTTTGGGTTGCGCCGAGGGAGTAGGGTTGGTGAATGTCAATGCCGCCATGACCGAAACAGGTCCTTTTATACCGATCTTGGGGTCGAAGGTGGCGTTGCCGGACTTGAGCTGGTCCTGATTGATGGTCCAGGAGACGGGGCTCGTCAGGGCCAGCTCCTTGGCCTTAACATGGGGCACTTGCTTCTTGGCGACCCTCACCGACCGGGTTTCCGGGAAGAACGAAGCCACGGTAAAGTTCTTCGTGATGGGGAACGGCTCGTATTTCACGATAACCGGCATGAGATAGTCTCCACCGAAGGCGCGGCTGAGTTTGTCCACCACGATGTCTTCAGCGGTCTCGATTCCGTAGTCCTTCAGAAAAGCGGCAAGCTTCGGGGTTTGGAAGGGATTGAGCATGACCATGACGCTTCCGCCCCGGTTGATGTAATCCTTGAGGGAATTGAGCTCGGAGTCCATCAGGTCGGTCTTGGGACCTGCGATAATCAAGAGGGAAGCGTCCTTTGGCACCTCGGCGGCTTGGAGAAGTATCAGCTCTCCGGTCTTGAGATTCTGCTTTTCAATCTGCTCCTTGGCCGCACTGAAGCCCTCGTCCCCCGTGGAACCGGGTGAAAGCTCGCCATGTCCCTCGAGGAAATAGACTTTTTTGACCTCATTGCTGAGGAGCTTCACAATGGCGTTCGTGAAGCCTTCCTCTGTGGCTTTGTGTATGCGTTCTTCTCGATCGCCGGCTTTCAGGATGAACGTGGGGTAGGAATCAACCTTGTATTGCATGGCAACCGCACGTTCTCTGTCAGGGTCTATCATTGTGTAGTGCAGGTCTGCATAGGCATCCCTGTACCGGTCCAAGAGATCCCGTATAGCGTCCCTGGAATCCTGGTCGCCGGCATCCCGGTTGCCGTAGAACACCAGAACCTGGATGGGGATTTTCTTCTCCTCAAAGGTCTGGAGAACCTTCTTGCTCTGGGACGCCAGTGAATGCAGTTTGGTCCCCGTGAAATCCCATCGTTTCGGATGTTGTAAGGTTATGTATTGAATTGCGACGATAATGGCCAGAAAAAGGAGGATACCCGCACCCGTGCCGCCTCCCAACAGAAGCTTTCTATGAGAATCTCCGACTTTCATTTTCTACCCCCTCCACCGGTGAGTTTCGAGCGATCGGAGCGAGAGAAACAGGAAGAACGCCGTGAACATGACAAAAAACGAGATGTCCGAGACGGAGATGATTCCTTTGAGAAAGGAATTCAGATGTTCCAGAATCGACATCTGTCGCATGACGGTTCCCGTCTTCTCGTCCACAAAGGCCGACGCCCAGCTCAATACCCAGAAGATGAGAGCAGCTCCGAACGAGACCGCGGCAGAAATGATCTGATTCTCCGTCAGGGTTGAAATGAACATGCCCAACGATGCGAACGCCGCACCCAAAAGGAGCAATCCGAGGTATCCCGTGAGGAGGGTTCCCGTGTCCGGAGGCCCGAGACTGAATAGTATGAGGGGAATGGTAAAAGTCCCTGCAAGCATCACCAGAATCACCAGCGCTGCGGCCATGAATTTTCCGGTCATCACGCCGAGGTCGGTGATGGGGTAGGTGAGAAGTAATTCTATGGTTCCCGACTTTTTCTCTTCCGAAAAGAGCCTCATGGTGATGAGAGGGGTGACGAAAAGGAGAACGATCCCCATGTTGGCAACAAGCGGCCGGACCACGAAATCCGTTACGTTGATGCGGCCTGCAACCATCGGATTATTGGTGGCTCTGAGGCTGTACTCGCTCATGACGGCAATGTTGAGCCAGAAGAAGAAGCCCGTGAGCAACAGGAAGCTCGCGATCAAGACGTACGCAATGGGCGAAACGAAAAAATTGGCCGTTTCCTTGCGGAAGACCGCATACCATCCTCTCATGAGCCACCCTCCCTTTGATTCCCTTCGTCGGCGACGACATCTTCCCCGCTCTCCTCGGTCACCAGATCGATGAAGACATCCTCCAGGCTCGCATGGATCGACCGCAGCTCCAGCAGATCCCACCCCTTCTTCAAGACGGCACGAGCCAGATCCGGTCTCAGGTCCGTCTGCGGCAAAGAATCGACCACCAACGAGCACTCACCGTCGCCCACAGCCTCGAAAGAGCGAACCGAGAGCACTCCGGGAAGAGATTCGAGTAAGGCCAGGACCTCCGTATGGGGCGCCCTCACGTCAACCTGGACTCGCGCGGATTTCCCATGAGCGCTGGTGAGGTTGGCCGGTGTGTCTTCAGCCACGATCGAGCCCCGATTGATGATGATCACCCTGTCGCAGACCTGGCTCACTTCGGGGAGGATGTGTGTGGAAAGGATAACGGTTCTGTTATGGGAGAAGCCTTTAATGAGGGCCCGAATCTCCCGGATCTGCCGCGGGTCCAGGCCGATGGTAGGCTCATCCAGCACGAGGATCGGAGGATCTCCGATAAGAGCCTGGGCAAGGCCCACTCTCTGTCGATATCCTTTGGAAAGCCACCGGATAATCTTGTCCATGACCTTGTCAATGCCGACTGCTGCAGCCACTCGTCCCAGCTCACTCGCACGTCTGCCCGCGGGGACTCCCTTGGCACGCGCGACGAAATCCAGGTAGCTTTTCACGCGCATCCAATCGTACAATGGTACGTTTTCGGGCAGATATCCGATCTTGGAGCGAATCTTGAGAGAATCGTCCTGCACGTCCATCCCGAGGACTCGAATCGTCCCGGAGGAAGCAGGCGAGTAACAAGTCAGAATACGCATGGTCGTGGACTTTCCGGCGCCATTTGGTCCGAGAAAGCCTACAATCTCACCGGATTGAACTTTAAAGTTCACGTCCTGAACAGCGGCCAGCCGACCGTAGTACTTGGTGAGCCGCTCCACTTCGATCATCGGCTATCCTCCTTCGACCAGATTCTTCAAAGCCCCCCTTTTACTACTCACAAGTTGTTTGTCAAGTTGTTTTGGGTATGGCTTTAACATGTTTAAATTATTGTACTCCGTGTGAGTGAAGCCTCATAGGCGAGGCAATGCGTCAAAGAGATGCCGAGAGGCTCCCGGCTCTACGATGCCGGAGATGCCCCGCAAGCAGTCACTTCGACCTTTACATGACACCTCCTCGCCGGATGGGTTCCCTCCGGTTTGCCGCACCGACGACATGGAGGTGCGTTACGCCGCCGTCCACAGGCTTCCCCATGAGCGAAAGGTTCTGCTCCCTATTCGCCCAACGGACAAAGCCCTCCTCGATAACTCATGGGTTAAGGGGCGTTGTGCCAATACATGAAGTTTAGATTGATTAAATCCTCATTATTACCTGAAATACTATTATAATCATACGAGATATCATTGACCGTACACCGATCTCGTGGTATATCTGGTTCTTAGGGAACAAGCTTACCTCCAAGCTGTCATGCACGAAGGGAAGCCCACAAAACCCCGAGAGGTGAATTATGCCGGTGTCGAAAACAGCCAGGATCGCTTTCTTGTCGATGATCGTTTCAGCGCTGCTTGTGTGCAGTTCGTCCTTGCCGGCGGCCGCCGCAGAGCAGTCGGATACGGCTCGATCGGAGAGCGCGTTTTTCCGCGGCAGTAATCTCTTGTCCAAGGGTGAAATCGTGGAGGCAGTGGCCGCTCTGGAGACGGCGGTCAAGCTGGATCCCGAAAACTCCAAATATAAGCACATGCTCTCGGTCGCGTACAACAACCTTGGTCTCAAACTGAATCGGGAAGGGAAGATTCGGGAAGGGATCTCGTCGCTCAGGCTGGCCCTCGTTGCCGCACCGGAAGACAAAGATATCCGGTCCAATTTCCTTCAGGCGGGACTTTCGGCGGCGACGCTTCCGGACAAGACCATAACGATCCCGGACAGGATTGCAGTCTTGGAGCAGGTTTTGGAGGTCGATGCCGACAACGCCGCCGGCAAGAAGGCTCTAGCTGCACTCCTGAACAATTTCGGGGTTGCAAAGGGACGCAGCGGCGACAACGAGCAAGAGGTCGCTCAGCTCGAAAAGGCTTCCGAACTGGACCCGACGAGCTCCCAGATAAAGAAGAATCTCGGCACGGCTTACTTCAATCTAGCGCTCAAGAAAGGGAAAGCCGGCGATTATAGCGACGAAGCCGACTTTCTTCGAAAGGCCCTCAAGCTATCCCCGAAGGATACAAGCGTCAAGGAGCACCTGGGCCGAGCCATCTCCAACTTGGCGGTTAAGAAAGGAAAAGAGGGAGACATGGCCGGCCAGATCGCACTCCTCAAGGAGTCTCTCGAGATCCTGCCGGCGGATCAGGTGACAAAAGCCAACCTGGCCGCGGCCTACAACAACTACGCGATCTCGGAACAAGCCGGTCTCACGATGGAAAAGCGTATTTCCACCTTGCAGACTTCCCTCAAGCTGGACCCAAACAACAAGTCCACCGTGGGCAATTTGTGCAATCTGCTCGTCAAACAGGGAGTGCAGGAGTTCAAGAAAGGCTCGTTTTCCTCCGCGGTTGCTCTGTTGGAGAAGGGAGCGAAGCTCGATCCCAAGAATAAGGCCGTTCAGACAAATCTCGCAGCCATTTACCACAACGAGGCCATTAAGCGAGGGCAAGAAGGGAAGCACGAGAGCGAGATTAAATTCTTGTTAAAGGCGCTCAAATGCGCGCCCTCGGATCAGCGGATCAAGTCGGACCTCGCCATGGCCTACAACGACTACGCTGTGGCTGTGGGGAAGAACGGGGACGATAAGAAGGAGTTGAGCCTCCTCTCCAAGGCCGGCAAACTGCTCCCGGATAACGAAATCATCAAGAGGAATCTTTCCATAGCAAAGAAGAAGGCGTCGACGAGAGAGAAGAAGGAATCGGCCCGAGCGAAGAAGAAAAAAGAAGGGTAAAGCTCTCGTCTCATCCTTCCCGGGGAGCTCCGAACCGGTTTGAGGCCGTCTCATGGGACCCGATGGAACCGACATCGGCCCGGAAGGTTTCTTGGGCCCGGTGGGGGTTCAGAGTCTCTCCTGCAGCTTCTATAACCTAAACAATACCACCCGGACGTTGACTTTTGCGGGGACCGGTAATAAAATATCCATCCAAGGTCCCAACATTATCAGGCCCTAGGTTGTTTCATGATTTCAAAGTTCACCCGCAAGGACTTTCTGGAAGCTCTTTTTGCCCAGTATTATAAGGAGCATAGGGGGTTCATTTTGGTGAAAAGCCTCAAGCGGGGCGATCCTAAGATGAGCACACGCTATTTTCCGAACATTGAGATCCTGGCAAAAGAACATTACGGAGAAGAGAGGGACGTATACTTTGGAATCTGTCCGCGGGAGCGGATGAAGGCGGAAAAGGAGCACATCCACTACATCGTAGCCTTGTGGGCCGACCTGGACATCGGAAAAGAAGGGCACGAAGATAAAGAGATCTACTTTGAGGGACCCCAGCAAGCAGCGAAGGCCATTCGCGGATTCCCCCGTGCGCCCTCGATCATCGTGGAATCGGGGCGAGGGGCTCATCTGTACTGGCTGCTCAAAGAGGTCACCCCGGTAGAGGACGCTGAAAAAATCGAAAAGCTCCTCAAGAACGTTGGAGAACATCTCCAATGCGATACCGACGTCAATCTGGACACGGTGCTCCGTCTTCCCGAAACCGTGAACACCAAGATAGCGGGAAAACCGGTCAACTGCGAAGTCAAGTTCATTAACGCCAATTTTCGCTATGATCTTCAGGATTTTGAGAACCTCGGTCAGCGCATCGTAACTCCGGCTCCCAGGCCCGCACCTCCGCCTCCGTCTCGGGTGGTCCCTGCGCCGCCGACACCTACCTTCAGCGATGAGTCTGAGGAGCAGCAACTGCCTGACCCGCGTTCGGTGGCCGGACATACGGTGGACGATTCTCTCGTGTTGGACGAGACTATTATAGACGAGCTTATCGACGACATTTCCATGACGGGAAGCTCGGTCGCCGATGCTCCCACCTCCACCGCCGATGCGCCCGTATGGACGGGATCGGAGCCCGTTTCCGACGACTCCGATGTAGAGATGATGGATGTGCCCCCCCGCCCACCAAGCGTCGGAATGCCGGTTGCTCCCAGCCGAATGTTGACTGAGCTCTCGGCGTCCTCCGCCGAGGTTGAAATATCTCTCGTCGGATCGGACACCATGATCTATGGCGTCCTCCTCTGGAACGAGAATGGATTGATCGGGGTCAGGTCGGGTGAGGACCTTTACACCATTCCCCTCTCCAGTGTCTCCTTCATCAAGAGCTCCGCCGCTCACAGTACGGTGTCTTAGGACTCGTCGTCATTCACTTCTCTTTGCCGTTTGGGCTCTCTCCATTGAACCGGGGTAGGGAAAGATGTTGAACGTCATCTGGCTGGCTCTCCTTGTGGGATCCGTGGCAGTGGCCGCTCTGACCGGCAACGTGCCGGAGCTCGTGAAGTCGGTTCCCCGCAGCGCCGAATCGGCATTCAAATTGGCCCTCGGATTCACCGGCGTCATGGCCCTGTGGCTGGGTATCATGAAGATAGCCGAAGAGAGCGGTCTGGTCGCGCGATTCACCGCGATCATCGCCCCGGCTATGAGGCGTCTTTTCCCGGGCGTTCCCCCGGAACATCCAGCGATGGGAAGCATGGCCATGAACATGGTTGCCAATATGTTCGGCATGAACAACGCGGCGACCCCTCTCGGCATTCGGGCGATGAACGATCTGGAAACGCTCAATGAGACTAAGGGAACCGCCACGGACGCCATGTGCATGTTCCTGGCCATCAACACTTCAAGTCTCCAAATAGTTCCCGCGGGAGCCATAGCGCTCCTGGCCGCGGGAGGCTCTTCCGATCCCACGGCAATTGTGTTTCCGGCTCTCCTGGCAACCTCGGTTTCGACGATTGCCGGTGTTGCCGCTGCCGCGCTCCTCTCACGATTGAGGTGTTTCAGGCAGGAGGTTTCGACAGGAGGCTCGGATGGGACTGCCTGAGCTTTCCTCCGCAGCGTCCAATGGGGTGTTTCTCGCTTTCCTCGTGGGCATTCCCCTCTATGGATTTTTCAAAGGGGTGAAAGTCTATGAAGCCTTTGTGGAAGGGGCTAAAGAGGGCTTCGAGGTCGCGGTGCGGATCATCCCCTACTTGGTGGCCATCCTGGTGGCTGTGGGCATGTTCCGGGCTTCAGGGGCCATGAAATTGCTGTCAGGGTTGATGCCGGATGCGATCAAATCGTTCGGCCTGACCCCGGAGGTCATCAGTCTCATACTGATGAGACCTTTGTCCGGAGGGGCCTCGCTCGGCATTCTCGCGGAGATCGTATCGACGTACGGCCCGAATTCATCTCAGGCCCTTCTCGGGGCCGTCATTGTGGGGAGTACGGAGACGACCCTGTACGTCGCTGCGGTCTATTTCGGGGCGGTGTCGATCCAAAGGGTTCGGTACGCGGTTCACGCGGGGCTCATTGCCGACGCTGCAGGCGTAGCCGCTGCCCTTGTGGTCTGTCGCGCGTTTTTCGGATAAGGGGTATCGTTGGAAGGAATGGCGGAGAGAGAGGGATTCGAACCCTCGGTAAGGCTCAACACCCTACACTCGCTTAGCAGGCGAGCACCTTCGGCCTCTCGGTCATCTCTCCGCGTCTGCCGTGCGCAACAACTTAAGGCCAAGGCGGTCTCATGTCAAGGTCTTTTGGGTCGGTCTCCTCAGGGGAGAGTGCGGAAACACTCTTGAGGGACATCGCTAAAGAATCGTGACAGGTCCACGAGAACCCGGCCCTTGCGGCGATCCTCGAAGATCTGAGGGGCAACGATGACGAGATTGCGCTGTGCGCGTGTGGCTGCCACGTAGACCATGCGTCTCTCTTCTTCCAGGTCCTCCGGTGAATCCAGAGCCATCGGTGATGGAATTCGGCCCTCCGCGGCCCAAATGATAATCACCGTATGCCATTCCAGCCCTTTGGAGGAGTGAATGGTCGAGAGCACGAGGCTTTCTCCTTTGGTCTCCACTCCGGTTCCGTCCTCGTCGGGGGGTTCCAGGGCCATGTCGTTCAGGAAACGGTTGAGACTTCTGTACGTCACGGTCAGATCGGCCAGGGAGTCCAAGTCTCTCATTCGTTTCGGGTAATTGTCGTAATTGTCTTTGAGGAATGGGAAATAATAAAGGTTTATCCGCTCGACTTTTTCCGAGAGAGGGCGCGTGCGGTCGTTGACCTCCTTGAGCAGATCGACGAGTCTTGCGAAATGCTCGTGATATTTCCTCCCTTTCGGCACGTGTTTCGCAGCATCAACAGGAATCCCTTCCGCTGCTATGCTCCCTGCAAGGTTCGCCGCGGTCTTCACCCCGACGCCGGGGAGCAGTTTCAGAATTCGTATCCAACTGATGCGGTCCGCGGGATTGTTCACCACCTTGAGGTGTGCCAGGACGTCCTTGATGTGCAGACTTTCCAGGAATTTGAAGCCGCCGTACTTGACGAAGGGAATCCCGCTGCGGTTGAGCTCCCCTTCCAAATCAAAGGAGTGGAAGCCCGCACGAAAGAGCACTGCCACCTTGCTCAACAAAACGCCATGATCTCGTAGCTCCGTGACGCAATCCAGCACGAATCGGCTCTGATCACGCTCCGTTGCGGGACGAGCGATCAACGGAAGCGATCCCCCGGTTTTACGGGTAAAGAGCGTCTTCGGGTAGCCGACTTGGGACGCTTCAATAATGGTGTTGGTAACTCTCAGGATCGGCTGGGTGCTGCGATAATTCTCTTCGAGCTTGATAACGGCGGTTCCCGGAAAGGCCTTGGGGAATTCCATGATGTTTGTGAAATCGGCTCCGCGGAATGAATAGATGCTTTGGGAATCGTCTCCCACCACCATGACGTTGTCGTGGGTATATGCGGCAAGACGCACGATGCGCGATTGGAGCCTGTTGGTGTCCTGGTACTCATCGACGAGGATGTATTGCCAGCGGGTTGATATCGCCTCGCGCACGTGCTCGTTCTCTTCGAGCAGTCGGACCGTCTGAATCAGCAGGTCGTCGTAATCCATCAGGTTGTTGGATTTTTTGTGCTTTTCGTAAATATCGCCGATCTTGGCAATGTCGTCGGCGTAGACGAGGAAATGCGGGTACCTCTTGCGCACCACGTCCTCGATATTTCCGTTCCCTCCTACTGCCCGGCCCAGAATCTCGGCAATGGTTCTGGTCTTGGGGAACGCTTTGAGATCGGCCAGGGGAGGGTCGAGATTCTTCTTCACGTGATCCAGGGTCTCCAGGGCGTCACCCTGGTCCATGATGGAAAAGGACGAATCGAAGCCCAGCAGGTGAGCGTACCGTCGGAGAAGCGAGTTTCCCGTGGAATGAAAGGTTCCTCCCGAGACTCGATCGATCTTTCGATCCAGAAGGGCGGCGGCACGGGAGAGCATTTCCTCCGAGGCTTTTCGGGTGAAGGTGAGCAGGAGGATCGACGCAGGATCCACCCCGCGCTCCACCAGCCAGGCCACGCGGTAGACGATGGTCCTGGTCTTCCCTGACCCCGCGCCCGCTATGACCAGGACCGGTCCCGCGGGTACGGTAACCGCTTCGAGCTGTCGGGAGTTCAGCTCTGCTTCGTAATCGATATGGCTTGGCTTTTGTGCTGTCATGGTAACTCGGAACTAAAGTTAATCATTTTGGTCCCTTTTTGGGAAGAGAAAAGGCCGGGCTTCAAGAAAACCGTGGCCAAAAGCCGTCAATTATGATAAGGTATGTCCGTCGCGGGATCAGGGGGAGGTTCGATTCAGTTGAACGGGTTTGAAGGAGGATTGTGTGGATAATTCAGCTAGGCTTCTTGCATGTCCCTTGTGTTACAATCATTTTCCCCATTACCTGAATGCCGACGGGAACAAGTCCGTGGTGTTCGGTTATGGGCTGGATTTCAGGCTGTTGCCTAGGGACTGCAATCTGTCTTCGGAAGTTGCGACCTGTCCGGATTGCCTCTTCACTTCCCGCATTCAGGACTTTCACGGCCGCGTCCCGGGTCAAGTCAAAGACCTCGTCCGGTCCGCCAAATACGTCAATATCTTCAAAGCCCATTCCGATGAGGAGTTTTCTGCGAGAAGCTGGTCCGCATTGATCAGTATCCTCGAGGCACGAGGACTCAACCCTCGGGATCTCGGCATCATGAGTCTCAAGGGATCTTGGGTGGCCCGAGAGCTGGGCAACCTCGACTCGGAGGATGAACTGCTCAAGAAGGCCAACGCGTACCTGGACGACGCGTTACGCAGAGGACTCACCAAGGGCGATCCGGGAATGGCCATCTATCTGCTCGGCGAGATCAACAGGCGCAGGGGAGAATTTCTAAGAGCACGGGAAATGCTCACCTTTCTCGGAAACAATCCTCGCTATCGTTATCCGGCCCTCCTCTTGACGGTCTTGATAGAGGAAGAGGATTCAACCCCCTACTGGTCGCACTATGCCCCCGACCGGATGGAACAGCATTCGCCCGGATTCAAGGGTCTTTTTCCCGCGCTGAGAAGCATCCCGCCCAAGAAAACCGAATTCTCGCAGGATGAACTGCGAGAAGAAATGCACCAGTCGGACGAAGATGATCGAAAAACATTCTAACGCAAGAACGGCTCGCACTTAGCTGCCTATCGGCACGGGTGCGGGCCGCCCCTCCTCTCCTCGATCAAGAATCCTCCATCATGAAAATCCGGCGGTTGAAAAGATCAGCGCGTCCTGCTATTCTACAGTTTCCTGGAATCGATACATGCATAGGAATCTGACGGAGGAAATGGGATGAGACCGTACTTCGAAAAAATGACTCAGATCGGAAAGGCCTTGAGCCCCTCCAAGATCAGAGACATGGAAGAAAACGCAGCAGCAATAAAGGAAGTTGAAAAGGAGATCGAAGCCGCGGTGGAAAAGGTGAAAGCCGCGGGTCTGCCCACCGAGAAAATCAACAAACGGGGGCAGATGACGGTCTGGCAGCGCCTGGAGTACCTGGTGGACCCCGGGTCATTCTGCCCTCTCCATTCAATTTTCAACCCCACGGATAACGAAGAAGGCACTACAAGCGTGGTCGACGGACTCGCCAAGATCGGCGGCAAGTGGTGCGTGGTCGTGGGCTTTGACAACAAAGTCATGGCAGGGGCCTGGGTCGCCGGTCAGTCCGAGAACGTTCTCAGGGTGACCGACCTGGCCAAACGTCTCCGCGTGCCTCTCGTATGGCTGGTCAATTGCTCCGGAGTCAAGCTGACGGAGCAGCAGGAAGTTTACCCCGACCGACGCGGTGGAGGAACCACGTTTTTTCGGCATGCTGAACTGGAAAAACTCGGCATTCCCGTACTGGCAGGCATCTATGGAACCAACCCGGCGGGCGGCGGCTATCACGGCATTAGCCCCACGATCCTCCTGGCTCACAAAGATTGTAACATCGCGGTCGGCGGCGGCGGTATCGTCAGCGGAATGAGTCCCAAGGGGCACTTCGATCTGGAAGGCGCCGAGGCACTCATCGAAGCGACGCGTCATTTCAAGGAGGTCCCTCCGGGAAGCGTGGGCATCCACCACGACGAGACGGGCTTCTTCAAGGCGGTGTACGAAACCGAAGAGGAAGTGCTGGACGCCATCAAAGAGTATATGAAGATGGTCCCCGCGTACGCCCCTCCATTTTTCCGAGTGGCGGAACCGGCAGACCCGCAATTTGCCGGCGACGATCTCAATCGGATCGTTCCGTTCAATCAAAAGATGGTGTACAGCTTTGAAGAGATACTGGCGCGCTTGACCGACAACAGCGAGCACATGGAGTTCAAACCCAAGTACGGCCCCGAAGTCTATACGGGCCTCGTGAAGATCGACGGGCTCCTTCTCGGCGTCATAGCCAACAAGCAGGGATTCCTCGGCCAAAACTACCCGGAGTACGCCGACTACATGGGAATCGGCGGCAAGCTCTATCGTCAGGGCCTGATCAAGATGAACGAATTCGTCACCCTCTGCGGAAGGGACCGAGTGCCGGTCGTATGGTTCCAGGACACTTCAGGCATCGATGTGGGAGACATTGCGGAAAAGGCCGAGCTCCTGGGATTGGGCCAGTCTCTCATCTATTCCATCGAGCAGACCGATGTGCCCATGATGTTGGTCGTCCTGCGCAAGGGCACGGCCGCTGCTCACTACATCATGGGCGGTCCCACGGCCAACAACCACTGCGCGTTCACCTTGGGCACGCCGACTACCGAGATCTACGTCATGCACGGAGAGACCGCTTCGGCTGCGTCGTTTGCACGGCGCTTGGTGAAGGAGAAAGACGCCGACAGACCCCTGGACCCGGTCATCGACAAAATGAATGCGTTGGCAAAGCAGTACTACGACCAGTCCCGCCCCGTATATTGCGCCCAAAGGGGATTTGTGGACGAGGTGGTACCCTTCCCGGAAATGCGCAAATACATGGCGGCGTTCGCCGGTTGCGCCTATCAGAATCCCGATTCCATTTGTCCTCAACACCAGATGATGCTTCCGCGTATCATCAAAGGGTGATTTCGTTTTCCGCTCCGCGGAGCGACCTCTCACTTCGCGGAGCGGAACCCCGACCCATATCACGGCTCCGAAGGATGCTCCTTGATGGAGCCATGAACCCCAAGCTCGCTGCAGTGCTTGACCGTTCTGCGCGGAATGCCCAACTTCTTCACAAGGCAGCTTAAGTCAAAGGATACACGATCCTCTGACCATGAAATTGATGCGGGAGGGAACAATGAAGGAATCAGTCTCCGTTAAGAACATCGGCCTCCGTGGAGTCGCCGTAGCCGACACCAAAGTCAGCTTCATTGATGGACAACAAGGGATTCTGATTTACCGGGGGTACCGTATCGAGGAGCTTGCGGAGCGGTCGAATTTCTTGGAAACGGCCCACCTTCTGCTCAATGGGTATCTCCCCGGTCCCGGTGAGCTCACGGCATTCGAGGAGGAAGTGAAGAATGCGCGGCCTTTGCCCGGGTATCTGATCGACTGTCTCAAGAACCTTCCCAAAGATTCCGAACCCATGGACATCCTTCAGGCGTCGGTGCCGATCCTCGCGACCGCAGACCCGGACCTCCTGGGAGAAACTCGAGAAGCCAACGTGCGAATGGCCGTTCGTCTCATCGCGAGAATTCCCGCGGTCACTGCGGCTTGGAACAGGATCAGGAATGGCCTGGAACCGCTGCCCCCCGATGAATCCCTCCCGCACGCGGCGAACTTCCTCTGGCAGCTCACCGGCGCCAAACCTGACGATCAGACGGCTCGCGACCTCGACACGTGCCTGGTCCTCCACGCAGACCACACCTTCAACGCTTCCACGTTCGCCTGCAGAGAAGTATGCTCTACACGGGCCCACATGTACGCTGCGGTGGCAGCCGGAGTCGGAGCATTGTCCGGCAGTCTGCACGGCGGTGCCAACACGAGGGTCATGCGCATGCTCCAGGCGCTGGAATCGGAGCCCGACGTGGCCCGGTGGGTCGAGAACCGCATCGACGCCGGCGAAAGAATCATGGGCCTGGGACATGCCGTTTACAAGACCATGGACCCCAGGGCACGATATCTCAGGGAGATGGCTACGAGGCTGGGCAAGAGCAAGGGTATGGAGAAGTGGGACCATCTCTCCAAAGTGGTGGAAAAGACCGCTGTCGAAGAGTTCGACCGGCGAGGCAAGACGGAAATCAGGCCGAACGTCGATTTCTACAGTGCTCCGGTCTATCACATGATGGGCATCCCTACAGACCTCTTTACGCCCATATTTGCCATATCCAGAATTTCCGGGTGGTGTAGCCACATCATCGAAGAGAAGTTTGCCGAGGCGCAGGACAAACCGATGCTCTACCGACCCCAGGCCGAGTACGTAGGAAATTATTGCGGCCTTATCGGTTGCGAGTACGAGCCCATGGCGGCCAGAGCCAAGTGATCGCTCTCGTTCCGGTCCGGAGCCTTCCCGTGGACGAAGATGGGGCGAGAATCGGCGTAGTGATAAGGTCTCACACTATCCCCGCCCCGACAGAACCTTCTTGAAATTCAATAACCTGCAACTCTTTCCAATTATTTACGAAAGCATACCATGAGATTTCAACACGACGTGGTTATTGTCGGATCAGGGCTTGCCGGCTTGCGCGCGGCGCTGGAAACGGCTTCGGAGGCGGACGTGGCCCTGGTGAGCAAGGTCTTCCCCACCAGATCGCATTCCGGTGCCGCTCAAGGCGGGATTGGGGCGGCTTTGGGAAACGAGGAGCCCGATTCGTGGGAATGGCACATGTACGACACCGTCAAGGGCGGTGACTACCTTACCGATCAAGACGTCGCGGAAGTCCTGGCTAAAGACGCCGTGCGGGCGGTCTACGAGCTGGAGCACATGGGAGTCCCTTTTAACAGGACTGCGGAGGGGAAAATAGCCCAGCGCGCTTTTGGAGGCCACACCCGGAATTTTGGAGAAGGGCCCGTGAAGCGTGCCTGTTACGCTGCGGACCGGACGGGACGCGTCATTCTCGACACGCTCTTCGGAGAGGGAAGACGGCGGGGTATCAAGGTCTACTCGGAGTATCACCTGGTGGACCTTCTCATGGACGGAGGTCGGGCAGCGGGAGTGGTCCTGTACGAGCTTGCAACGGGAGCCCTGCATACCATCCACGCTCGGGCGGTTCTCCTGGCCACCGGCGGTTTCGGCAAAGTATTCAAGACCAGCTCAAATTGTTTCGCAAACACGGGAGATGGGGTCTTCCTGGCTTATCGGGCCGGGATTCCGTTGCAGGACATGGAATTCGTTCAATTTCACCCCACCGGCATTTACGGACTGGGGGTCTTGATCAGTGAAGCTGCCAGGGGAGAGGGAGGCGTGCTTCGGAATGGCCAGGGAAAGCGTTTTATGGAGGATTATGCTCCCACCATCAAGGACCTGGCTCCACGGGACGTGGTCTCAAGGGCGATTACCACCGAGATCCGGCAGGGGAGGGGGATTGACGGTCGTGACTTCGTTCACCTGGACTTGACCCACCTGGGGAGAGAGCGCCTGGCCGAGAAACTCTCGGACATTTCTTCCTTTGCCAAAATATATGTCGGGGTGGATACGGCTACCGAGCCGATTCCGGTGAGCCCCACCTGCCATTACATGATGGGGGGAATTCCCACCAACATAGACGGACAGGTCTTGGATGAGGAGAACAAACCCGTGCCCGGTCTCTACGCTGCCGGCGAGTGCGCGTGTATCTCCGTTCATGGCGCCAACAGGTTGGGATGCAACTCCCTGGTGGATCTCGTGGTTTTTGGAAGACGGGCGGGCAAGAAGATCTCCCAGGATTTGAGCGTGCTTGAGTGGCCCGGCTCGTCCGGCGACGCTGCAGAGGCGGCGAAGGAGAGAATCGAGCTGATCAAGAACCGTGACTTGGGTGAAAAGTCAACCTATATCAGGAGAAAAATGCAGGAGATCCTCACTGATCGCTGTTCCGTCTATCGTCACGAAGAAGATCTGGAAGAAGCCTTGGAAGAATTGAGGAAATTGAAGGAGCGCTACAAAGCGGTTAAGATAGACGATCGCGGCACCGCGTACAACACGGACCTCCTTGAAGCCCTCGAATTGGAGTCGCTTCTCGGACTTGCGGAAGTCATACTCATTTCCGCGAAGAATCGGCAAGAGAGCAGAGGCGCCCATTATCGTGAAGACTTTCCCGAACGTGACGACAAGAACTGGCTCAAGCACACACTCATTCAGAACACCGGCGACGGCGAACGGGTTTTCTATAAACCTGTCGTAATAACCCGCTTTCAACCCAAGGCGAGGACATATTGATGGACAAGAGATTCAAGATTTTCCGATTCGACCCGTCGATTGACAAAGAGCCCTATTACCGAGAGTACTCCGTGACGGCAGCGGCAGGCGAACGCGTTCTGGACTGTCTCAACAGAATCAAATGGGAGCAGGACGGTACCCTGAGCTACCGCATGTCCTGTGCCCACGGGGTTTGCGGATCGGATGCCATGAAGATCAACGGACGATGTGCCCTGGCATGCCAGAAACTGGTCAAGGATTACGAGACCGAAGAAATCCTTCTGGAGCCGCTCCCCTCGTTCAAGGTGCTCAAAGACCTCATTGTGGACCTGACACCCTTCTTCGCCAAGGTGGACGAAATCAGGCCCTATCTGATCGCATCGAACCCGCCGGAAAAGGAGCGCCTCCAGTCCCAGGAGGAGCGCAAGAAGATGGGCGAGGTCACTAGGTGTATCCTGTGCGCTTGCTGCTCGGCTGCATGTCCCGTGGCGAACGAGAAGGAGACGTTCCTGGGACCCGCGCCCCTTGTGCAGGCTTTTCGGAGAGTCTTCGATTCCCGGGATGAGGAGCGCGAGCAACGCCTCAAGCAGTTGGATAATCCGGAAGGCGTCTGGGGATGTGTCAACCATTTCGAGTGCACACGGGTCTGCCCAAAGGAAATACCCGTCACCAAGTCTATCAACGTGATGAAGCGAGAGCTGAAGAAATAGTTGACGAGTGACGAGTGATGCTGCCCCGGTAGACTGAAATCTTGGGGACGGCTCAAAAAGTGAGGAACCGAATGGGCGGTCCAGGAACAATCTAAAGTTTCTGTTCATTTATTTCTATTGACGTATTGTAATTACAGCGTTATATGCTATGCTGAGGTGTGGAGCAATCGTGCTCCTTCCCGCTCGCTTTGTCGCCGGGAAGGATTTGGGTTAATAATCGTGGAGTCCAGGAATTCAGCGTGGTATTATTGTGGTCAATTGCCCATATTTCTACATTATTGCAATCTGGGCTCAAGGACGGCGATCACGGAAAAGTCACGCACTCGTGCCCGTGAGATCCAGAACCGCGGGCAGGAACAAAGTGAGAGTTGGCCATGAAGAGGGAGATTGAGATTCGACAACTGGAAGTGATTCTGAACCTGGCACCGGACGAATCCCCAGGCGGCATCGGTCTAAAAGCCTTGAGGCGGCAAGGAGTGTTTCCGGAGGAATGGCCTGTCGTCGATAGCACCGGGCCACAGATTTTTGGTGCCCTGGAGTTTGAGAACGGGGTGTCTTTTGTAGTCACTCCCGAGTCCGTTAGATTTTCCCAGAATATTGAAGTGAACGATCCTGGTCAGGTTGTTGCCCCGGCTCTGGCACAGAAATATCTGGAGCAATTCCCTGAGGCGCAATACTCCTCAGTGTCAGTCATGATCAAGGGGCACAAGAGACTCGCCGACAAGAACGAGGGGAAGGCCTATGTGCTCGGGAAGCTGTTGAGAGATGGTCCATGGAAGAACTCTGGCCCACAAGTTCTGGACGCTTCCTGCCGGTTGTCTTATCGCCTCGAGAATTGCCTCTGTGAGTTGCGGGTGCAACGCATGTCCTTTACGGAGCAGGAGGGGGATGGCCGGCCCGTACTGGCCTTTTTCGCTGAATTCGAGCACGAGATTGACGACGAAAATTTTCCTCATTCCAGTGATTTTGCCGTATCAGCAGTGAAAACGTGGAAGGATGATTGGGACGCGTACGTCGAGATTGTCGACGGTCTGTTCCTCGGTGAGGAGGAAGGGTAATGACTCAGTTGATCAGTTTGTCGAGATACAAGAGACCCGTTGACGAGTTTGGGTCTGATCGCCCTCAATACGAGAAGTTCGGTCAGGAGAAATCTCTTCCGGTTGAGATCGTATGGCAGACGGAAGGTCAATTATTTCGGGTACGAAGACGGAAAGCCATGGCGGCTGGTTGGCAGATGTGGTGCAACACCTTGGAAGAAACCGGGAAAGCGCCTCGCTGCGAAGAGAGTATATCTGCAGATGAGATATCGGTTAGTGTGAAGACGCCTTATGCGCCTGTTATTGCGGAAGAGCGGCGATGGAAGTATCCTACAGCGTTTCGAGATCAATTCAGGGGACTTCTTCGTCTCCAGGATGGATGGGGCGGTGAGGACGAGATCGCGCCGAAGAAAGAAACGCTGTTCAAGGTTCTTCGTTTTGCGCAAACAGTTGCATCCTGGAGCAACGATATTGGCGGCGCGGACCTTTTTCCTGCTCTTTTTCCTGGTTTCCTGGGCCAGGTAGAGCTGAGATACCGACATGGGAAGAGGACCCTCCGTCTGGAAGTCTCGGGCGATTCTCACAGACCAATCGCTTTTCTCAAGACCTCCCAAGAGCAGCAGTGCGGACACGAGCATGAATCTGGTTTCATCGAATCCCTTGAACTAGTGCGTCCGCTGCTGGAATGGCTCCTGTCGGAGTGAACGGGGAGGACGTGAGAATCTGAGAAATGAATTCATGTCGTTATTTTTACAGGAGAATTCTCCCGATCCATTTGGATGACGACGGATCCGTTAGCCCTCAAGCCTTTCACCCCAGAAAAACAGAAATCGAGAACAAGATAGGTCCATCAATTATTGCGTCAGACCGTACGACGCCGGAAGGGGCCCTGGACGGTCATTGTGAGCACCGATTGCGTATGCATCTCGGCCAATTTCCCGAGACGGCCATCCCTGAAAATTTTCGAGCCGTGCAGACTGGTAGGAACAGAGCCCATTACCAACTACAGGGGGACATCTACGGCCCAACCACCCCGCCATATTCATGGTCCGGTCCTATTGCAGCTCAGACCCGGATACGTCTTCGATGCGATGATGGCCAAGTAGTGGACCTTGGCGATCCTTGGGCCGACCCCTGACATGCCGGCGAATCCCTAGTGAAGAAGAGTTTGCGCGGCGCAGTCGGCACACATCTCTCACGACATGTACCGCCCTTGGGAGGTCTCTTCTCGTCGGTTGACACCCTCTTCAAAGTTTGCGTCACATTACGCGTTTCTCCGAATGCAGCTTCCGAAGTCAATGCCATAGCTCCTTTGGTCGTTCTCGAGATAAATGTCCCAATGTCCCGCTGGGCAGACTGCGGGCAGGTCGTGGATGCCCAATCTCCGGGTCCTTGAAAAGGGACCGAAACTAAGATAGAAAAGATCAACGGCGTAACATGATCGCTGAGGGCAGGACTGGAAACATCCTCCGTGTCGTCGGCTTCATGAAATGCCGCTCTGTTAAGGAGTCGTGATCGATAATGAACGTCCTGCTTGTGAATCCTGCATATCCCCAGACTTTCTGGTCTTTTAACAACGTACTGAAGCTGACCGGGAAAAAGGCTCTCTTGCCCCCGTTGGGTCTGATTACCGTCGCAGCCCTCTTTCCCCAGACCTGGAACTTCAAATTGTCCGACCTCGCCTTCCAAACCATTTCCGAAGCGGACTGGGATTGGTGCGACCTCGTGATCGTGTCCGGAATGGCCGTTCAACACCGGGGAATCCACGAAACGATACGAGAAGGAAAGCGTCGGGATAAAAAAGTACTGGTGGGAGGTCCCTGGGCCTTCCATGTCCCTGAAGAGCTCCTCAATGCCGGTGCGGATCTGGTCGTGGTCGGCGAAGCCGAAACCGTCATGCCGGAAGTGCTGGAAGCCGTCGAAAAGGGTGATTTCGGCAAGGTGATCAGAAGCAACGGCGTTGCCGACATGGAGAAATCGCCTCCCCCGAGATACGACCTCCTGGAGATCGGCTCGTACGTGGACGTGGGCCTTCAGTTCTCCCGCGGATGCCCCTTCAAGTGCGAATTCTGCGACATAACCCTCATGCTCGGCCGTAAAGTGAGGACCAAGACACCCGAGCAGGTTTTGGCCGAGCTCGACATCCTTCACAACCTGGGTTGGAACAGGGCCGTGTTTTTCGTCGACGACAACTTCGTGGGCAATCCTTCAAAGGCCAAACACCTCCTGCAGGAGCTTCTCCCCTGGCTGGAGACTCGGAAGCGACCGTTCGAATTCTACACGCAGGCCTCGGTGAATCTCGCAGCCCAAACCGAAAACCTCGATCTGATGGCCCGATGCGATTTCACGAGAGTCTTTCTCGGCATTGAAACTCCGGATGAAGAAAGCCTCCGGGCCGCGGGTAAGATGCAGAATGTTGCGACCGACCTCGACAAGGCATGTCGGACGATCACTGAGGCCGGTCTCGAGATCATTGCCGGGTGCATTCTGGGATTCGACAATGAAAAGCCCGGAGCGGACCAACGACTGATCGAATTCGCCGTACGCAATCAGATCCCCGAGATGTTCGTGACCCTGCTTCAGGCAGGGCCGGGAACCGAGCTCTGGCATCGGCTGGCGAGAGAGGGCCGTTTGGTCTCGATCGATTGCGAGCACCTCAGCAATCAAACGGGCATGATCAATTTCATTCCCACGAGGTCGGTGCGTCAGATCGTCAGTGAGTTCAACAACCTGTACTCTGTGTTGTATGAAAGGCGTTTCTACCTCGATCGAGCCCTCCGACACCTGCTCAGGATGAAACCCCACGAGATTCCGAAGCCGTTTCAAGTGCCCTATCCGTATGAAGTGAAGGCGGTGGCCATAGCCCTTATTCGTCACGGCCTGGTCTATTCTTCGCGGTGGAAGTTCTGGGAGTGCTTCTTCACCCTGGTACGCAAGAATCCGGTGAGGTTGAGAAACTTCCTCGTCTATTGCGTCAGGTACGAGCATTACTCGGATTTTCTGACGACCATTGCGGAGGAATTACAGTCTCAAATAGCCTCGGGCAACTTTTCGGAGGAAATTTTTCCCCTCGCGGGAGTGCAGGCCCCCGGCGCTTGATCTGGGTAATCGAGACGGTCCGGCAGGATTACCGATGACCTTTCCGGGGGGTCGAAACGTAGCCTTCCCGCAAGAAGTCCGTGGACGGCCGGATCAGCGTAAAGATGGTTATGTCCTGGTCGGGGAAGCCCTCAAGGTGCACGGAGATAGTCTCCTCAGAGCATTTGAATCCCTTGCCCGCAAGACGTCCCAGAAATCGAGAGACCACGAGCCTCTTGCGGTCGGCGAGGAGGATCGTTCCGTCGGGCTCCAGGATTCTCCCGAGAAGATCTATAAGCGCGGAGTGGGTGAAATAATCGTAGAGGATCTCCGAGCCGAGCACCAAGTCGAACCTGCCGATATTTGCCGGTTTTTCCCAATCCAGGGCAACAAAGTCGGTCATGGCCGAGTCCACTCCGTTGAGACGGCAGTTTTGCTCCGCATGGGCCAGGGCAGTGGCGACATAATCGGTGAACGTGACCTTTGCGCCCAGAAGTCCTGCTGCAATGCCGGCAAGCCCCAACCCGCACCCGAGCTCGACGATCCGTTTGTCTTGGAGGGTGCAGCGGGCCTCGAGGTGTCTTGACAGGGCGATGGCCGCACTGGTAAGCCCCCACCAGAAGGATATCCGCTCCCCCGATTCGGACTGATCCTTGGGTCCGGTTATCGAGACCTGCAGGAGGCCGACGGGAACGCTGATTTCTTGGAGAGTGGAATCGTGCATGTGATCGATACGTGCGTCCTCTCGGGCAATTTCCGCAAACCGGAGCTTACCTCACCACCGGCTTTTGTGCCAGAGTATGAGCTTGGGAATGAAGATGACCCGGCAGAGATCGGCTCCGGTCGGGTCCACATCTCTCTCTGCGACATCACATGAAGTCTGGGAAGAGGCATTGAGTGTCATCTTTGCGAATAAGGACACCTGCGAAAATCAACCTGTTTCTCCGTGTGGTTCGTCGTCGCGACGACGGATATCATGAGTTGCAGACGATCTTTCAGGCCGTGGATCTGTGGGATGAACTGATAGTAAGGAAGACTTCAGTCTCTCCTTCCTTTGAGGTGCCGGGCCGGCCGGATCTTGAGGGACCCGAAAACCTCGTCATGCGGGCGCTCCGCGTCCTCGAAGCGGAAGTAAGAGCCCCGTTGCCCGTCAGGATGGTCCTGCACAAGAACATTCCGACAGCCGGAGGGCTCGGCGGAGGCAGCTCGGATGCTGCGGCCGCTCTAACGGCAATCAAGACGCTTTTCGATCTGAAGCTCGATGCCGCGTCCATGAACCGCATTGCGCTTTCCCTGGGCGCGGATGTTCCCTTCTTTCTCGTCGGGGGGAGTGCGGTGGGGGAGGGGGTAGGAGAACGGCTGACCCCCATAGACCTGCCCACCGACTACGGCGTGGTACTGGTCAACCCGGGATTCCCGGTTTCCACGGCGCGCATATTCGGTGAATTCTCCAAGACCTTGACAGCGAGACGGGAGGAAGATACACTATGGGGTCTACTTCGGGAGCGTAAAGGGATCGAAGCCCTGATGCGCAACGATCTCCAAGCGGTCACCGAGCGCTTGCACCCTGAAGTGGGTGAAATGCGGAGGGGCCTGGAACGGCTCGGAGCGAAAAAGGCCCTCATGACCGGAAGCGGTCCCACCGTTTTCGGCATCGGTTCTCAGGACCGATTGGAGGCAATCAGAGGCTCTCTCCCCGCGGACCGGCAGTCATTCACAGTGCGGCCTCTGCGCGCCGGAATGACGATTTGCTGATCGCTTCGCAACCCCGCCGTCCAAGGATCGGATCTACTGGGGTGTCGTCAAGTGGCAAGACACGGGTCTTTGGAACCCGCATTCGGAGGTTCGAATCCTCCCACCCCAGCCACACCGTACGGTCAACTCCGTCGTCCGATTCCGTTGATTGAGACAATCGGTCACGCAACTCCCGTCAAGAAAACAGGATCGTGCGAATTCAAACCCGGTGTTGACTTCGTCATCTGCAGCGGGTATAGTGACTCTTTTTTGGCCGCAGGCATTTTGTGAGAGGTGACGTATGCCGTCCAAGGACTTACAGACCAAGGAATCCCAGAAGACCAGAATCCAGCAGCTTTCTGAAGCCCGCAAGAGCGCTCTCAAGGAGAAAGGCTTCACCGACCAGGCCATCGCCAAGGACCCCAAGGTCAAACACTATAAGGCGAAGGTGAAGCAAATCGACGGAGCCGTGGCGCGCATTGCCTTCCTCGAAGAGCAGACAAAGAAGCTCCGGGAGAAGAAGGAACAGAAGATAGCCGAGGCTGCAGCGGAAAGGGCCGCCATGATAGCCGGTGCCACGAAAAAGAAGGCGAAGAAAGAGGAAGAGGAAGCTCCGGCAGCAAAAGGAAAGAAAAAGGGCGGCGGTGGAAAGGCCCCGGCAGCCGCGGGTAAGGCTCCGGCCAAGAAGAAGGGCAAATAACCCCCGTACTGTAGAAGGTTGCCAAATTGCAGTGAATTTGGAAGGGAATACCTTGTGGACCGGGCCGCGCGCGGGTCACGGAAATTGAGCCGGCCCAACCCTCCTTTCAAGGCCTGTTCCACGGCAAAGGCCCGGCGTCAATGCTCTCGGCCGTCACACATCAGCCGGTGGTTCGACCATGCCAGACTTTGATATTTCAAGAATAATTAGTCAGCTTATCGTTCTGACTCCCGGATTCCTCCTGGCCATAACGGTGCACGAGTTCACGCATGGTTACGTGGCCTACCGCTTGGGTGACCCCACTGCCAAGCAAGCCGGACGACTCACGTTCAACCCCATCAGTCATCTGGATCCCTTCGGGACCCTTGCTCTCATTCTGACGCAGATGATCGGCTGGGCGAAACCGGTTCCCGTCGATCCTCGGTACCTGGAGAATCCCAGACAGGACATGCTGTGGATCAGCTTGGGTGGCCCTGCAGCAAATCTCGCAACAGCGACGATCCTGGCGCTTGTGCTCCACGGCATCGCGTACCTGTTTTTCAGGCAACCTCTCTCCCAGACTGCCGGGTACTTTCTTCATCCTCTGGTCATGATTCTGCAATACGGCGTGGTAATTAACGTCGGCTTAGCGGTATTCAATCTCATTCCGGTCCCCCCGCTGGATGGTGCGGCAGTCCTTGCTGGACTCTTGCCCCCCAAACAAGCGTACCAGTTCGAAAAACTGGAGCAGTACGGGTTTATTATTCTCTTGATTCTCATCGTGACCGGCGCTGTAGGAATCATTCTTCGGCCGATTATCTTCGCCATCGTTCGCACGTTGCTCGCCGGACTCTAGGTGTTCAATGCCCTATGAGGTCAAACTGGAGGTGTTCGAAGGACCCCTGGACCTCCTGTTGCATCTTATCCACCGCAACGAAGTCAGTATCACCGACATTCCCATCGCACTCATAACATCCCAGTATCTCCAAACCGTCGAACTGATGAAATCGTTGAATCTGGATGTGGCCGGCGAATACTTGGTCATGGCCGCGTACCTGACGCACATCAAGTCTCAAATGCTCCTCCCGGTCGAGGAGACCGACGAAACGGGAGAGCAGGGAGAGGACCCCCGCGACGAGCTGGTTGCCCATCTCCTCGAGTACAAGCGGTACAAGGAAGCCGGAGAGAGTCTGGGGAACGCTCTCATGCTGGACAGGAACGTCTTCGTGCGAGAAGCGTACGATGAGGCTCCGGATACTCCGTTGACCGGTCGTCCGCTGCAGGTGGACCTGAAGGAACTGCTCGCGGCCCTCCGCGATGTACTGGCCAGGACCACTCGGAGCGATCTCATCGAGCTTGAGCCCGAGCGCCTCCTGGTGAAGGACAAGATTCGAGAGATTTTGGACAGGATCAAGAACTTGCCGTGGATAACCTTTGCTTCCCTTTTCGAGCAGGACAGATCGCGGCTGAACGTTCTGACGACTTTTCTGGCACTCCTGGAAACGGTGAAATTGCAGTTGGTGAGCGTTTACCAGGACGAGCCCTTCGGGACGATTCTCATTTCACGCCGCGTGCCTCCGGAAGGCGCTGAGGAGCAAGCAGCGGATTACCGAGACTTGCCTGAAGGATCGGAGCGTCCGGATTGCCGAGAGGAATGAGGCCTCAGGTTCGCGGGAGACCCGAATCGTGAGGACATCCTCTCCGGTGCCATTTCCATAGCTCGCTGCGGACCCGGAATTTCTCCCGGATCTTCTCCACCTTTCCCAGCGTGACGAACGATGCCACCCCCAGAAAGAGAACGTTGAGGAAGAGATTGGCCTTGAGGACGGCTCTGAGTAATGACGTGGAGCGAGGGCCGTAGTGCTTTTGAAAGAAAAGGTAACGTGAACGGTAGAATTCTATTCTCGCTGCCGCCTGATAGGTCTTTGCCGTTGCCCCCTGCAGGTGCACGGCGATAGCCCTGGGCTCGTGGATTACCTTCCACCCGGCTTTGCGCATGCGAACCGCCAGGTCGGTCTCCTCCAGGAAGAAGAAGTAGTCTTCATCGAACCCGCCTACCTCATTCATGGCTTCCCGGCGGAGCATCATTACCGCGCCGATGAGCGCCTCAACCGGCTCCGGACTGAGAAGCCTGCGGCCTTTACCTGGATACTTGGAGGGGAAAAGTCTCTTTAACAAGCTGCGGTTCAACGTCTCTGTGGCCGGAGTGGGAACTGCCTCGTAAGAAGTCTGGGGAGTGCCGTCCTCGTTGAGCAATTGAGGCCCTGCCATTCCGATGCGAGGGACTCTCTTCATGAGGCTGAGGAGGTATTCCGCGCAATGCGGTTGCAGGAGCGCATCGGTATTCACCAGCAGGAAGAAATCCCCTCGGGCGACGGTTGCCGCCATGTTGTTTGCCGCAGCAAATCCGAGGTTCCTGCCGGCCTCTATCACGGTGACTTCCGGGTAGAGCTCCCTCACAGCGGCCACGGAGTCGTCCGTGGACCCGTTGTCCACTACGATCACCTCAAGCCGATCTTCCAGCAGGGACCTCAGGATGTGGTCCAGGCATCGAACCAGCAGCGCAGAGGTATTGCGGTTCACGATGATTACGGAAAGTGGAATGTGCCGGGATGGGTTCATAGGTGGAGAAGCGGTCCCAATTCCCATTGGAGTCGAAAAAAACCGTTCAATCCGCGAACGGCCGATCAGCCGCCGATCATGTTCATACCGTCATGGATGACTGTCCGATGAATGGCACGCCCCACGGGCTTGGCAAACACAGCGGCCCTGATGATCTCGGCCAGCTCCGCCTTTGAAGCCCCGTTTCTGAGGGCCGATTTCACGTCTATCTCGGCTGGTGACAGCAGGCAAGGACGGAGAGTGCCCCGTGCGGTGAGCCTCATCCGGTTGCATGTTGCGCAGAAGTGCCCCGTGACGGGGTCGATAATCCCGATTCTCCCCTTGGCTCCCGCCAAACTGAACATGGTTGCAGGCCCGTCGAGCGGCTTCCGTTCAAGTCGGATCAGTTCCCCGACTTCACGGGTTATCATCCGGAGCACTTTGTCTGCACCAAAAGGATGCGGCGAATCCGGGACCGACGGCGTGCCGAACGGCATTCGCTCTATAAACCTCACGTCAATGGGCCTCTCCGAAGTAAGACGGGCGAACGCGGGGACATCCTCTTCGTTCATGCCCTCGAGCAGGACGACGTTTATCTTCACCGGGTCAAAGCCCACTTCGAGGGCCTTCTCTATCCCGGCCGTCACTTCTTCAAGTTTCCCGTTTCTCGTTATGGCCGCAAAGACGTCAGGCCGCAGTGAATCGAGGCTCACATTGACGCGTTTGAGGCCGGCAAGCTGAAGGTCCTCGGCCATGGAGGCAAGCAGGGCCCCGTTCGTTGTCAGTCCGACGTCCTCGATGCCCTCCATGTGACTCAATGCGGATATGAATTCTACTACGCCTCGTCTGACGAGGGGCTCTCCACCCGTGACCCGAATCTTTCTGATTCCCATGTCCCGGGCAACGCCGATTACCGAGAGGATTTCCTCGTACCGAAGGATCTGCTCGTGGGTAACGAGTTTGACTCCTTCGGGAGGTCTGCAGTATACGCACCGAAAGTTGCAGAGGTCCGTAATGGAGACTCGCAGGTACTCCACTGTTCGAGAATGGTTGTCTATCAACGTTTGGGACACTGTCATTCCTTAGCTCTTCCCCGCGGTCTCGCCTCCCGGAGGAATCCGTCCCGGCGGGCCCATGCGAGGGCTGTCTTTCATCCGGGAGCATCCGCAGGGAATACTCCGCTTCTTAACAAAAAATAACCCTTGTCGAGTGATTCGTAAACATCTGCGACCGATAATCGGTTGGAGAATAGACCTGTACGCCCGGCGTTTTGCGGAAGCGGGGTTCGGTAGAAGACTCTTCCTCCGGTGAGGGGTTTTCCTGCCGACGGTCTACAGCTTGGCCACCATGTTGACGATGTTTTCCGGGCTGGTTCCGAATATGCGTATCATGGGGATCTTGCCCACGGCTCCCCGATCGAATATGGCGTCAGGTACCTTGCCCAGTTCCTCCATGACGTCCTGGACTCCCCAAGCCATCGTGCTCCCTTCCTCCTTCTGGAGATCGGGCGGTGTGCGATTTCTGTCGAATTCGGCAGCCGTGTACCCGAGAGATCTGATCCGACGGACGAGGTTGTCCGAATGCACGATGCACATGGCAGAGCGTCTCTCCGGGTCGTATTCCATGGCAGCCAGAACCAGGCGATGGATCTGCCTGGATGCCCCGAAACTGGCCGAGCTCAGAGTGTCCACGGTGTTGCCCACCCGTATGATTCGGCCCCTGAAAGAGGCCACGTCGTGAACAGACTCCGCAAAGGGTATGGCATAGGCCAGATTCGATTGGACTTCGGGAATGAGATGGCCGATGTTCAGTCGCTTGAGACGCTCCAAGGCCTTGTCAAGCTCCTCGATGACGTGGGAGCGCGCTATTTCCCGGGTCAGGGACGCGAAATGATTTGCCGGACCGATTCCCTTACCGATGGAAAGAGAGAAGCGAAGCGCCCGGTACAGATATCTCTTGGCCGCGTCTATGCATTCCACCAGAGGACGTCCGCGTGCAAGCATCGTCGCTATGGCCGCTGCTAGAGTGCACCCGGTCCCGTGGGTGTGGCGCGTACGGACCCTTTCAGTGAAAAATTCATAGTGCTGCGAACCGTCGTAGAGGACGTCCACGGGAGATTCCTTGAGATGGCCTCCCTTGACCAGGACATATCGAGGCCCCATGGATTGGAGCTTCTTCGCTGCCTTTTTCATATCGGGAACACCGGAGATGCTTCTCTCAGCCAAGATCTCAGCTTCCGGGATGTTCGGTGTGAGAAGGTATGTCGAGCGAAAGAGATGCTGGGCCAAAGCCTGCCGACCCTCGTCGTCGAGTAGAGTGGCACCGCTCTTTGACGTGATAACGGGATCGACCACGAGTTTCTCGACTTCGTACTCCTTGACCTTTTCGGCTACGGCTCGAACAATGCCCGCGTTGACGAGCATACCCACCTTAACGCAATCCGCGCCGATATCTCCCAGGACTGCATCCATCTGCTCGGCAACGAACTCCGGTTCCATGGCCACCAACCTGCTGACTCCCAGGGTGTTCTGCGCAGTGACCGCCGTGATCACAGTCATTCCGTATGCGCCCAAGGATAGGATGGTCTTGAGGTCGGCCTGAATACCCGCTCCGCCTCCGGAATCGGAACCGGCTATGGAGAGCACTTTGTTCATCATATTCACTGTCGTGGCTCAACTTCGCATGCATGCAGCCGCCCTTCGCCGAGCAAAGTGCCCGAGTTTCCGGGACGATGCGTCTGTAGGGAGCGCATCATGCTTGTTTCTTATTTCTTCGCTGTTGGACTCGTTTCAGCAAACTGTAATGTATCACACACTTGCGTCGCACAGAAGTACTATACTCGGACGGGCAATCGTTAGAAGAGGAAAAGGTTCGGATGGACGGAGGGACTGTGGCGTCACCAGGACACCCCAAGCGGGGAGCAAGGTGCCGTCACGCTTCGATGGATTCGCAGAGCCGGCGCGGAGAGCCTTTCTGTCGGACTCGTCGCCCCGGTGCTTATTCCGTGCCCCATCCGATTGCCGAGCCGTCTCCATGAACGGGAAGGCAACCGTTTGGCACTATGCTATGCGATGCGGGCCTGCCTGCGGGTGCTCTGTCCGCGCCGGAGCGTCCTCTTCTTCCGGCTCTATCCACTGCACTTCCAAAGAATCCGGAATCGTCGCCGCGGGCGATGGATCGGCGGCATGCGCGCAAACCTCAGCAGACTGTTCGGATCCGGCTTTCCCTTCGGGCTCCATCTCAAACGGCTCGGCCCATACCACTTCAAGCACTTCGGGAAGCCCGGGCTCTTTCCCGGACGCTGCTTTGACCGCTCTCGATCCTGATTCCGGATGCTCGCCAGCAAACAGAGCTTCGGCACGGACGACGTCGGTGTCGCCGGGAGAGGGCGGCGCGGCGGAAGCGTGCGGGTTCTCCTTCGAATAAGCTCCTGCTACGGATTGGTTGTGTGTGGAAGGGTCGGGCACTTCGGAAAACTCCGCGATAAATTGTGCAGAAGTGAATACCCCGTCCAGAGAACCGTCTTCCCTCACGGTGCCCGCAGAAGCTTCCCGGGCGGCAGATTTTTTCTCCGAGGGCCTCGGATGCGAGCTGAGCAGTTCATCCGCTGCAACACTCGGGAACAAATCATCGCGATTCTCCTGCGCCACAGCAGAAGGGATGGTCGAGTCGGCACCGGAGTTGAAGGAATGGCCCTCCTGTGAACAGGGGACCCTGTCTGGTGAGTCGTTCGGGGCTGTCAGGAGGTCACCGCATCTTTCCTCAGGGATCGGGCGCTTGAGTATGGAATTCCGTCTGAAAATGAGCAATGCCACCGTCAGGACCAGGAATATCAATGCCACCGTCTTGAGCGACAGTCGGGATGCGGCCGATGGTCGGGCAACGCTCTCCATTCTTACCCACCAGCCGGGAACGGAAAGTGGCGCCTCGATCCAGGTGAGGCTTCCCAGCAAATCCGTACGCATGTTGGCGGTGTCCCTATCAACCCCCGTGATTGCGGCGACCGCAACCGGAGCCTTGACTAGAGTTGCGTGCAAGGGGCTCTTGGAGGAACTTAAAATTCGCTCAATCGTGTCGCGGGAAAAACGTGCTCGCGTGAACCAAGGATTCCCCCCAGGGGCGCGGTGCCGTTCCTCGATGAAAAAGGAGCGTCCGCCGGGATCGTCTCGAAACGAGAAGCGAGGAGCCTGCGAGTCCGAGTCGCCGTGGTCGGACCGGACGGGAATGACGCTTCGCTTGCCTTCCGACAATGCGATGTCTCCCACCATGGCCAGAAGGTCACCGTCTTCGTTGACGATCTCCATGCTGAGGAAATCGGGGAATGCTTGCCGCAAGGTCCGCCTGACCGAGTCCAGAGCCCCCGGCGCGTTAAGGTTTGCGACTTTCAAATCTGCCGAGGCAGCTCTTACAAGCTCTGCTCTCAGCTTCACCGCTGAGTCGATTCGTTCTGCCAGGGTGTGGGCCTCGCGGGCGGCGAGTTTCTTTTGCAGGGGAACTACCGTACACCAGTACAAAAAGAGGCCGAGGAAAAGACCGAGTAACGCAGTCATGAAAAATAATTTCAATCCTCGCCTACTCCATAAGCTTCCCGGAGCTTCGAGGTCGGGAGTCTGTGCGTGAGCTCGTGCGATGAAACGCCGATCGGCGTGAAGCGTTTCACTCTGTTGATTCGATTCCGTCCGGCTATGGTCCCCGTAGGAATATTCGGTGGTTTGTGCATCGAATTCACTGTTCATTTCCGCTCACCGTCCCTTGATCAGACGCCCGGTCCTTGACAACGGATGCCTGGTGTGAATAAATTGACAGTGTTGCTCGACAAAACTCCCCGGTAGAAATCGAAGCCATTACCGGGAAAGGAGGCCAAAGTGAAAAGGTATAGTATTCCGCGCGTGGCCCATTGTAGCGAGGGCTGCAGTAGTCTGTCCTGAGCACGACGCGAAAAGGCTCAGCACACGCGGGCCGGGAAGCGACTTTGCGCCGCTCCCGGGCCCGGCGCACATGATTGCCGGACGTCTCGGGATTGTACCAATTCGGCTTGGCCGGTTCATGAGCGAATGCTCCACGAAGAACGTGCCGTCGAGTTTCCGCAAAGCTTTTCGGAATCACCGTTTGTTTCCACCATGGCGCCCGCCGCCTCTTGCCCGCCTGAAATCAGACTTCCAACGATCGACACGATGTTTGCTTACCGTTTGGTGAACAGGACCGACGGCGTATAGCCTATTCCTTCAGCCAGCAGGACCCTTATCAGAAGACTTGATAAAAATCAATAAAAATAATCTGTTGAATTGTTTTATTAAAGTGTCGATTTAGCTGTTCCTCGGCCGCGATATTCTTTGTCCTGGACGGCCGGATTCGGATGATATATTTTCCAGGCCATTCCAAAGCAGGTGTCGGCACCCGAGGCGTATCGTCTTCTCGGCGGATACGATTCCGGCAGGAAACAATGAGCTGGGATGCGGCACTGCTCTGACGATTTTGGAGGATCGACATTGAACGAGAACATCATTCGACAATTGAAACATGCCCCAATCCTGGTTGCCGGCGATGTGATGGTGGATGAGTACATCATGGGGGATGTTGAGCGCATATCCCCGGAATCCCCGGTACCCGTGCTGGTTGCTCGGGATCGGTTGAGAAGACTGGGCGGGGCCGGCAATGTCGTCCGCAATCTGATATCCATGGGGGGACAGGTAGCCCTGTTCGCCGCTGTGGGGAAGGACAGCGCCGGGCGCTGGTTCAAACAACGCTGTGAAGAAGTGGGAGTGGACTCTTTCTGGTTAAAGGAAGATTCCGGCAGACCCACCACCATCAAGACCCGTGTTGTGGCGAGAAATCAGCAGATCGTCAGGATTGACGAGGAGCACCTGGGAGAAATTTCCCCTGAGATCGAAGCATCGGTTCTGTCGGATCTGAAATCGGTCATGCCCCAGGTGAAGGCTGTTATCGTGTCGGACTACGGCAAGGGGTTTCTTACCGGCCGGTTACTCAGGACCCTTCTTTCCGAGGCCGACCGCCAGGGTATTCCGGTTCTTCTCGATCCCAAGGGAATGGATTATCGCAAATACGAGGGGGCCACGTACATTACGCCCAATGTTCGCGAGGCTTCCCTGGCATCGGGTATTGAGATTCGGACGAAGGAATCGCTGGAGAAGGCGGGGCGCATCCTCCTGGAGGCGGCCCGGGCCAAGGGGATAATCATCACGCGAGGCAAGGAGGGCATCACTCTCGTTGCTCACGGAAAGACCATCAATTTTCCGGTCAAGCCCGTTGAAATCGTCGACGTGACAGGGGCCGGAGATACGGTCATTGCGACCTTGGCCTTGGCCGTGGCCAGCGGATTGCCCATCGAAAGTGCCATTGAATTGGCAAATCTTGCCGCCTCCCTGGTGGTCGCCCGGTTTGGAGCGGCATCGGTCACCACGGAGGAGATGATCAACAGCCTCAATGAAGAGGCTGACGGAATCAAACTCTCAACCGCGGACGAAATCGGGGGGCTCCTCAGGAATCACCGTATTCACGGACACCGCGTGGTGTTCACCAACGGATGTTTCGATCTCTTTCACGCCGGGCATTTGGAGATCCTTCGTCGCTCGGCGGCCATGGGAGACGTCTTGGTGGTGGGGATCAACTCGGATCGGTCCGTTTCCCGGATCAAAGGACCGGGGCGGCCGATAGTGCCTGAAGCGGGACGAGTGGACATGGTATCCGCGATGAGTTTCGTCGACTACGTGGTGGTTTTTGACGAGGAAACCCCTCTCAACCTGATCGAGCGGGTGCGTCCCGACGTCCTGGTAAAGGGCGAGGATTGGAAGGGCAAGCCCGTAGTTGGAGAGGAGATTGTCAAAGCGAGAGGCGGCACCGTCGAGTTCGTCAAGCATCTGAAAGGCTTTTCCACCACGGAATTGATCAATAGGATACGGAGGGCCGAAGCCGGGAATCCGGCTGCTTAGCCCGTTTTCGGAAAGCTCTGCCCGTTGACTTCCAGAATCTTGCTGTTCTTCTCAGATCGAGCATTGTATCATTTGGCCCGAACTCTACCGATTACCTCAAGAATCATGATCGTCCCCAATTGCAAAAGGAGCATGCCGAAGCTAATCTAGTAGTGGAGGCCTTGTTCTTATTCGTGGAAAAATCCGAGCCGGAGCCCTGGCCCGGTCCCCGGCCGGCACAGGAATGTGTGAGGCACGCGCCGTGAAAACCAACCCGAGCTTGGAAAAAGAGATCAAGAAGGTAGGACGGGAAATCTTCGCGCTTATGGGCGGGGAAGTTCCCGCTCTTTTCGATAAACGGCGCTGGACCGGTAAGATCATGGAATGGGTCATGAAGAATGAGGAGCTTAAGGTCCCGCTTTTTCGTTTCGTCGACGTGCTCCCGAGCTTGAAAAGCGACGATCTTGTGATCAGGCTGCTCAACGAGTATTTCTCCGATGTTGAGAAGGCCCCGCTCATGAAGGGCTTGGGTTTTGTCTCGGGACAGGGATTCCTTCCCCACCTCGCAGGGAAACTGATCAGATCGAACGTTGAGTCTCTGGCAAGGCAGTTCATAGCGGGGAGCACACCCGAGGACGGCCTGCCGTCATTGGAGAAGCTCCGCAAGGAGGGGCTTGCCGTCAGCGTCGATCTCCTGGGTGAAGAGGTTCTCAGCGACCGGGATGCCATGCTGTACGCGGACCGGTACGGCAAGCTCCTCGATTTTATCGGCCCAAAGGCGAACAACTGGCCGGACGTGCGCATCCTGGACAGGGATCATCTCGGCTCCATACCCAAATTGGATGTTTCTCTCAAGATCTCATCCTTCAATCCGCATCTCGATCCGATTGACTGGGAGGGGTCCATACGGGACACGACGGCCGGCGTGGCCCCTGTCCTCGCGCAGGCTGAAAAGCTCGGCGTTTCCGTCACCTTCGACATGGAGCACCACTACCTCAAAGACCTTACCATAGCGGTTTTCTTGAACGCTCTCGACGAGCATCCCCGCTTTCTTCACGGTGGAATCGCCCTGCAAGCGTATCTGGGAGAGACGAAGCGCGATCTGATGAACATCGTGGAATGGGCGAAGAAGAAGGGGCGAAGAGTCGGCGTAAGACTCACCAAGGGCGCTTACTGGGACTTTGAAACAGTTACGAGCGTTCAGGAAGGACTGCCCACCCCGGTCTTCGCAGAAAAGGCCGAGACGGACGCACACTACGAGGCGCTCACCGGAATACTCCTTGAGAATGCCGAGCACCTGCGGCTAGCGTTCGCAACCCACAACATTCGGAGTATCAGTCATGCCGTTGCCTTAGCCGATTATCTCAAGCTCCCGAGGGAGGCCTTCGAGTTTCAGATGATCTACGGTATGGCAGAGCCCGTGAGAAGTGCTCTGGGCAAGATGGGCTTTCGGGTCCGGGTCTATACTCCGGTGGGAGAGCTCATTCCGGGTATGGCTTACCTCATTAGACGCTTGCTGGAAAACACGTCCAACGAGTCATTCCTGAAGAAATCATTTGGCGAAGGGAAGTCTCCGGAAGAGCTGACCAAGCCTCCTCAACCTTCGGAGACGATTCCGCGGCAAGCCCTCCCTGACGACCGATTTCGCAACGAGCCGCTCCTGGATTTCTCCTTGACCGCAAACAGAGAAGGCATGCGACACGCACTCGCGAAGGTAAGGAAAGAGCTCGGTCGATCATATCCGCTGCTCCTCGGTGATCGCGAGGTCAAGACGGAAAGCCTCATACGGTCGGTAAATCCCGCGGACCCCGCTGAAATCGTCGGCAACATATCCGTAGCCTCGGCGGAGCATGTTGAAAAATCCGTCGAGCAGGCAAAGGCCGCCTGGAATGCATGGCGAAACGTTCCGGCGGCGGAGAGGGCCCGGTACCTGTTCAGGGCTGCGCAGGAGATGAGGAACAACCGATTCGAGCTCATGGCCTTCGAGGTCTACGAAGTGGGGAAAGGCTGGAAAGAAGCCGACGCCGACGTGGCTGAAGCGGTCGACTTTCTCGAATATTACGGCCGTGAGGCGATCCGGATAGGAACGCCCATCCTCCTCGGTAACTATCCCGGAGAGGAAAACATCTGCTCCTATGAGCCCAAAGGAGTGGGAGCGGTCATTTCGCCGTGGAACTTTCCACTTGCCATCCCCACGGGAATGGTCTCCGCGGGCATTGTGACGGGGAATTGTGTCATTTTCAAACCTTCGAGCCTGTCCCCCGTCACGGGATGGAAACTGGTCGACATCTTCAGACGAGTCGGTCTTCCACGGGGCGTCCTCCAGTTCCTTCCCGGTGCCGGCGGTGAAGTAGGCGAGCGGCTTGCGTCCCATCCCGGCGTGGATTTCGTGGCCTTCACCGGTTCAAAGGAGGCCGGTTTGCGCATCGTGAAGAAGGCCGGGGAGACAGTGGATGGGCAAAGGAGCGTCAAGAAGGTGGTTGCCGAGATGGGCGGCAAGAATGCCATCATCGTCGATGAGTCCGCCGATTTGGATGCGGCTGTAAAAGGAGCTCTGCAATCCGCTCTCGGATTTCAGGGGCAGAAATGTTCCGCTTGTTCGCGTGCCATCGTAGTGGGACAAGCATTTGAGGAATTCTGCCGGCGACTCAAAGAAGCCGCCGAAAGCCTAAAAATGGGGCCTCCGGAGGATCCGGCACATCTGATGGGACCGGTCGTGGACGATGAGGCGAGGAGGAGAATCCGGCATTATGTAGAAGTCGGCAAAAGAGACGGACGTGTCATCCTCACCCGAGAAGCCCAAGGAGCGGGATACTACGTGGGACCGGTCATAATAGCCGAACCGGACCCGAGCTCTCCGGTGGTCACGGAAGAGATTTTCGGTCCTGTTCTTGCCGTGTTTAAAGCACGAGACATCGAGGCAGCCCTTAATCTGGCCAACGGCACTCCCTTTGCTTTGACCGGGGGCCTCTTTTCAAGGAGCCCTGCCAACATCCGCAAGGTACAGAGCGAATTCAGAGTCGGCAATCTCTACATCAACAGGAAAATCACGGGGGCACTCGTCGGAAGGCAGCCGTTCGGCGGCTTCGGCATGTCGGGAGTAGGCTCCAAGGCCGGAGGTCCTGATTATCTCAAGCAGTTCACCAATATGAAGTGCGTCAGCGAGAACACCTTGAGGAGAGGCTTTGCGCCGAAGGCCCGCAGCTCGGGAGTGTGAGGCAGCAGGGGCATGACGCCCGGATCGCCCGTATCCGCCCTCGGGTTAGCCGTCTCAACGTTGCGTGAAATGAATTCCTGCCAGGAGACCGGCACCATGGGTCTAATCGCCGGCGGAATTCTCTTGCTCGTCGCTGATGGTTTTGTGCACCAATGAATCGAGATCGTAAGCCCTGACGCGGCTCTCGGACCTCAAGAAGGACAACCAGTCTGTTTTTACGCGCTCCAGGGTGATCAGGCGCCTTCCGGCCAACCCGGGGACCGTCTCCACGGTGAAGTCGGTGATCATTCCCTGAATACGCGGAGTGCGCCACTTACGTACCAGGGCGTCTCCGTTCCAGAGCAGCCCGTTGATGCGACCGTCTTCAAGCATCTTCGTCCGCCCTAAGAGCCTGCCGGTTTTTGAGCTGTGGCTAATGGCGAGTATTTCGTACCGGGGACCGGGGTCGAGATTCAGGCTCATGATCCGTGGGCGCATAAACTGGACTTCATTCTCGCCGAAGAGGATGTCCGCGTCCCGGGAGGCGCGACTTTCAGGTCCGACACGTCTCAGGATGACGTCCGAGCCGCCGTAGTAAGCTTGGGTCACGTAGAGCCTCTTGCCGGAAGGCTGGTAAATGCGGAGATGGTCGCTTTTGTCGTAGACTGCGATGAGCGGCTTGTGGTTTCCGTCGAAATCTCCGATGGTGAAGCCGAATATGGGTATTTTTAATGGGATTCCGAAGCGACCGAGCGGCTCCAGTGCGTCCCCTTTGTCGGCCAGTCTATAGATGGGGCCCTCGTACATCTTCACCAGGCCCTTCTTTTGACCGAGAAGGATGGGTCCCTGAGTCGGATAGAGAATCACCCTCAGGAAGTAATCCAATCCTTCCATGACCGGAATCAGTCGCCCCTTACGGTACTCCAGGACAAGGGAGGATAGTGAGCCCCTATTTTGCGCGGTGACATAGATCCTGCACGGTCCCTGCTTCCTCATGCGAGCCACATCCACTGCCTTGAGCTCCATGCTGCCCGCTGAATATTCAGCCAGGAGGCTTAGTTTCCCGGCAATGAAGCGGTACGCGTGCACCGTGCTCGGACCGATGATTACTACCTCGTTCTGTCCGTCTCCGTCCAGGTCGCCGACTCCCATGCCGATTCCCAGCAATCCCAACTCCTGGCTCTTCCACTCTTTCTCTGTGTTGGGCGATTGAGGCCGGGGTTTCTGCCCGGAGTCCTCCCTTGTGGTAGTCTGTTGGGCAAGCATCAATATTTCCGGAACCGTCCCCACTGCTTCTCCGCGGTCGGGGGAACCGGTGACACTCTCCTGCATCGACGCCGGTGTGGCTCCCCGATCCGGGGAACCGTCCGGAGAAACAGTAGGGAAAGCAAGACCGACGGCCGGAGACAAGCCGTACGAAACCAAGACCACCATGGCTGCCGCGCACGCGAGCGCTCTGCCAATACCTTTCATACCCGACCTCTCATGCTTTGGAAGAGGAATGTCTCGCACCGACCGGTAATTTGGCGCGGGACCGACATATCGGGATGATCCCTGTCTTCATTCACGGTGATACGTGACGCCGGTCCGAGCACTAACCGAACTGAGTCAGGCTGCGGATCGGCCGCGCCCGGTCCGACCATCGCACTTCGCCGAGCCCATTCCCGAGGAACTGTTCGGCCATGCAAATCGGCCTGACGGACTTTCGAGGAAGCGGCGAAACAAGAGACTCGCACCGCCGGCTCCGCCCGAGGAGGCGCTCCCCAATGTCTGGCACTACCTACTACAAATAGTGCGGATTTGCAAAAAATCGTCGAGTCGGAAATCTTCCGCGGACCTGTGGGGTGACGGTCGGGATGTCGGAAGGTGTCGTCTCATTATCGAGGGCATGCGGGGAAGGATGGACTAAGCGGATCTGCGGCCGGCAGTCAAAGACTCATCGGCTTTCAACTCGATACGTGTCACGCGTCTCAGGGAACGGCACCTGGAGAACGCCGGCTCAACATCCGGGAACGTGTGCACTGTCCCCGAGGTACGGCCATTGTCGTCAAAGGCCGAGGAGCGCGAGCACGAGTACGGCAATCGCCAGTGCGGGCAGCGGGGGGAATCCGGGGCTCCACGCGGGATCTGCGATCTCCCATTGAGTCGCATAGAGGGGCTCTCCCCGGAAATAGACCTCGGCGTCGTACACGGGCTCAGCTTCGATGATGATTTCTCCCCAAGGCACGTGGTCTTTACGCATCGGGGAGGCTCCAGGAACCCTCGGGATCGACCCGGAATCGTCGGAGGGTCGTTGGGGACTCATCTGGAGGGGGACGGGTTTCTTCATGAACTTCGTGTAGTTCGGCTTTTGTTTGGTCGCCATGATGAAGTCCTACGAGTCCTTTGCTTTCAGCATGTTTGTGAGCTCTGCGGTGAGACTCTCCAGATCCCGAGCCCCCTTCGACGACGGGGCAGTGACGAATATCGGTTGCCGCAGCGCATTGGCCTTGTCGAAGCTCACGTCTTGGCGAACAACCGTCTTGGCGACATACGTCGCATAGTTCTCCCGCAATCCATCGAGTATCTGGCGACTGACCGAGTAACTCTGATTGTAGTGGTTGGGAGCGATAAGGACGGTCGGTATGGTGTAACGATAGGTCAGCGCAATGTCGTGTATCGAATCAAAGAGATATTGAAGCCCGTAAAATGAGTTCCCGTCAAGCTTCACGGGAGCGAGAAGGAAATCGCAAGCGAGCAGAATATTCTGACTCATCAGGTCCAGGGAAGGGGGAGAATCTATCACAATAATGTCGTAGACACCCAATTCCTTGATGGCTGCGACCGTACGTCTCAATCGGTATTCCCGCTCGGGTTGCTGAAAAAGAAGGAGGTTCATCGAGCACATGGTGAGATTCGCAGGCACGAGGTGAAGATTCGGGGTGATCTCATATCTCACTTCGGTTACAGGGGCTGATCTCCTGTCGGCACCGGGAATCAACACCTGCAGCAGCGTCTTCTTGAAACCGGTCGGCTCCTGACCGAGTGAAGTCGTCATGTGTCCCTGGGGATCGGCATCAACCGCTAGAACCCGGAATCCGTTTTCAGCCATCTTCCAGGCGACGTTGGATGAGACGGTACTCTTTCCGACTCCTCCCTTCATATTGAACACGGCAACCACCACGGGGGCGTTCTTGAGCTTGAGGCCCATCCCCAAAATGTCCCGAATCCGGTCTATATCATCCGATGTGTAGTAACGGTTTCCGTTTTCATCCCTGGGCGCATCGGGGATCTTGCCCTCTTTCTCGTAGGCCAGGAGAAGCTCCTTGGAAAGGTCCAGCATCCGTGCTGCCTCAAGGGGCTTGTAACAGGTTTTTTCCAAATCCGCCCCCTTTCTCTTGCGGCTTCCCGGTATTCGACCCCGGTGTCGAGTTGGCTTACGTTAGGGCTTGTATTAGACCCGCGTCTCCGTGTCAAGTCCTTTGACAATCCCTCGATCTCGCGATCATACTCCGGGGCTCAGGGGAATGCCGTGAGAGTCAATGTTGGAGTTAAAGCGGAGCACTCTGGAAATTGTGGAAAACGAAGAGTGCCTTGGGGTCATTAGGAAGGCTGCGGATGGCTCCGTGCGCCCCGTTGCGGTCCGGATACGGGCGATGTTCCCGCCGCGGCGCAGGAGGAGGGTCAAGAGTCGCTTGAATCTTGGCCTTATGCACAAATTCTGAAGCGAGACCGCGGCCTCGGACTGTTCGGGAGTCTGGCTTGTTCTCTACCGACTTGTTATAATGGCGTTCCGCCCTGCCGACACTGAACGGCTTATTGGAGATCCGGTTTTTCTTGGTGCGATCGAGAGAAGTCCTGAGCCCCCTCGTTTCCGCTTGGCTCCTGAGCGCATGTGGGAGGCTCTGCTTTAGAGGAATTTCATTGCCACCGGTATGACGGCATGGTACTCTTGCAAAAGGCCGGTGCGCCGGTTGACGGCGGTCGATAATTTCTGCAGATTCGAACGAATACGGCGAGAAGCGGAGCAATGGGGAGCCCGGGCACGGACAGACGAGGAATGGTACCGCCGGCAGTGACGGCTGGGGGTCACGGAAGGGAGACAAAGAGATGGACAAGAAACCTGCCGATGTAAAGGAAGCAGTTGCGGAACTGGTGGCAAATCTCGGTACCGTAGGTCTCTTCATGTTGGGCGAGTCCCGCGCTTTTCTCAGAAAGACGTGGGGAGCTTCCCGCGAAGAGTTCATGGCGGCAGTGGACCGTACTGCCCAGACGATGAAGCGATCCGGTGAATTGGCAGTGGAAGACGTGGAGCGTGCTGCAGATCGGATCAAGCAATCGTGGGAGCTGCTGGACAGCGAAAAGAAGCTTGACTGGGATCGCTTCCTGGAGGATCTCACTGCTCGACTAAAGACGCTTGGAGACGTGAGCAAAGATACGTTCGACCTGTGCGTTAACCAGGCCAAGGAGACTCTGGACAAGCAGTGGACAGCGTTCGGGCGCCTGGGAGAAGAGCAGATAAAGGCCTTCCAGAGTCAGTCGGAGCAAATGGCCAAGGCGTTCAAGCAGCAATGGGAAGTCTTCTACGACAATATGGAGAAGACGGGAAAGAAAGTGGAACGGGCGGTGGATGCCGCGTGGCGGGAGCTGAAGAAGGAAGCAGGAGGAGAGTGATTGCCCTCCGAAAAGCCTTTTGAATCAGCGATTCTGGGGCGCACTGCCGGTTGTTTGCAAATTCCAGCGAATGGGTGTGTGAGAACATGTTGGTTGTCGGATTAACCGGGGGCATAGCTTCCGGAAAGAGCACAGTAAGCCGATTATTTGTGGAAGCCGGGGTTCCGGTGATTTGTGCGGACGAATTGGCCAGGGAGGTTGTCAAAGCCGGTTCGCCCGGACTGGCGGAGATTCGACGCGCCTTCGGCGATGAGGTGATCGACCCGCAAGGAGAGCTCGATCGTGCCGCCATGGCGCGTGTGGTCTTTCATCAAGCGGATCGGCGAGAGCTCCTTGAATCGATCATTCATCCCCGGGTTGCGAAGGAAAAGGAGAAACGTCTTACGAAGCTTCAGCGTCAAGGGTATTCCCTGGCGATCGTGGACGTGCCGTTGCTCTACGAAACCGGATGGGATCGATTCTGCAATCTCGTTATTGTGGTCACCGTGTCCCGTGAAACGCAGGAAGAACGCCTGCGGGCCCGAGACGGGATGTCCCGGGAAGATGCCCGGGCCAGAGTCGATGCGCAAATGCCCATAGAAGAAAAGGTTGAGCGAGCGGATCGAGTGGTGGACAATTCCGGTTCGGTGCAGCACACCCGGGAGCAGATCGACTCACTCGTCAAAGAGCTTATGGGTATGGCGCAGAAGATGGCTTTGGGCGATCCCGTCCGGTCGTGTGGAAATCTGGGCTCCGGCAGAATTCCCAAAGTGTGACGCCGTCCGCTTGCAGGGGATTTTTGGGGAGCTCCGACAACCCCGGACGCGAACAACGGGCATGAACGGTAGGGCGTTCTTTTCGGCTGAGCCGTATGGAACAGGGAAACGAGTCATATGGAGACCGTTATCGGCATCGGCATTTGGGTGATTATCTTCCTCGTGTGGTACGTGAGAACGTACCCGGAAAAAGTAAAAAGCATGCTCCCCGCTCGGGGATTCAATATCCGATGGCCACGACGAAAGAGAACCGTACGCACCGTTCCCACTGCGTCATCGGGATCAGTGAAAGATTTCAAATCTCTTGTCGAAACGGTGGAGCACGTATGTGCTCTGGATAGCTTTTCGGCCTCGGATGCCGCCACTATGGTACAGGCAGTCACACGGCTCCTCGAAATAGAACCGTCCAGCGGCCAGATATGGGAAGCGTATGCCCTCGACTCTCTGGAGAGTGCCGAAATCATCTGTGACGAATGCAAGATCCCCGTAGACAAGATAATCAAGAAGACGGGAGTCCGGATACAGTGTGAAAAGTGCGGCAAATGGCTGGCCCTGAAGAACTCCAAAGTCACGATCATCGATCCCAATCGTCCGGACCTGGAGGAATGGGAGAAGTTTCACTGATACGGATGCACGATTGAAGCGGGCCAGGGGGCATCGGAAAGGACTTGCCGGAAACGACGACCTTTCGGACCGTCACGCCCCACGGTGACTGAAACCTAAAAGAGGGGATAACGCTCGAGGCTCCCGACTGACAAGCCGGGCTCAAGGCATGTGAGCCGAAACAGGGAGGAAGGTGCGAGATGAGAGTTGTCATTGCGGTAATTGTGATCCTGCTTGCAACGATATTTTTCTGCGGATCGGTTAACCTTGGAGGTAACTCGATCTTCGGTCATATCGACACTGCCTTGGGCACCAACGTGTTCATGAAAGTTCACTACCTCACGTACTGGTTTCTCTATCGGAGTCGCCAAACGGTGGAATCGGAAATCGATGACACGTCCAAGAAAATCGACAACTTCTCAGAGCGGCCGGCGGGAATAGACAAAAAGAAATACTACCGGAAGCTCGACGAAGCTTCCCAGTATTAGGATTTCTTCGAGAGGTTGTGCAGGGATTCGGACGGCCTGAAATTATCCGCCAACCCGTCGTCGTGCCCCCACCGGCAGGTCCGGAGCAAGGATGCAAAGGGCCCGCCTTGCCGGATGCCGTCGCATGAACATGAGCGCCGCGTTCTCACAACTCCGTGACGGCAAGTATTCAACGGCACCCGGCTTTGGACGAGGCGAGCCCACTGCAGAATAGTACGGCCCGTCTCCCCGGACACATCACTCGTAGGTGGGCCGGCACCTTCTGTTCACGGATTTTCAGTCCACCTCGGGGAAGAGAGTCTTGAAGGCCCTCTATGCACGGTGGTATACCTTTCAATTCACGGTGATTTCCACTCTTCTGCTCTCCGGCTCTTTCACGGGCATGGTCACGGTCAAGACTCCGTTGTCCAACCGTGCGGAAATCTCCTCTACCACGGCATCGGAAGGCAATTCGAACGTCCTCTCGAAAGAACCGTAGTAACGCTCGGAACATCTGCAGCCTTCGGTAGTCTCCTCTCCAGTTCTCTTCTTTTCACCCCTGACGGTGAGAGCTCCGTCGTCGAAGTCGATGTGGAGATCGTCCCGTTCAACCCCCGGAACCTCGACGGTCAACCTGTAGGTCCCTTCCTCGGTGGCTATGTCGACTCGGGGCCACCAGCCTCCTTCCCCGAACCGGTCGGCAACGGAGTCGTCTCCGAAAAAGCCCGGTCGGGACCAAACGCTCGGGTAATATCCTCTTGTGGTAGGTCTGTATATGCTGAGCATTTTCATGCCTCCTTCTCGTGCATTAACTTCTGAGGTTACAATTAGACATGCCTCCGCCGCTGTCAACTCTCCCTTGAAAAAATTCCCGAATAGGGCTAAGTTTTCAGCATCCGGACTCATACAGCCCGGAACACCACCGGGATTGGCGGTCGGTCTCAAGCGCCGACATCTCCCCCACGCGCCTATTCGCCTCGCCGGATGGCTTCGCATACACATTTCCACGGAGTTTGAACGATGGAGAAAAGGTCCTGGGACCGCATCGAAGAAGAGAAGATTACCGAGACAATATCGAGGAAGATGTTCTGGGGTAGTAACATCATGGTGACCAGGTGGGTGCTTGCTCCCAACGCGAGCTTGCCGGTCCACGACCACGTGTCGGAACAGGTAACCATGGTGGAGAAAGGATCCGTTACGCTTCATTTTCCGGAAAGCGGGAAGAACTTCGAGCTTGGGCCCGGCGACATGCTGGTTATTCCGCCATCCGTCCCTCATGGCGTGACCATAGGTCCGGAGGAGTGCACGGTAAAGGACATCTTTTCGCCCATCCGGCAGGATTTCATCGAGAAGACCTCGACATATCTGCCGGGGAAGCAAGTTGCGGAAGGCGAAGGAGCTGCGCGGATCGAAGAGAAGCGAGACGAGGAACCATGCCGCCGGCTTAATGATTATCTTGTCGACGCGGGAATAAAGATTCCCATGGACAGGCTGCGAGAGGTCCCCCTCGACATACTCTCGCGGTACGTCTATGAGCGTGGGTGCATAACCATGGGCCAGTTGCGGGCGGTTATGGGATGGGACAAAGCACAGGCAAAAGAACACCTGCGGACATGGAAGCATGGAGACGATCACAGCCAGGCCAGCTACGATAGGATGCTGGAGAGAATGATCCTTCTTCCTCCGGAATTGACAAAGACTGGAGAACCTTCCAAATGATCGCCCCCGAGGGGCCACGATCCGATGAGGACACGACACGGACAATGGACGATGCAAAGATTTCCAAGATCAAAGCAGCGGTGAAGAACAACTTCAACCTCAGTCCTTCCCATTATATGGCGTTCGAGGATACCTACGGCTTCTTCCGTATGCTCAACGCTGCACTACTCGGGAGGATGAGAGTTCCCGCGGGGGCTCGTATCCTCGACATCGGGTGTGGAACCGGCGCGAGTAGCCTTCAGATCCTGGAAGCAATTCCCGAATGCCGAGTCTGGGGTCTGGACATTTCGGCCGCCATGCTGGCTGCTGCGCGGGTCCGAGTGGGCTCTTCGGATCGAATCACCTTCGTGGAAGCCGACGCGGCCCAGCTTTCCGAGCATTTCGACCGGCCTTTTGGCGCAATAATCTACAGCGCCTCCATCTTCTTGATTCCCGATTATCGGGAGAGTCTCAGGCAGGCTCACCGGCTTCTGAAAGAGGGCGGACATCTTGGTCTCACCTTCATGGAAGGTCTGTTCGACGCCGAAGGGAGCAACCTCTTCGCTTTGGCCGACATGGAGGCGCGAGAGGGTGTGAGTCTCAGAAAGCCGGTGGATTCAGGCGAGTTTCAAACATTCTTCAACGAGGTTTTTCCGCAGAACAGTGTCTGGTTTGAAGATTTCCGTCTGCCGGAAGATCTCCTCAGGAGTTTCTTTTCGGTTCCCGCAATGTCCGCCGGTCTGTTCCCGGGGATAGCCTATGAGGAACGGGTTCGAAAGATCGGTCGGCTCTTCGATCACATGCCGAAAACTGAGGCCGTCTTCCGGTGGGTGGGGATGATAGGGGAGGGGGGAGACTGATCCCCGCTCCGGTTAAAGGAACTTGATAGGTGATCGGACCGCCCGCGCACATAGCGATGCGAGACCGGAGGAACTGACGGCATGACTCATTCGAGCGGCATATGAGGGTGATTCGAGTCCCTCTCTCGTCAGGTTCCAAGTGTAATGAACGGCGAGCCGGGGGAACTTGTCTGCCCCGAGGCAATATCCGCCATCTTTTCGGGTAGCTGAGGTCAACGGATAGCGGTGCAAGTTGCGTGCTCTGCGGGGCAAACATGGTCGCGTATTCTCGGCCGCTGAGATTGCTTCGCTTCGCCCGCAACCGCGGGGTCCGTGTGTGATTGCGAGGAGCCGCGCGACGAAGCAAACCCAAGGGCGGAAGGCGTCACCGAATGTATGCCGCCCGGCAGTAAGGCGCGCTCGGCTCCGGGGGATCAGAGCCCTTTCGTCATCATGTCTGATCGTCTTCACCAATACCCAGTGCCGATCGAATTTCATTCTCTCTGAATCCCACGATAACCTTCTCTCCAATAATTATTGTCGGAAAAGCACACCTGTCCGTGAGTTTCTTAATCTCGTCTATGACCTCATTGCGGTCGGCTTCGGGTAAGAGATCGACGTCAGTGAACTCGTATTCCACACCACAGTCGCCCAAGAAGCGCTTGCATGACTTGCAGTGACTGCACGTGCTTAATGAGTAGAGTTTGCATTGTTCCATCACGTACTCCTTCCCGTTTGTTCGGGACCCAGTCCCTGTTTGGTTGGAGCTCCGGATTCTATCACGAGTTCGAGCCCGGAGAAAAGAGCTCGTCGCAGGGGGGTTCGGAAAACTCTGCTGTGGGAGTACGGGAAGATGGTACTATTTTGGTCGGTCGGCTTCCGCCCAAGGGATTTACCATTTCGCCGAGGCGGGACCGGCGAGTCGAAATGGGCGAGCGCTTGAAATCTCACGGGGAATATGCGGTCGGTTCACTACTCCCCGCCCGTATACCGCGCAACCTGCCCCATTTTGAAAGTGGCCGCCACGCGATGACACTGTTTGCGGAGGTCATCCATATTCCCTGATAACAGCAGGTGATCGACCGCCACTTCCCTACAATGGGGACTCCTGGTGGTCACCACCACGCCCATGGCGAATGCCGGAACCTGGGGGAAGTCCATTTTCGCTGCAAGCACGTATATCTTGAAGAGAGGGTCTGAGGAGACCACCGTCATGCCTCGGGCATCGCGAAACTCTCGAACCAGGTAGTTTCGAATGTCGGTCTTCAGTTTCCTATCCTCGGAATCCACCGACACCATTACCGTTGGGCTTGTCAGGGCGCTTTTCAGCTCCATCTCCGACGAGCGCTGCTCACTTCCCGAATTCGTTCCTCTCCGCGACGAAGACTGTCGCGTTCCCCAATCGCTGCATGAAATCATGAGGATACAACAGGCTCCCAAACAAATGGCCCTTACGCCGAATTTCCCCTCTGACATCTCGTCCCCCTTAGGCTAAGCAACGAGAATCCCTCCCAGGACAGACCAACGAGGAGTCTCGTTAACATCTCGGTGGTCCGTTCTTCTCGTCGGAAATTGGTTCGTCGTCTCTATCCTTGCGACAAAAGGCTCAGGCATAGGTGCCGGCGCATCGCCCTCTAAGGATTGCTCTGCGTATCCGGCCTTCAGCATTCCCTTGTGACATCCGAGAGGACCTTCTCCGCCGCATTGTCGACGCCTCGGTTTTGCCTCAATCTCATCTGATGTCGCGGTAATCGGAGCGGCATGCTCCCAGGAAATAGCTCGCCTTTGAGATCTCCTCTTTTGCGGCAGCCAGTAAGCCTCCGCCCGCGAGAAGATCCTCTTGGTCCCCTTTCCGGACGTATGCAGCGAAACATTGCGTATAGTGGTGATCTTTCCCAAGATGTTCGGTCAGATATGCGAGGGCTTCCATTTTCCATCGGCCGATCTCTCTACAATCGAGGTTTTCGTCTGCAGCATTTCTCGCGGTCTCTATCAAGTCGTCGATTCTGCGAACAGTCATGGTTCACCTTTCGTTCATTGAATCCGACAGCCCGGGCCTGCCGGTTGATGGCGCTCTTCGGATGCTCTCGCATGCATGGAAGAGCCTTTGGTGCGCAATAAGAAAGAGATCCTTCGTTGACAATTGGTTGCACTCCGCATATCCGCGCGCATGGCATTGCAGTGGCACGCTCCGGGAGCTCAGAAGCTATGGAACAGGGATTCGGGCATCCCTTGCTTTGCCCGATCTCGTTCCGAACGTTCAAGTGTATGTGCGCTTTCACATTTATTCGAGCAAACTCTATGCCAAACAATGGTTAAGTACGAAACAGCTAATGTAAGACCCACATTTCGTCATTGGCAAGATGATGGAATCGTGGATATTTTTTTCGCGCCTTCTATTTATGTTATTACGAAATGCGAAAATATTGCACACCTGAGATTTGCGTCATTGCTTTGTTTGCCTTCTCCGTCGCGAGCGCGTCGCACGACTGCGCGCCATGATCAATGCCGTTTGTTGCTGATTCCGTTGCCCCGTGTGCGGGTGATTGCGACCCGGTCACCACATAAGAGCCTGCTGTCTTCGGCTCCCACCCACGAAAAAACTCTTGGAGATTGAAAGGAGCTTCTTTGATACTGTTTTGACGAGAGGTGCCCCTTGCGTCCCCATGGATTCCGTGCAGATAGATTCTCCGTCGTATGGTATGGAGCCCGTGAACCTCTCCAACAACCAAGAGATTTCTTCCCCGTGGTGGCTTTGCCGGCCTTTGACTTGACTACTACCCGGACAAGATGCAATTCTTGATGAGACAGCCCAATTGAGGTGATTGTAAAAGGGTTTCGGCTTGCCGGTGGGGTCGAAGAAGAAGATGGCTCGGGCGAGGGGAATGACGCTTGGGGAAGTCCCGCTCGACGCGGCTCCATCAGACCGGCCGGTCAAGAGGCTCATTATCGGCTGCCCAAAAGGCTGACTGAGATGCTGAAATTGAGGTGACCCCGTGGGAGGAAAGAGGCATTCAACCAATGATCCCGAAAAGGGACAGCCAGCAGTCCCGAATTTGTTGACGAGACGGCCGATCCCCACGGAGAGCATCGATCTGAATAGCTTGTTATATTCGGATGTCACCCAGTCGGGCAGCTTCGACCTCCGGGCCATTGAGACATCCCTTGTCGGTAAGCTCCTCCAAGCCCTTCCCATTCCGGCCTTGCTCGTCAACCGGCTGTACACCATCACTTTTTCCAACGATACGCTAAAGGATGTTCAGGGCGCCGCTCTGCCCCTGGCAGGGCTCACGTTCACCTCCTTATTCACCGATCCGTCTAGAGTCGAGCAGGTAGGCTCTCTATTGGAGACGGTCTTTGAAACGAGAAATCCCCAAACAGCGCAAGGGGTGGTGGAGATAGAGGGGATCAAGCTCTTTGCCCGCATGCATTTCCGTTCGATCCGATTGGGGCCGGAGAGGGAGGTGTTGGTACTTATCGAAGATTTGACGCGGGAGCAGAAGCAGCTCAATCTCATCAAAAGGCATTCGCTGGAGCTGCGGAAGACTCACGATCTTCTCGAGCAACGGGTGCACGAACGGACCTCCAAGCTCCAACAGATGGTCCTGCGTCTTAGGCAGGAAGCGTCCGATCGCAGACGGGCCGAAGCCAACTTCAATCTTGCCGCCAACGTGATCAAGAGCAGCAATGAAGCGATCGTGATCACCGATATGGCAGCAGACATAGTAGACGTAAACGATGCCTTCTGCGAGATCACCGGCTATTCCAGGGAAGATGTGACCGGAAAGAACCCACGTGTGATGGCCTCCGGGAGACACGACAAGGAATTCTGGGCCAGGGTGTGGAAAGAATTGGAAGAGACGGGGCAGTGGAGGGGAGAGGTCTGGGATAGACGCAAGAACGGAGAGATTTTCCCAAAGCTCCTTTCAATAAGCACGGTGCAGGACGAGCAGCATAAGATCACCAACTATGTGGGGATTTTTTCAGACATTTCCAGAATGAAGGCAACGGAGCAGCGTCTCGTTCGGATGGCTCATTACGACCCGCTCACAGGGCTGTCGAACAGAGTGTTGTTCCGGGACCGGGTCAGACAGGCCCTTAGACGTGCCGATCGCACCCGCAATGGGGTAGCAGTCATGTTTCTCGATCTGGACGGTTTCAAGACGGTAAACGATACGTTAGGGCATCCGGTGGGGGACGAGTTGCTCGTCGCCGTGGCTGAGCGGCTCAAATCCTGCGTGCGAAAGAGTGACACCGTGGCACGTCTGGGAGGTGACGAGTTCACCCTCTTGCTGTCCGATTTTGCCGATGTGCGAAGCATAGATTTTCTGGCTCGCAAGGTAGTCGCACGCATGAGAGATCCCTTTTCCGTTGTGGGTCGCAAGATCTTCGTTACTGCCAGTATCGGCATAGCATTGTACCCTGAAGACGGAGACGATGCCGATGACTTGCTTCAGAATGCCGACACGGCGATGTACCACGTCAAAGAGCGGGGAAAGAACGGTTTTCAGTACTTCTCACGGGAAATGAACCTCAAGGCATTGGACCGATTGGAGTTGGAGACCGCGCTGAGAGAAGCCCTTGAGCGGCAAGAATTCCTGCTTCATTACCAGCCGCAGGTGGATCTGCATACGGGGCGTATCTGTGGCTCCGAGGCGCTTATTCGATGGAATCACCCCAACAGGGGGCTCGTGTCTCCCATGAGATTCATTGGCGTGGCCGAAGAAACCGGTCTTATCAGACCGCTCGGCGAGTGGGTCTTGCGACACGCGTGCGAGCAAACCCGAACATGGCTGGCCCAAGGACTTCCTCCGCTCCGAGTGGCTGTGAACATATCCGGACGGCAAATCAACGGGTACGAGACGGTGCATACCATAGCGAGGATTCTCGAGGAAACGGACATGGATCCAAGCCTCCTCGATCTCGAAGTTACGGAAAGCACTCTCATGGAAGATCGGGAAGAGGCCGTGGAAATACTCAAGGGTCTGAAACGCTTCGGCGTCCAAGTTTCAATTGATGACTTCGGGACGGGATATTCCTCACTCAGCCATCTCAAGCGCTTCCCCGTGGACAAGCTCAAGATAGACCAGTCCTTCGTTCGCAATGTCACCACGGACCCGGACGATGAGGCGATCGTGAAGGCCATCATCGCAGTGGGGCACAGTCTCAAGCTCAAAGTGATAGCGGAAGGCGTTGAAACAAAGGAACAACTGGAATATCTGAGGGCCCAAGGCTGCGATCAGATCCAGGGCTATTACGTGAGCTGCCCCATGCCGGCGGATGCCTTTGCACAGTTTCTCTCTCAAGGCACCTGGAAGGCGTGATCCTTCCACTCTCCGACATGCCCCGTAGGCACAAAGAAGAGGTTGTAACGCCGTTTTTTTGGGGCCCGCACACGTCGGGGTCACCAAAGAGGTAGCTCTTCTTGACCTTTTCCGAGAAACGCCGTTGCCGGTGAGATCTTGACAGTCTCAGGCCGTTGTGATCGATCATGAAGTTGGGAGGAGCGCCGGCGGTGACCGTCGGGAGTGCCGCAACAGTTTGGAATTCCTATTCATCTTCCCTGGCGACCTTTGACCGGGTCCTCTCCCTAATCGCTCGCACGTTCTTGCAACTATCCAGAAAGGATCAAGAAAAAGGGGCTTTCTCCGTCGGAGGCGAATGAGGAGCCATCCCCACATTTTCGGAAAGGTGTGTCTGTGAACCCCATGCTGACCAATGCTTTGCGTAAGGCCTGGAAATGGATGCTCCTCGTGCTGTTGATAGCCGCAATCGGTTACAAGGTCAAATTCTCTCCTGTGCCGGTGATGACCGAACCGGTTGCCGTCGGACCGGTAATCGAAGAAGTGCTGGGGACCGGAACGCTCGAAGCCCGTTACCAGACCACGGTGAGTCCCAAGATTCAAGGCCTGATCGTTGAGCTGCTCGTGGACCAGAACGACTCGGTCAAGAAGGGGCAGTTGCTGGCTCGGCTCGACGATTCGGAACTGTTGCGAGAGGTCTCGACCCAAGAAGCCGTTGTGAAGGCGGCGGAGTCCACGGTGGATCGAGCCAAAGCCGACGAAGCCCGGGCCACAGCGGTTCTGGATCAGGCCCACAGGGACTACGAGCGGTATGCGGGACTCCTCGCGACCAAGAGCATTTCCCAGGAGTCAATGGACAAGACGGCTGAGAATTTGGCGATAGCCCAAGCGGAGGCTGCTCGGGGTCTCGCTGCGGTAACGGAGGCGGCCCGCTAGGTAACGGCAGCGCGTGAAAGACTCCATTTCCAGAAGGCCCGCTTGGCGGACACCCATATCGTCAGCCCCTTTGACGGCCTCATCGTGCGACGGGACAGAGAAATGGGGGACATCGTGGTTCCGGGAGCAGCCATCTTCCTTTTGGTCTCACCCTCGGAAATGTGGATATCCGCCTGGGTGGACGAGTCCGCAATGGCAGGGTTGGCGCCCGGACAGCCTGCAAGAGTGGTTTTCAGGTCCGAGCCGAAGAATCGGTACAAGGGCTCGGTGGTTCGAGTAGGCAGGGAAGTCGACCGTGAAACACGCGAATTTCGCGTGGACGTGGGTGTGAAAGTGCTGCCGGCCAACTGGGCTGTAGGCCAGCGTGCCGAAGTGTACATAGAAGAGGGCAAGAAAAAAGCGGTGCTGTACATTCCCGTCCGTGCCCTGCTCTGGCGAAAGAGCAAGGCGGGCGTGTACGTGGCGGCAAAGGGACGGGTGAATTGGCGACCCGTGTCGCTGGGTCTAAGGGGTGTCGATAGGGTAGAGATCAAGCAAGGGCTGTCCAAAGGCGAGCTCGTGGTCACAGGCCCCCAACCCACCAAGTTGAAGGAAGGTCAGAAGGTGTACGCGAAGTGAATCTTGCCGTTAGGGACATCCGGCACAATCTCGCCCGATTCCTTCTCACCGCCATGGGGATAGGTATGATCCTCATGATTGTCCTGGGGATGAGCGGCATTTATCGAGGGCTCATTGAAGAAGCCACCTTACTGGTGGACAGTACGGGAGCCGATCTATGGATAGTGCAACACGGCACGAGGGGACCGTTTGCAGAAATTTCAAAAATTCCAAGGAATCTCGAAGATCGATTGCTCGCCGTACCTGGGGTCCTGAGCGCCCGGGCCTTTGTCACCTATTCCGTCCAGAGAGAGTATCACGGCAAGCCGCTGCGCATGACCGTTCAAGGGGTGTCCTGGCCCGAAGACAAAGGTGAGTGGCTTCCTTTGGTTGCCGGACGACAACTTGCAGCGGCCCATTTTGAAATGATTGCCGACGAGATATTGGGACTCAAACTTGGCGATCCGCTGCCGCTGGGAAAGAACATCTACACCGTGGTGGGCATTACCAGAGGGGTGGCGAGCATGGCGGGCGACGGGCTGGCTTTCTTCACCCTGCTCGATGCCCTGGACATCCAGTACGATACCTCCGGTGAGGCAATCCGGCTGGAGCGCAAAGCAAGGCGTGCGAGAGTCTCCAAGCAGGATATCGGAAGTACCCAGCCTTCTTTTCTGGAAAGAGCCGAGCTCCCCGGAACGCGCCTTGCAGCTCTTCCCCGTCCCTCGGTAAGCGCGGTAACGGTTCGTCTGAGGCCGGGGACAAATCCCGCTTCGGTTATCGCTGTAATTGCAGGCTGGGGCGATGTCTCCGTGTTCACAGCGGACCAACAACGGGCACTCCTGCTCAGGGGCGTCGTTGACCGCGCGCGACGTCAATTGGGTCTCTTTCGAGTCTTGCTGATAATTATCTCCGCAATCATCATGGCGCTCATCCTCTACACCCTGACTCTTGAGAAACTCCACGACATTGCCATGCTCAAACTCATTGGGGCGCGCAATTCGGTAATCCTGTCTCTTGTCCTCCAACAGGGTGTGCTCTTGGGCCTCATCGGGTACGTGGTTGCAGTGTACGCCGGGCAGTGGCTCTTCCCTCGCTTTCCTCGACGGGTGCTCATCACCCCTGAAGACCTGTTTTCTCTGGCTTTGATCGTCTTGGCGGTCTCCATAATGGCTTCCTGTCTGGGCATTTGGAAAGCCTTGAAGGTCGATCCGAACGAGGTGGTGTCGTGACCGGAGCACTGCCTGCCATTGAAGCTCAAGGCCTGACAAAGATCTATGGCGGCAGCAACGCCGAGGTGACGGCACTGCTGGACGTTTCCTTCAGCCTTTCGGAAGGAGAAGTCGTCGCCCTCCTGGGACCGAGCGGGGCCGGAAAATCGACGCTTCTGACCATCCTCGGCCTCATCAATACCCCCACATCAGGGAAGCTCTCCATCGGAGATCAGCCGGTGCTGGACGGTCCCGTGGCCAAGCTGAATCTCCGTGCATTCCGGAGAAAGTTCATCGGCTACGTTCTCCAGAAAGCCAACCTCATTCCGTTCCTCACGGCATTGGAGAATGTTCAATTGGCCTTGGAAATCAACGATGTCCCGCGACGAGCCGCGAAGAAAAGAGCGCTCGAGCTGCTGGATTCCCTTGGCGTGAGCCATCGGGTCCACAACCTGCCCCATATGCTTTCCGGAGGGGAGCAGCAGCGGGTTGCCGTGGGACGAGCTTTGGCCAACAAGCCCCGCCTCGTGCTGGCGGACGAACCGACGGCAGCCCTCGACAGTGTTCGGGGACGGCAAGTGATGGAGCTTTTCCGCACTGTGGCCCATGAGTCCGGCACCACTGTACTTGTTGCAACTCACGACCACCGCTCCCTTGACGTTTTCGACCGCATTCTGGAAATGGAAGACGGAGGTCTGCAATCCAACCATGAAAGGCCGACGGAAACCGACTGATTGAGTCCTTTGAACCACTATCCGGAGACGAGAGCCCGGCGGAACAAAAGGAGGTAACAGCAGGCCTCAGACCAAACAGTGACCGGCTTCGCCGAGTGGACGGCCTCTCACGGGATTTGATTTTTGCTCTTCTGTCCCAAGTAATTGTTCCAATCATTAAGAAATTCGGATATAAGGGGATGGAATATGAATATCTAATGGAGAAGATAAATGAAGTCCCGTGTAATTATAGGAATTATCTTCATGATAATGGCCGGATGGAGCTATGGGAGCTGCGAAGACATCAATTCTCTCAGGCGGGAGCTCGACGAAGTCAAGCGGCAGCTCAACGAGTTGAAGAGAGCCGGATGCACGACGAAGGACGCTCGGCCAAAGCTCGACATTAACGGCGAAAGCTATGTTTTGCAGCGCAGAGGCAATGTTCAGCTTATCCTGGTCACCAAGGGCACGGTGAAGAATTCCGGAACGGGAGACGCTAAAAACATCGTAATAACAACCGACTGCCCCGAGTGTGCGACGGTGGGTCGAAACGGAGCCTGGATGGACGCTTCGGTAGTCCTCAAGTCCCGAAAAGGGACCGTCATAAACTATTTACGGGCCGGGGAGAGCAAGGACTTCTCGTATCCTGCGGCATTGAGGGTAGCCCCCGTGAGTTTTGCGGGCATCATGAGATCCGCTCCCCATCGACCCGCTGGATTGAAAACCAGAGTTGTTTCTTTCGATGCAGCCCGCAAATAGACCGAGGCCCGCGGAGCCCCGCTACCGTCGAGGGCCGGAGCTATTTCGTCGCGGCAATGGACGGGAAGACCGAGCAGGATTGATGTCTCTCCTTCGGCTATTTTGTGCAGCCGCTACGCGGTCAAATCCCTTGACATAGGCTGCTTGCCGGTGTATTTTTATTGCCAAGCTTAACTTGTGTTTCTTCCCGACCTCTTTTCAGAGCACGGCGTTATGCAAGGATTAAGATCTAAGGACAGAGGCACCGTGCCGCGGATCGTCACGCCGTAATTCCAGCCGGTTCATCCCCGTTCACACAGAGCCCTTGTTCACAACCGTCAACGCACCTTCGCGCAATGTGTGGTGCCTTTTTTGAGGAGTGAAAAGAGTGAGCATCAATATCTACGTCGGCAACTTGTCCTTCAATACGAGCGAAGGAGATCTTAAGGGCTTGTTTGAAGGCTACGGAGCGGTCGATTCCGCCAAGATCATCGTTGACCAGTTTACGGGTAGATCCCGTGGATTCGGATTCATCGAGATGCCGAACCGTGAAGAAGGGCTGCGGGCAATCCAGGAACTGGATTCCAGGGACCTTCAGGGCCGTAACCTCAAGGTGAACGAAGCACGCCCCAAGGGTAGTTCCGGCGGCGGTGGCGGCGGCGGTGGGCGAAGAGACTCGGGCGGCGGCGGTGGCCGATCCCGCTGGTAAGTCTCTGACTATAATACCTTCGTGAAGATCGGGCGCGAGGCCGTCCTTGCGAGCCTCCGCCCGGTCATCCGAGATCTTGCTTTTCCTGCAGACGGACATCGGGTGTAGGTAAAAAGCTTCGTCGGAGCTTTCTCCCCGTACCCTGGACGGCTATTACTTTCCTCCGTGACTTCCCCCGCTTGTCGACGAAATCTCATCTCAGAATATGGGTGCTGAACGGTCCTGAAGACTGTGCAGATTCAGGCAGTTCGGGATTATACCGCGAAATCACAGGTGGTGAGCCTTTGACAAGATTGTCGCCGGAGATCGGCGCGGTCTTTCCAATCTTAGCGGCGCCTGCTTGAGACTTATGGCAGACCGTGATACGGAGAGCAGGAGGCATTCCGTAGGCCTCCCGATAGATAAGTCCGGGGCTCTCCGCGTTTCCCGCAATGTTCAAAGCGCTCCACTATTCTTGTGAGTCATCTCGAAAAGGGCTTCGGCCCCTGGAGAGAGATGCAGCTTTCCTGCCGAGTCTATGGCGAATCCCTCGGCACCGGGAACCGATTTGAAAAGCTTCAGGCCGTCCTCCGGCCCGGTAACGAATGCCGCTGTGCCGAAGGGTTGTAGGGTTACCCCGATCGGTCCCACAATGGTCACCGACTGCACTCCCTCGGCCGGGTATCCGGTCCTGGGATTGAGAATGTGGTGATAGCGCCGTCCGTCACGGATAAAGAAACGCTCGTAATCTCCTGAGGTCACAATCACCTTGTCTGCCAGGGAGGCCACGGCGACTATTCCGCCTTCGTTTCTCGGGTCCTTCACTCCTACGCGCCACGGCTTGCCTGGTGTCTTTTCACCCACCGCGACGATGTCGCCCCCAATATTTATCAATGCCGAAGCGATCCCTTTCTCTTTTACGATCTGAGCCGCGCGGTTCAGCGCCAATCCCTTTACGATGCCGCCCAGATCCAAGGCCATACCCTGTTCGGGCAGAAAGATCGTCCCCGCGTCGGCATCGAGCTGCACCTTGTGCCAACCGACCTTGGTCAACGCCTCGTCGATCTCGGATTGTGCCGGAAGCCTGGGTTCGTTGCCCCCGCTGAATTGCCAGAGTCGAGTGAGAGCTCCCACGGTAGGATCAAAAGCCCCGTGAGTCACTTCGGCGACTCGGAGACTCTCCCGGATCATCGAAAAGAGCTCCCTCTCCACCTGCACGGGCTTCTTTCCCGCATTGTCATTGAGCTCGGTGAGAGCCGAGGGTTTGTGAAAGGATGTCAGATCTTCGAGGCGTTTCAGCTCGTCAAAAACAGCCAGGGAAGCTTCCTTTGCTCCCTGGGAGCCGCCCCTCAAAGTCACTTCCGCGAGAGTACCCAAAGCGAACCGACTGATTTTGTGCAGTTCAGGACGGTCGCCTCCGGAGCAGGAAAAGGCAAGAAACGCCATGACTCCTAAGAGTGTATAAATGCCTAGCCGCCGAACGTGCATAAGCTCCTTCTTCGTATCCAAACTTCCCGGCAATCAGCCAAGCCCGGGGAGCAGTGATATCTCTCCTGAGCCGGCACACCGGGGCATGTTCTCGAGTGCGTGAAGGGTGCATTGTACCCATTAGCTCCAGGTGTTTCAAGAGCGGCTCGGATCGGGTCACAAGGACGATTCCGACCCGAACCCAAAGACGGGAATGAAGGACGGCATTCAACGGATCGTCAATTCCTGGCTACCAGGTTGCGGCGGTCGGAGTGGCCTTGGGTGCCCAGAATCGTCTCGGGAGGGGGGCTTTCCTTTCCCGAAGGTATCCCCTTGTCTATGAGTCCCTCTCTCGAGTCGCTGCCGGCAATCTCGCAAAACAGGCTGCTTGCAGAAAGAACCGCTCTATTGAATCCGGAGTCCTCCGCCATCAGCGCTATCTTGTTCTGCAGAGTATTGAGATTGTCGCAGTCACTGTGGAGTATCTCCCTTACGGGGGTACTGCTCCCGGGGTCTCGGAGTTCGAGGGAGACCCGGCGAGTGCTCACGTAAAACACGATCTTCGAGGGAGGCAGCCCCTTACCCACAAGGAGCCTCACCGGAGAGCGGCCACCCAAGAGTGTGTAGAATTTTCCCGCCTCAAGGAAATTGTTTTGATTGAGTCGGTTGGGAAAGAGTACGGTCACATCCCCTGCGGAGGAAACGCTCAGGACGGTGATATAGCATTTGCGATCGGCTTTGACGGAAAAGAAGACGGAATCCCCCACTCTCAAGGGCTTATTCAAATCCCCGTTTGTTCGGAGCTCAATCTGCACGGGATCCGAGCCGGTCCGTCCGAGAAAAAACATATCCGCGCAGGGATCCACCGTGGTCTTTTCGCTCCCCAGAACCGCTGAAGGCGAACCCGGTGCCAGACTCAGCATTACCAGGACAACCCATAGTACCGCCGCTGATGCGGCACCTCGAACCAACCTGACGACATAGTCCCGACACATGGTTCACACCCCCGGACACGCTGATCGAAGAATCGAGCTTGGACCGAATCGGTCCTATTCCATTAACCGCGGGATGTGAAAAAATGTGACACCAAATCTTCCTCCCCGAGACATCGTTTTCAAAGATTCTCCCATGCTCCGGAGGCGGCGTGCCATTCTTAAGGCCGATCCCTGCTCCGTAGCCCTCCCTCTCAGGAATCTTCCATTGCTTCCAGCCAGAGCACTTGGTAGGGGTCGAGTGTCTGCTTCCAATGGCCCGAGCTCGGAGAATAACGCCTTTCAGTGATTGCGTCCCGCCACTGGTGAGCCTTGTCGCTCAAGAGGTCTCGGGGGAAAGAGACCTCTCGGAGAGTGTCGGTAACGTTGATGAGACACAAAATCTTTTCGGAACAGTCTCGTGAAGTTCTCAGAACCGAGAATACCGCTTTGTCCAACCTTACGATCTGCTGGTCTCCATTGGGATGGAATGCTTTGCGGCCTATCCTCGCCTGAATCAGCGGCCGCTGTATGTTGCGAATCATGGACCAGAGGGATTCTGGGTCGCGGTAGCTCTCGATGAGCGTTTCTTCCTCGATGTGGTGTCGGTTGATCGATCGGTTTGATCTGGTGACGAGCACCGCTTCTCTGTCGTTCATCGATCCGATGGCCCCGTGGAGATAGATGGCCGGAACTCCCCTGAGCACAAAGGAAATGGCGCGTGAAGCCATGAAACGCCGCACCTGGAGCTCGATGTCTTCATCGGAGCTCGGATCGTTGATCGCACTGAACCATGTGGAGTTGAGCTCGTAGGGCTGTCGCCCACCTTTTCCGTCGCTTCGGTACGAGACAAACCCACCGTGCCGCTCAATGCGTTCTACCATTTCCTGTATGGCCTCCTCGGGAAGAATCCCCTTGACCCCCAGGACACCGATTCCGTCATGCGAGTCAAGAAAGTTGAGGAACGTGGCGGTGTCGGAGACCTTATCCAACGTAGCGGCCCAGTCCAGGATGGCAGTTGCGTCCTGTGTGTAAAAGGTGTGGAGCACCAAAGGCGGAAGTGCAAAATTATAGACCATCTGTGCCTCATCGGAACCGTTGCCGAAATACCTGATGTTCTCCTCATGAGGAACATTGGTTTCCGTAATGAGGGTCACGTATGGCGCGACAGCGTCGAGAACAGCCCGCAGCAATTTGACGATGGCGTGATCTTGAGGAAGGTTGGCACCACTGGTCCCGATTTCCTCCCAGAGATAGGTGACGGCATCGAGTCGAATAATGTCAGCCCCTTTCCCAACGTAGAACAGGAGGATCTCCATGACCTTCAGAAGGACAGCGGGATTTTTGAAGTTAAGATCGATCTGGTCCGCGCTGAAAGTGGTCCAGACCTTCACCTTGCCTCTGATGCTGCGGAACGGTGAAAGAAGGTCCGATGTCCTGGGCCTGAGTATCAGGGACATGAGATCGTCGGGGATGGGGTCGTCTTCCTTGAACCAGGTGAAGAAGTCTTCAAAGTAGGGATTTCCGTTGAGGAATTCCTGGAACCAGCGACTCTTGGAAGAGACATGATTGAAAACCCCGTCGAACATGAGGCGGAATTCCTTGCTCAACGCCTCAATATCCGTCCACGTTCCCAGGTCAGGATCCACAGTTTCAAAATCAAGGATGGAAAAGCCCCGGTCCGAGGAGTACGGGAAGAACGGCAAGACGTGGATCGTGCTGATGACCTCCCGGCCGAACTGCATGGCAATACGGGCCAGAGTTTCAAGCGGCGTGTCGGAGATCCCGTGCACCAAGTCTCCGTACGTGATCAGAATGACGTCCTTTTCCGAGAATCTCTCGGCAGGCTGGAACGACTTCTCCCATTGAATTAGGTCAGGGGGCTTGTGCGCGAAGAAGACCTTCATAATGCGCTCCAGCTCTTGCAAGGCCTTGTCCGCTGAGTCTTTCCCGTAAAGGAAGGCGAGTATTTCGAGCATTCGGTCGTGGAGCCCGTCGGGTACTGTGAGGAGCGGTCGGGAATAGTCGGGCTCGGAGTAGTAGGTGAACCGGGCCGAGGGGTGCGTTGGGGGAAATTGTTCTTTTTCCAAGAGGTCTTTTCCGAGAGTCACCATCTTTCCTCCTGTTTGATGCCGAACCGACCGATAATATTAAGGTGTTTATTGGAGGGTACTTGATCGGCTACGTACCGCACGCTTTCCGAAACCGCGACTTCGCGGGTACCATTATACAGTATTCGAGACGCTTGACCATTGGAGAGGGCAGGCCGCTGCTTCCGGTCCGGTTCGGACATCTTTTGCACGTGGCAGGGGAGAATGAGGTAGGACGGAGAGGAAGCGAAATGAAAACTCTGAGACCAGTTAGCAATTAACAATGTTACGTCACGACACGGACGGCAAGTCTCTGAAGCGAAGTCAGGTCGGGCCGTTCGCAGCGGAAGAGACATGCCGTCCGTATTACCTGTTGAAGAGCGAAATGGTATGAGACGAGAGCCGCGACAGAAGAACACTAAGTGCGCACGATCGGCGTCCCGGAAGCGAGGGTAACCGCATCGATGTCGATGAGACTCTTCCGCATAAAATCCGGGAAGGTTCGTCCCTCACGACCACAGGAGGTACTGGAGTAGATTTTTCAGCGAGAGAGGGTCCAGGTCTTCCAGTTGCGACACTCCTCTGGATGCCAGAGTCTTGTTCACCGTTTCTTGATGTCTTTCGTGCATCAAGGTAAGCGTTCTTATCTGTGCGAGCTCCAGTTCATACACTGGAACAGTCATGGGTTCTTCAGCGGGCATGTCCTTCATAGTCTCGTACTCCCGTCTCCATATTCACACAGTGAAGAGAGCGGTTCATTGGTTACACCCTTGGCGGGCCTGCAAAAGATAGCCCCGGCAAGAGGCTGCCTTTCGATGAGCGATGTGAAGAGGGTAGTTTGTGTCTGGAGCTGACATAGACGTTGTATCCCGAGAAGGCGGAGGTTTCGCTGACTGCGGTGGAGGAGCTCCGGCACAGGGGACGGCCGAGACGGCGAGCAGGGTGTGGCCGGATTTATTGTTGGATCCGTGCTCGGACCCCCGTATTTTAGGAGATCGCCCTTGCGGACAACTTCGCAGCGGTTAAAGTCACTTCCCGGTTCGGAATCGCTTCAGCTCTTCGATCGTCATCGAGGGAAGAATCAAGGCGATTGGCTGAAATCGATTTCCTGGGACGACTCTCGTTCCTCGCGCGGGCTCGATTGAGATTTGTGCTCCTCGGGTGGCAACTCTCCGGGAACGTTGAAAGAGGATCCCTCCCCCCACAATGTAACTTCAATTTGTTAGGGAAATGTGAGCTCGGCTAATGCCGCAGTGGGAGCTGAGGAACGAGAGGGGATTGATTCCGGACTCTTGCATCTTGGAGGAGGGCCCGGCCGCACTCCACTTCAGGATTCAGTGACGGACCGGCACCAAAGAGCTGCCTGCGTGAACCGACAGACCCAGGACGGCCCCTTATCCTGCTCCCGGTGTAGCGAGCTCTCCCTGAATGGTAATGGCCCTCATTGTCTTCCAGCCGAAGAACAATCGTCATTTATTGCCACATTCAAGAGGGGCTGATGGTATACTCGACCCATCTCGCAGGGGTGAGGGGGTAAAGAATGGCTGAACGACATTTGAACGCAAAAGAAGTGCTAAAAGATGTCCAGTCGGGTATGGATCGCCGGGCCATGCTGGAGAAATACAAGCTCTCCCCCACAGGACTCCGCAAGGCTCTGGAGGAGCTGGTCGAAGCAGGTCTCTTGGAGAAGGTGGATCGACATTACGTCATGCCGCCCGCTCACCGCATCAGCACCCGCAAGATTGTGCTGGACGTGGGAGCGCGCATGAGTCCCCAAGATCTGATGAACAAGTACCTGCTCTCTCCCCAGGGACTTCGCAAGGTGTTGGCGAAACTCGTCGAAGCCAAAGCCATAGAGCGGGGAGATCTCGGCGAGGAACTGGAGGCCTATTTTAAGGCCGAGGCTTCTGCTGAGGCACGTGAGCTCGAGCGATACTACCTTGATTTCGATTTGCCGGTCTTTGCCGTCGGACCGACGGAGATCCGGGGGAAGGTACGCGACATCACCGAGAAAGGTGTCGGAACCATCGGAATACCTGCCGACGCGGACGAGATCAAGAAGCTGGAGATCAGACATCAGAAGTTCGTTCTGATCAAGCCCTTCTCGTTTCAGGCCAAGTGTCGATGGGTGAAGCAAAAAGGCGCGGAGGGAGAGTACATAGCAGGATTCGAGATCGTGGACATCTCCGATGAAGACGTCAAGGAGCTTCAGTATCTCCTGCGACTGGTGACCTTCCAAGGTTGAGGGGAGAAACCGACTCTCCCCCTCAAACGTCCCGGCCTGCCGAATCCACGAAAGGGATGCCCGACTAACCGCCTCTCACTTTCCGGAAGTTGGTCATGAGTCGCTGAAGGCCCTGTCGATCGGCATAGTCGGTGACGGTGCCCAGGATGCCGAGACCTTCCGCTCTATCGTGAACTTCTTCCTCGGGATCGGTAGTGATGAGGATAGTCGCCGTGGTCCAGGAGATGGCGAGCAAGTCACCGATAAGCCGGACGCCGGAATCGGATCCGATTACGTCGTCCGCCACGACAAGATCCGGCGGACTGTTCCTGCAGTAAGCGAGCGCCTCCGGGACGTTGTCGAGCACGGTCACGGTCATGCCTTCGGCATCGAGCGCGTCCTTCAATGGGGCCGCACCGACCGGGTCTCTTACTACCGCCAATGCATGCCGTTTTTTCGTCTGACCCTCATCCATTTGTATCTCCTCAATCTGTGACCGCGCCACTCTTTGGCGCTCCGGCCCTGAAAGGCACCAATAAGCAGCCTGCTTCTCGCCGGCTCCCATGCATACCGCCGCCGTGCTCAGGGACTCTAAGAAGCCTTTTCCAGGGCCCCTTTGAGCGTATTGACAGCGAGGTCCGCGCAATGCGTATTTTCTATGGGCAGGCCTCCCAGATAAGCAATGAGGTCCGGGCCGGTCAATTTCTTCGCGTCGGCAATCTCCAAGCCCTTGGCCATGCACGTCAGAGCGCTCGAGCACGCAATGGTGGGGCCGCAGCCGTCGGTGACGAAGCTGATACGGTCTATCTTGCCGTCCGTCAAACCCACATACATCCCGATGGTGTCACCGCATATACCGCTCATGTACGTGTAGCCGTCGGCTTGCTCCATTTGACCGTAATTTTGCGGATTTCTGAAATGCTCGATCACCTTGGGCGAGAAAATCTTCGCCGCGTCTTCGAGCACCAACCCTTCAACTTCATCGAACAGGTCCATCTTATCGTTCATGCATATTCCTCTCGGATAATTTCGTAATCCACTCGTGATCGAATCGGAACCCGATTCCACCTCTTCGGGGAGGACGATCAGCGAACCTTCTCTCGTACCTTAGCAGCCGATCCCCAGCGACTATACTCCGGACCCGCAACAGCTCCCCGGAGTGCATCCCTGACTGGACGGGTTCGACCCGCAGCACGTGCTGCCTCCGCTTGGGGCCTGAGAGGGCAGGTGGGGTTTGACGGAAACGGAAGCCGCCGACATGAGCTTATCAAGTTTGGCCCCCCCGCACGATCGGCAAACCATATCGTCCGAATTTCTCCCGATCCCCACAAGGAGCTCGCTGACGTTGCCGCATTCAAGGCATCGATATTCGTGGATAGGCATTGACGTTCCCTTTCGTTATCGTATTGCCCTCAGAGAACCGGTTCCGATCGATCGGTTCTCAAAGCGTATTCACTTTTATCCCGACCGAGCTCACCCGGTCAAGAGAGGCGCGTTTCCCGGGGCCACAACGCGCTGCAGCTCACGGCTAGCGACGTCGCGGTCGTGCCGATACGCATTTGCCTCAAACGAAATAACCAGTAAGCGAATACCGTGCCAACCCGTAGGTGTCGATCGGATCGCTATCATATAGCATGGTGACGCCCGTTTGGAAGAGGAACCGTTCCTGGCGCGGAAGCGGGGCAGAGGAATCAGGTGCAGCGTGCACCACAGATTCAAGCGAAATAGTTGCATGGTGCACCATCCGGCCGGCCGCCCCGACGGTGGTATCTGAAGCTCGCGAATAACTTCCTCGTTGCCGCGCTGTTGCGGCGAGTGAACGCGGCTGCTTTCGTGAGATCTCTTGGCGGCTCGGCCGGATTTCTCTCTCTACAGCGCCGACCGGCCGGCAATGCCGGCGGCAGTCTCCGGGGGGACCGATCCCTCATTCCCCCAGAGAGGCAATTGAGATCCGCTGCGGGATTTTGCCTTTGATTTATGGTTGGAAAGAGGGTAACTTCTGTGGTCATTTTTGTGCCATGGGCCCTCCGGCCGATGGCTGTATCGGAGAGACCCATGAACGAAGAGACCGGCAAACGAATGCTGGTGACCGGCGGAGCCGGCTTCATCGGAAGCCATCTGGTGGAGTATTTGGCTGAATGCGGGTACGAGGTGCGAGTCCTGGACAATTTCAGCACCGGCAAACCCGCGAACCTCGAAAACCTTGGCGGAGGACGACTGAAAGCGGGACGCGATTTCGAGGTGATCAACGGTGATATTCGCGACATGGGCACGGTGGACCGTGCCATGTCGGGAGTTGTCGGCGTATTTCATCAGGCGGCCCTGGGAAGCGTGCCACGGTCCGTAGAGGACCCCGTGACCACCCAAAGGGTCAATGCCGACGGAACACTGAACATCTTTGTTGCTGCACGAAAGCATGGCGTGGCCAGAGTGGTCTTCGCCTCGTCGTCGTCCGTGTACGGCAGCAGCGAAAAGCTCCCCAAGGTGGAAGGAGATGAAGGCTTCCCTCTCTCCCCTTATGCGCTCACCAAAAAGGTCAACGAAGATTTCGGCCGGTTGTTCAAGGACCTTTATGGTTTTGAGACGGTGGGGCTTCGCTATTTCAACGTGTACGGCCCCAGGCAGGACCCCGACTCGCAATATGCCGCGGTGATCCCCCGTTTCGTGACCGCCCTCCTCTCGGAGAAACCGCCCACGGTGTACGGTTCGGGCCTCCAAACTCGAGATTTCACCTTTGTGAGGGACGTGGCAGAGGCTAATCTTCTTGCCATGAAAGCCGGGCCCGAAGCATGCGGCAGGGCATTCAACATAGGTCGGGGCGACCGATACAGTCTGTTGGAATTGCTGGACGCCCTGAAAGACTTGCTGGGAGCTCGGATGGAACCCGTCCACGAGCCCCCCAGGCCCGGCGATGTCATGCACTCGTCCGCCGACGCGTCGCTGGCGCGAGATGTCCTCGGATTCGCCTCACGCTTCGATTTGAGGAAGGGGCTCGAGCTAAGCGTCGACTGGTACAGGGAAAATTTGTAACCAAAGATGTAAGGGGGGAACGCACAATAAATGAAAACCCGGAGCTGGGTCAGGAAGGGGCGCCGGGTTTTCGACCATGCGCAGCAAAGAGCTGGTAGGTTCGTTTATCATACCACAGTGTTAAGCGAAATGTCAAGAAAACGGAAAGATAAGAGGAATCTCAAGAAGCGTCGTGAGGTTTGAGGCCGGCTCTGTCAGTGCCCGTATCTCTTCGGAATGTTTATTTTATACTGCTTCGGCCATCTTCCTATAGCCATGAAACCAAAAAACCGCGGGTCAATGGGCTCATTGACGCGCTGTCTACCTTCGAAAAACAAAAAGAGTCCGACCCTAACCCCTGTACCCTCTGCCGGACTCAATATCAGCCAGGACCACGTGATCCCGGACGACTTAAATTGTAATGTGAACAGGGCCTAACATACACGTGAGCGCTCGGCTTGTCAAACTCGAAACTACTTTAAGATTAATAGCTTAATGATACCGTATAGTATTGACGAAGGCCTGAAACAATCTCTCGTTGTTGGTGTCAAGCGCTTCACGGTTCGGTACTCGTATGAGCGGATGAGTCTGTCGGGCCGAATCCCTAGTCACAGTGCCGCTCACTGCAATTCTCGGCATTCTTCGAGTTGAAGGTCAATGAGCCTTCGACAACATTGTCGCCGGAGATCGGCGCGGTTTTTCCGAGATTAGCGGCGCGCAGGAGGCTAGCCGTGGTTCTCCATCATGGCCCTAAGTACTTCATTTCCTAAATGCGGTTCCGGCACGCAACCGATTTCAGAATGATCCCGAATAGTCCCAAGTCGTCACCCCGAGTGAAAGCCGGGGTCCGGGGTGCTCGGAAGAGCCTGGATTCATGCCTCCGCACGAATGACGGAGCGACGGATCGATCATGGACAAATACCTTGGTAGAGGCGCTAAGGGTGACATGCTCGAACGAGCTTATGAAATCGAATACTAAGGCTCTTTGCGTTTCCCGTAATTTTCAAAGCACTCCACTACATATCAACCAGCTTGAATCTCCACGTGCAGAAGGCCTCGTCGGGCACGCGATCCGGCGGGCAGGAGACACATTCGGTGACGATTCTGCCGTCGATTCCCCGGGCAAATTCCGAGTACTCGATGATTCCCGCGGATTTGCAGGGGTAGTCGTCCAGACCCTTCCGCCTTCTCGCTGACTGGACCCGGCATTCCGTCATGGTGAAGAGAAGAGAGCCATCCTCATCCCGAGTCGCGGTGTTGGCATTTATGCTTGAATAGACCCGAAGTCGTAGGGCCCTCTCGAGGGCTTTGAGTCCCTCCCCCGGGCCTATCTGAAGGTAGTGTCGGATCTTAAACGCCTCCATGCGCGCGAAATGCGACCAACAAGTATCGTTGACCTCCTTGGCCTTCGCCATGCCCGACGAAACTTCCACTGCCTGAAACCAAAGCCCGTCGCTTATGACCCACGTCTTGGCTATGTCGCCCAGCAGCAAGAGCAGCTCCTCGCGCGACTTTGACACGAGCGCTTTGGGAACGCCGCCCTCCATGTCGATGCCGAAATGGGGGGCGAGCCTGTCCGCTGCGAGGGAGAAATACCGTGAAAGAACTTCCTTCTCCAGTTCAAGGGCCTTTTCCACACCCAGGCGATTCACCGACTCGGTGAACCACATGCCATAGTGTACGAAGAGATCGCCCAGAAAGATCCCCACCATTTTGAGGAGCTCCTCTCTGGGAAGATCCGTGATGAAGAGGGATTTGTCGTCGCTCATATGTTTCTCCGACCCTTAGTGCGGTTTCCCCGGCGAAGGGAGATTCCGCGTGATGATTCTCCGATTGACCGCACCGATGCCGATACGCTCACTCTCTCCTGAAATGGCCCGAACGGCCGCCCAATTTTTCCATGAGGCGGATTTCCGTCACCACCATGGTCCGGTCCACAGCCTTGCACATGTCGTACACGGTGAGACCCGATGCGGCCACCGCTGTCAGCGCCTCCATCTCTACGCCGGTACGGGCGGTGACCCGGACCCTGGCTTCGATCTCTATGACGGAACGCTCACGATCCGGGAAGAGCTCCACCGCGACGGAATCGAGGGCCAACGGGTGACAGAGGGGGATCAGCTCCGAAGTCTTTTTTGCCGCCATAATCCCGGCGATGCGCGCGACCCCGAGCACGTCGCCTTTCTTGGCTCGGCCTTCGAGGATCAAGTCCAGCGTCTCCGACTTCATGCGGACTTCTCCTCTCGCCACGGCTTCCCGAACCGTGACGTCTTTTCCCCCAACGTCCACCATTATCGCTTGGCCCTTTTCGTCGAAATGCGTGAAATCCGTCATGAGGTGAAAGCTCCCTGCTGCATCGAAGTTCGGAATTGAGAGCAACGCGCATGCGTTGCCGAGGTGCTCTTCCAACGGAAGGGCGGCAATCAGGTTACCAGATTGTCTGCCAATTTGTAATCGGCATCCGATCTCCCGACGCTATGGTCCGCTCGCCCGGTTGCAGGCCGGAGCCTTTTGGCGTATCGTGACACTCATCTCACCATTGGAGGCGTCCGAAGAAGCTCTCGCCGTACTCCTTGCCCGGGGCGTCCTTTTTGACTATATTCTGCCCGAAGCGAATGGCGGAAAGGAATAGGCAATTGAGAAAAGCACTTCTGTTCATTCTTCCTTTGATCCTTTTTCTCCTCACGGGATGCGGAGAGAAGGATCGGGGATCGCATGCAGCGTCCGCCGGAGAGAAAGGCGAGAAGCCCGCGGCGAAGGCGTATGAGCCCGCGTACGGCGACATGATGATAACGGGGACCATCGGCGACGCCTCAGTGCTCCTCCCCGTACTGGCTTCGGATTCGGCGAGCTTCGATATCACCGGTCTCATCTACAACGGACTGGTGAGGTACGATAAGGACATTCGTCTCGAAGGAGAATTAGCGGAGAAATGGGAGATATCGGAAGATAAGCTCACTATCCGCTTTCATCTCCGCAAGGACGTGAAGTGGCAGGACGGGCATCCCTTTACCGCCAAGGACGTGGAGTACACGTACAATCTTTACATCAACCCCAAGACCCCGACCGCCTATGCAACGGATTTTCTTAAAGTGAAGAAGGAGAAAGGCTTCCGGGTTCTTGATCCCTACACCATCGAGGTGGAGTACGACAAGCCGTATGCCCCTGCGCTCGGATCGTGGGGACAATCAATCCTCCCCGCGCATTTACTCGAGGGGAAAGATGTGACCAAGAGCCCCTTGACGAGGCATCCTGTCGGCACTGGTCCGTACCGGTTCGTGGAGTGGAAGACCGGTGAAAAGATCGTGCTGGACAGCAACCACGACTACTTTGAGGGGCGACCGTACATCGACCGCGTTCTCACACGGATCATCCCCGATCCGGCCACCCAATTTCTGGAATTGAAGGCGGGCAAGCTGGATAGAATGAGCCTGCAGCCGCTCCAGTATAGACGCCAGACCACCACGAAGTGGTTCAAGGAGAACTTTAATAAATACAAGTACCTGACATTCAGCTACTCCTATCTTGGCTACAATCTGAGCGACTGGAAGTTTAAAGACAAGAAGGTCAGGCAGGCACTGACCACGGCCATCAACCGCGAAAGCATAGTGGAGGGCGTCCTTCTGGGGCTGGGTTCGGTGACCTACACACCTTTCAAGCCGGACACATTTTGGAATAATCCCAACGTGAAGAAGTTCTCCTATGACCCCGAAAAGGCCAAGAAGATGCTCGCCGAGGCAGGGTGGGTCGACACGGACGGGGACGGCATACTCGACAAGGACGGTAAACCTTTCGAGTTCACGATCATCACGAATCAAGGGAACGATCTGCGGAAGAACGCCGCCGTTATCATCCAGAGGGATCTGAAGGCGGTGGGAATCAAGGTGAGCATCCGCGTTATCGAGTGGGCGGCATTTTTGAAGAACTTCATCAACAAACGAAACTTCGAAGCTTGTCTGCTCGGCTGGGGCATCGGCATCGACCCGAACCAAATCGATATCTGGAACTCCAAGAAGACCGGTGAGCGTGAGCTCAATTTCATTAACTACCAGAACCCGGAGGTGGACAAGCTCCTGGAACTGGGCGCTTCCACGTACGATCGCGACGAGCGCAAGAAATACTACGATAAATTCCAGGAGATCATCGCGGAAGACCAGCCGTACACGTTTCTCTTCGTCCAGGACGCGCTCCCTATTATCAGCTCTCGGTTTTATGGGATCAAGCCGGCCCCGGCAGGCATCGGTTACAATTTCATCAAGTGGTACGTGCCGAAACCGCTTCAGAAGTACAGCATTCAGCCATGAGGTGAGATGGGATTTTACCTTATCAAGCGTATCCTGATGATGATCCCCATTCTCCTGGGGGTCACCATCATATCGTTCGGGGTGATGAAGCTGGCGCCGGGAGACCCAACGAGTCGATGGACCGACCTGAACCCCAACATGAACAAGGAGGCCATAGACCGGATTATTCAGCATTACGGTCTCGACAAGCCCTGGTACGTCCAGTACGGCAAATGGCTTCGGAACATGGTCGAGCTCGATTTCGGCCGGTCGTTTGCTTCGGATAACCGACCCGTCATCGACAAGATCGTGGAGCGGATACCCATAACCCTGCTCATTAACGTGCTCTCTTTAATCTTGATCTTGATCACGGCCATACCCATAGGGGTGATGTCCGCTGTGAAGCGGAGCTCCCTGTTCGACAGGGGAACAACGGTCTTTGTCTTCCTCGGCTTCTCCATCCCCAGTTTTTGGCTCGCGCTTCTTCTCATGATTCTCTTTGGAGTCAAGCTGGAGATCCTGCCCATCTCCGGCATGAGATCCATCGGCTTTGCGGAGCTTTCCCTTCCCGGACAGGTGTTGGACGTCGCGAAGCATCTGGTATTACCGGTCTTCGTCTCCGCGTTCGGCGGACTGGCAGGAATGAGCCGGTACATGCGATCAAACATGCTCGAGGTGATTCGGCAGGATTACATCACCACGGCGAGGGCCAAAGGACTTGACGAGCGCACCGTCATATTCAAGCATGCGCTGAGAAATGCTCTGATGCCGGTTATCACTATTCTCGGTTTGTCCATTCCCGGGCTGATCGGCGGTGGAGTCATCTTTGAGACGATCTTTGCGATCCCCGGAATGGGACAGCTCTTCTATCAGTCCGTCATGGGGAGGGACTATCCTACGATCATGGGGATTCTCGTCATCGGCGCGGTCCTGACGTTGTTGGGCAACCTCATCGCCGATCTGATGTACTCGCTGGCAGACCCCAGAGTTCGGGTCTCGAGCTGAATCGAAACGGGCGGAAGGAACATCTGCCCGAGGGATAAGGTTTGATGGCGATCTCAGGCGATTTTTTTCGAAGGCTCCTGAAGAACAGGATGACCGTAGCCGGGCTTGCCGTGGTGGCGTTGCTCTTCTGCGTGGCCTTCTTGGCCGACTACTTGTCACCCTATCCGCCGGACCGTATAGATACCACCGTCATACTGGAAAGCCCCTCTTACGCGCACCTTCTCGGCACGGACGTTCTCGGACGAGACGTCCTGTCGCGCATCATTCACGGTGCAGGAGTCTCTCTCAGTGTGGGATTCGTCGCCGTGGGCATATCGACCTTGATAGGCATTTTGCTGGGGGCAATGGCCGGCTACTACGGCGGGACCGTCGACCGGATCGTCATGAGGTTTGTGGACGTGATGCTCTGTTTCCCTTCGTTCTTCCTCATCCTTGCGGTAATCGCCTTCATCGGGCCGAGCATCTGGAACATCATGATAGTCATCGGCGTCACCTCGTGGATGGGGGTGACCCGGCTCGTACGCGCGGAGTTTCTCAGCCTTCGCGAGAGGGACTTCGTCCAGGCGGCGATCAGTCAGGGTGCGGGAGATCTGAGGATCATATTCCTCCACATCTTGCCCAACGCGATGGCTCCCGTGCTGGTGGCCGCGACGCTCGGCGTTGCATCGGCAGTGCTCATCGAATCGGGCCTCTCATTTCTCGGCATCGGAGTTCAGCCGCCCGACCCGTCCTGGGGCAATATGCTCACCGAAGGGAAGGACAACATTGAGATAGCTTGGTGGCTGTCGGTCTATCCCGGTCTGGCCATACTCATAACGGTGATGGGGTACAACCTTCTGGGAGAAGGGATCAGAGACACGCTGGACCCGCGCCTGAGGGAGTAGGGGAACCGGAACGATGTGTGACAGTGCCTTTCTCCCCGGGGCGCAATTTCTTTCAGGGATGAGTAACGGAGGAAACGACACAATGGCTCTTCGAATCGGATGGTTCTCCACGGGGAGAGACCCCGCGGCCAGAAATCTTCTCAAGACGGTCTACGACGACATTGTCGCCAATAAGGTTCCCGCATCCGTGGACTGGATCTTCTGCCATCGCGAAACCGGGGATGCCCCCGCCGACGAAGAGTACCGCCAGCGGGAGATGTTCTTCGATCTTGCGGCGAGTCTCGATATTCCGGTCGCTACTCGATCTCACGTGAAATTCATGCAGGAGTTGAGGAAACGCGGGCTTGAGGAAAGTGCATCCGCGGCCGAGGCATCACCTGCTTTGGAAGAATGGCGCAATCTCTACGGGCAGGAAGTGATGGGCGTCGTCGAGTTGCTGCCGCCGGTGGATATCGTGATCATGGCAGGTTACATGCTCATCATAGGAGACCCGGAGCTCGCCGGCCTCGACATGGTCAACATACATCCGGCATTGCCCTGGGGGCCCAAGGGGACGTGGCAGGAGGTGATCCACCGGCTTATCGCCGAGGAAGCCTCCGAACAGGGAATCATGGTGCACTTGGTTACCAAGACGCTGGATAGGGGGCCGGTCATATCGTACTGCCGGTTTCAGATCCGCGGGGAAGGGTGGGACGAGCTGTGGGATCAGTGGAAGAGAGACATTACCCCCGAAGCCTCCCGGGAAAGCCGTGAGAGCCATCCGCTGTTCACGAAGATCCGTCTTGAGGGCGAGGTACGAGAACTGCCGCTCCTGCGGGGTGCGATCCGGGAATTGGCCTGTGGCAATATCACCGTTGCAGACAAACGGATCTACGCACGCGGCAATCTGCAGGAAGAGGGAGTGGATCTGACTCCCTTCATCGAAGAGATGGTTTCCCACGAAAAGGCGATGTAGGGCCGGAATCGGTTAGGGAAGAGGGCGTGTGGAGAATCCTCTCCGCGGTCGGTCGGCCCCCTGTCGCTCACATGATTTTGAGGGCTCTTTCCTTCTCGCTGTAAACGCATCCGCAGTATTTCTGGCGGTAAAGATTCAGTTTTCTGTACCGTTTCACCCCCTCGTTCCAACCGGTCCGCCAGTCTTTGTACACAAAGGGGATGCCATATTGTTCAGAGATGGCTTCACAAGCAGCTTTCAGGAGATCGTGCTTCTGAAAACGGCTGTAAAGAAGGGTAGTGGAGAAGGCATCGAAGCCTTTTGCCTCGGCGAGACGGGCTATTCTGTCCATTCTGAAGTTGAAGCAGATTCGACATTTCTGGGCTTCCCGAAACACAACCTCTCTCAGCCAATCTTCCATGCCTGCCTGTTGATTCTCGGTCAGAACGCGGATGTTGTTGTCTCCCGTGTAGACCGTAAACGCATCGAGTCTCCGCAAATACTCGGCATAGGGATGGATGTTTGGATTGAAGAAGACTGCGGTCACTTCATGACCTTCGGATTTCAAGTCGTCATAGGGCACTACCAAGCAGGGGGCGCAGCAAGCATGAAGAAGGATTCTCATGAAAAAGGTTGTCTCCTTTCGAGCGTCATGGTATGAACTTGGCCTGTCAAGGGGCCTCAAAGCCCGGAAGATCGTTCCGGATAGTAAACCTCATGAAAAAATTACCGTATCTGTTCATTGCCGTCTTCCTCTTGTGTCCCGTGACGGTTCTCGGAGGGGACCGGGAGGTTTTTCTGAACGCCTTCGGAGAGACGGCCACGGCCTATCTCAACGATTCCTTTCTCCTCTTGGGGACCACCGCAGACGGTTTTGTTGCGGACCACATTTCCAAGGAGACCGCGGAAGAGATCGCCAAGAACGTTCAGAAGCGTGTCCGAATAATCCGAGCCAAGCTCAAAGCCGTTGCGGGTTGCCGCATCGCCGAGGTGGACAAGGAGTTGATCGGTCTCTTGGACAAAGCCTACGCCTGTATGGATCATCAGGCTTGGGCCCTGTACCAGTATGTTCAGGAGAAGACCCCCGACACCGCCAGGCGTTTTGAGGAGCAACGTACCGACTGCCTGGAACGGGTCAAGAAGATTGGTGAATTCTACTCCACCTTGCCCCCTGCACCGGAGCTGCCGGAGCCCCTGAGCACACGCTGATCGCCGACCCGCATGGTGAATCGCTCCCGGTCCAGGTATTCGAGGAGCGGGATATTGTATTTCCTCGATGAGCCGGTCACCTCGTTGAACCCCGAAGGCGTTATGCCGCCTTCACGCGTCACATATTCGACGAGTCTCTTCTTGACCTCTTCCACAAATCCCTTCGCGAAATAGAGGTCTTCCTTCACGCGGACCACCTTGCCTTCCTTGTCCAGGATTCCGAGCATGTTTCGCACCTGTTTCACGTCCGTTCCCGTGTCGGCGACGATCTCCTTGAGGAGGGGCGGCGCTTTTCCTCCGTCCACGATCAGCTTGAGTATCCGATCCTTGAGCCCCTTTTCCTCGTCCTTGAGGCGCACCTTGTGCGACGCGGCCCGGACGGAGTCACCCTGCACCACAACGGCTTGTTTGCCGACCAGGTGATCGAGCACGGTTCGAAAGAGTTTGTCGCCCCCCGGCAAGGTGGATCTGAGCTCCTGTTTGGACATCCCCTCTTTCAGCGGGTGCTCCTGGTGAAACGCGGCGAGTCGTGCCTCGATTCTCTTACTGAGCAGGTCGAATAGGTCGGAATGGACCATGCGGTTCTCGGAAGGGTCAAATCGTATGATTTTGTGCGCGTTCCGGAGACCGTCGAGGACCTTGTCCAGTCGTTTGCCGGAAAACCCGGAGAGCCCCAGCAGCTCGTTTCGGGTCATGCCCGCAGGGCCGCTGCTCCGGACCAGTGAGGCCACGATGCCCGAATCATCCTCGTGATCGGCCTCCATGAACACCTTGGCGGTACGGGCTTTGAGTTTCACTCCGCGAGGATTGAGCACAACTCCGCCGCCAAGCGTCAGCGAAGGAGAAAGGGCCCTGATGACGAATCGATCCCCTGTAGCCGGAATAATGGGCGATGTGGTCCGCAACTGCGCCAGAGCCTCCTGCCCCGGCTCCAGGACGTCCCTGTCGGGAAGCACGATGCGAGCCTCGACCTCGGAGGTGTAATGGTGGAGCCTCACTTTGCGTCGATTGGTCAGTTGAACCGGCGAACGGGCCAGGGCTGAAAGTTTTACGTCAACGATATAGGATGGGCGAAACTCCGACGGGTGGGCAAGCACGTCCCCGCGGTGGAGCTGGGACTGATCCATGCCCCGGAGGTTCACCGCCACCCGCTGTCCCGGAAATGCCTTTTCCTCCTGCCGATTGTGCGACTCGATGGACCGGACTGAAGATCGCAATCCACCCGGGAGGATCTCAATCTCGTCGCCAACGGAGAGGGTACCTGAAATAAGGGTTCCCGTGACTACCGTCCCGTGTCCCTTCAGTGTGAAAACACGATCGACGGGCAACCGCAACAGTCCGTGCACCGGTCGTTCCACGACCTCTTCGGCCAGGCGTTGGAGAGTACTCCGGAGTTGATCCAAGCCCTCTCCCGTCCGTGAGGAAACCTTAACCATCGGGGCATTCTCAAGAAAAGTGCCTTTGACCGTATCTCGCGCATCCTCCTCCGCCAGGAGGGAGAGCTCGTCGTCGACAAGATCCAGCTTGGTGAGGACCACGAGGCCCTTCTGAATGCCGAGCAGGCACAATATGTCCAGATGCTCGGTGGTCTGAGGCATGACGCCTTCGTCCAGAGCGACCACGAGAGCGGCCAGATCGACACCGCCGGAACCGGCCACCATCTGCCGTACAAACTTCTCGTGACCCGGCACGTCGACGATTCCCAACCGCAGGTCTTCGTCCAGATCCAGGTAGGCAAACCCCAGCTCTATACTGATGCCGCGCTTTTTCTCTTCTTTGAGGCGATCGGTATCGATTCCGGTCAAGGCCCGCACGAGCTCGGTTTTTCCGTGATCGATATGGCCTGCCGTGCCGAGGATTAATCTCTTCATCGAATGGTTCCCGCTAAAGGCTGTTCCACGCTCATGCTGATCTCACTCCGGCCAAATTTCGATGGACCGCCGGAAACGGAACGGGTGCTGTGAGCCCTGTCCGAACCATCGGTCGTATATCTTCTTGAGAGAACCGTCAGCGGCCATGTCCTGGATGGTGAAATTGACGAGGTCACGCCACGCCGAGTCGTCCTGGGGTACTGCCACGGCCACCGCCTCCACCGTATCCGATGCGTCTATGAGATCGAATCGGCCGGGATTGCGTGCGGCATACTCCAGCAGAGTGATTCCCGAGTCGATCCACCCTGAAACCTTATCTTTTCCCAGAGCCAGAAAACAGGCAGCCCGATCGGGGTAGGAGACTACATTCTTTTCCGCTGCCTCGTCGCCCGCTTCCCCGAGCAACCGCATGGCCGCCTTTTCCACGGACGAGCCTTGCACCGCGGCAATCTTATGCCCCTTCAATTGCCCTGCCGTCTTGAACTTCCCCTTGGCCGTCAGAATCTGCGGAGCATCGAAAAAATAGGCCACGGAAAAGTCAAACGTGCTCTCCAGCGATCTCGTATGCTTGATTCTGCACAGGGCGGCATCTATGCGTCCGTCGGCAAGCAATTGTCCCCAGGTGCTCTCGTTGATTTTCACCTTTTCGAGCTTGAGGCTCATGTGCCGCGCCATTTCCGAGGCCAGATCCACCTCGAATCCGACCCAGTCGCCATTCGCTTTCAGGAAGCCCTGGGGGATCAGATTGTACGGGAGGCCGATCCTGACCACGCCGTTCTTGATAATCCGGTCGAAGACCGCCGCACCGTAACTCTCCCGAGTCTGAGCCACGGAGACAACGAGAGCAATTATTGCAATGAGAATGCTGCGAAGAGCCACCGAGCACCTCCCCTATGGAGCTTCACGAGAAAACCGGCCACAATCCGGTTCCCTGACTACTTCCGGACCGACCTTAACCTACGAGCAAATACGGCGAGCCAGGCTGCCGGAGTCCGGAGAGTCAGGGTGTCAACAACAGTCCGTTTCGGCTGAAAATTGAAAGCCGCGCAAGGCACGATACCGGGAAATGCCTACGGGTTGTCGAGCGAGGCAAGACCGTCGGAGCCGTTCCCGGCCTCAATCATGGCTTATCTGGGTGCTTCCCGCGCTATTCCCATCCACAGGGCGGATCCTCTTCAACACACGGGGGGCAGTCGGCCGAGCCATTGGCCGCCGCTTCGGTCTGTCCCGGTCTGCTTTTTGTCGCTGATGCCCCTGCGAACACGATTTGGTCTCTCGGGACTTCCTGAACGCTTTCATCCTGGAAACGGACAAAGATCGTTTCGGCCAGTGGGCTGTGTTTGACCACAACTCCCTCCCCTTGGGGAGTCATCACAGCCTTTCCGACCCTTGGGAGCCCTCTCTTGAACTCCTCGTAAATGTCGTGCTCATAGGCGAGGCAGCACATCAACCGCCCGCAGACCCCGGATATCTTTGTCGGATTGAGAGAGAGATTCTGATTCTTCGCCATCCTCACCGAAACGGGTCTGAAATCAATCAGAAAGCGTGAGCAGCACAGCTCCTGCCCGCAGCAGGCGATTCCCCCGGTCATCTTCGCCTCGTGCCGGACTCCGATCTGGCGCATCTCAATGCGAACGGGAAATCTGGCCACCAACTGCTTTACCAGCTCCCGGAAGTCCACCCGTCCCTCGGCGGTGAAATAGAAAACATACTTGGTACCGTCGAAAAAACATTCCACTGCAACCAGCTTCATGGGGAGGCCGAGGGTCTCGATGCGCTCCAGACAGTAGTTGAATGCCTCCGACTCTTTCTGACTGCATTTGGTCTTCTGATCGAAGTCCGCTCTTCCCGCCTTTCGGACAATCCTCCTCAGCCCCTCAAGTTGGGCCTTATCCATCACCTTTTCGAACGGCGCCAGGGCAACTTGCCCCAATCCCGTCCCCTTTTCCGTTTTCACGATGACACAGTCGCCGTCGCTCAGCTCCATGTCTCCGGCATCGAAGTGGTATATCTTGCAAGCGTACCCGAAGCGAACACCCGCCACCCTGATCGTTGCGGATTCGGCGTCCGACGGGCCTTCGCCCCGGACCTCTTCGAGCTCGGAATGCATATGGCAGGGACCGCAAGGCGGAAGGGGCGGCAGGACGACCGGAACCTCGATGGGGATCGGTTCCGATTCCTTCTCGATCACGACGGCTGCATCGCATCCTCCTGAAACGGACCTTTCGGACGGCCCTTCTTCATCGGCCTGCGGCTCGGAATAGCGGGGCAGGGGCTCAGGGGAGCAGCTTTCCTTTTCCGGTTCCGATGGCGTGACCTCGACGGAATCCGTCTCTCGGGAAGCCGATTCCTCGGGTTTCGTTGAAGCTCGCCGGCTCCTCTTCTCTCTTCTCGTGTCTCCCCACGATCTGGGGAGGTAAGTACTTTCTCTTTTGTCTTGATCGTCGGTCATGATGAATCCTTCATCCCTCGGCAGCGACGACTCCCAAGGTCGGGCCTTCAAGAAGGCGGGTAATCCTGAGAAGCATGATGTCCGTCAAGAGGTTGCGGTTCACATTCGTTCCGGATTCAATCAAATTCGAAGCGTTCATCAGCTCCTCGTACGCGGCCAAGAGCTCCTCGCATCCCCGATGTTGTGCTGATGATTCTATTCTGTCAAGTGAATCGCGATTGATGATCAGTCGATCATCGGCGGAAATCTCGTGCACGATTAAGTCCCTGATCCAGGTTCCCGCTATTTCGATGGTTTCTCGAACCCGGTTTCGATCGCCGGAGATGGTCTGAGAAAATTCGAGTATTCCTGCCAATCCCTTATTCATCGGTTTGTCGATCAATTCGACGACCTGTTCTCTCAGGTTGGCGAAGTTGGAGCCGTGCATTTCAACGGCCCTGCTCATACTGCCGCCGGACATGGCGGCCAGGGTGAGCGCTTCGTTGTAAGAGAGCCCCATCTGCTCTTCCAGAAGGTGGGCCATGGACTCCGGGGGGAGCGGGCCAAAGCGGACTCTGCGGCAGCGGGAACGCACAGTGGAAAGGAGAAGAAACGGCTTGGCGGTCACCAACACGATGATGCAGGCCGGCGGGGGTTCTTCGAGGGTCTTAAGCAGGGCATTCTGGGCGGCATGGTTCATCAGATGGGCGTCGTCCACAATTGCCATGCGATACCGCCCTTCCACCGGAGCGTACCGGAAGAATCCCCTCACGGATTCGCGAATTCTCTCAATTCTTATCATCCCCCTTTCCGGATTCTCCACGTAAACATCCGGGTGTTTACCTTGAGAGATTTTCCGGCAGGTGGGACATGTCCCCTGTCGATCCGTGCCCGGCGTCGGACAGTTGAGCATGCAAGCGAACCGAAGTGCCGCCATCTTCTTCCCGACTCCGTCTCGGCCGGTGAAGAGGTAGGCATGGGGCGGCCGTCCTTCCTCGGCGGTGCGCTCCAGAAGACCGATCACGTTTTCATGCCCCACAAGCACATCCATGAACAACCGCTGTATTATTCGAAACGAGAGATCGCTCTTACGACAGGAGCCCACATGAGGCAAACACCCTTTCGCTCCTGACCGGCGACGGGTACTCGCCTCAAGCACGCATCACGAAGTTACCCTCGCTTCACAGGTATGTAACGGTCCAAGAAGAGGACCAGGGGGGAAGCGACGAAAATCGACGAATATGTGCCGAACAAAATTCCTACCAGGAGTGCCCAGCCGAAGTCCTTCAGCACGGTGGTTCCGAAGATAAGCAGGGCAATGACCACCAGGAGCGTGAAGCCCGAGGTCAAAACCGTACGGGACAAAGTCTGGTTGATCGAAGCATTGAGAATTTCGATCAATGGAGCCTTCTTCATGGACTTCAGATTATCCCTGATCCTGTCGCACACCACGATGGTGTCGTTCACGTCGTAACCGATTACAGTCAGTATTGCAGCAAGAATCGTCAAATTGAACTCTTTGCCCGTCCAGACGAAAATACCGTAGATAATGATAAGGTCGTGAACCAGGCAGAAGATGGCTCCAAGGCCCATGCTCAACGTGAACCGAAAGGCCATGTAAACCAGCAGCATGGACAAAGCGACCACAGTGGCCCAAATTGCCGATTCCCTCAGATCCTTCCCCACCTTGGGGCCTACCATTTCCATGCCTCGAATTTCGGCAGTCCCCTTGCCGAACTGCCCGTCGAGCATGTCCTGGATCTCTCTCTGGAATTTATCCGCTCCTTCCTCGGGGGCTTCCATCCTGAGGAGGAACTCTTGCTCCTTCTGGCCCATCAAGGTCACCTTCTGAACGACCAGATTCTCGCTCATGGGTTTGAGGGCTTTCCGGATATGCTCGGTATCCACGTCCTTTTTGAACTGAACCTGCACCATGACGCCGCCGGTAAAATCAATCCCCAGTTGGAGGCCGCCCTTGATGGGAATGGAGGCCAGAGCCAGGAGGATCATCAAGGTGGTGAACGCGTAGGCGTAACGTCTGTTACCAAGGAAATCTATCTTAGTGTTGGGCGGTATGAGTTCCACGTCTTTCGTCCTTCTACAAACGTTTTGGGACGGTTCTGCGTCCCTGGACAAGGCACCGACGACAAAGAAGCGCCAAAGAGAAACTCCGCCGGCCGGTGCGTATGAAAATCGTTCAAAGCCGTGAGGACTGAGGACCTGGCCCCCAAGGCGGTCGGATCGAAATCAATCCGTTGCCTGCCGGGACAGAATCTTCAGCCCTTCTCCGGTCAGATACTCAGGGTCTTAAATCGTTTGATATCATATACATAATCGAATATCGCCCTAGTGACGAAGAGAGCTGTAAACATCGATACGATGAGGCCGATGCACAGTGTTACCGCAAAGCCCTTGATCGGTCCCGTGCCGAACTGAATCAACGGGAGCGCAGAGAGAATCGTGGTCAAGTTGGAGTCGAAAATCGTCGTAAACGCTTTCGCATAGCCGTTCTCGATGGCCGCCTTGACCGATTTGCCCATCCGCAGCTCTTCACGAATCCTCTCAAAAATCAGGATGTTCGCGTCGATGGCCATGCCGAGAGTAAGAGCCACTCCTGCGAGACCCGGCAAGGTCAGCGTCGCCCGCAACATGGGGGAGACCATGACGGCAAAGATCAGGAGGAGGTTCATCACCAGCGCTACATTTGCTACCATCCCGGACCACTTATAGTACACCGCCATGCCGATCACCACCAGGAGGAGCCCGAGGAGTACGGAGTCCCTTCCCAGTCGAACGGAATCGGCTCCCAAAGACGGACCCACCGTCCGATTCTCGAGGATCTTCACCGGTGCGGGAAGCGAGCCTGCACGTAAGACAAGAGCCAGGTCGTGAGCTTCTTCGGGAGAGAACATCCCTTCGATCTGGGCGGAGCCTCCGTCAATCCTACTCCTGATGACCGGGGCCGAACAGACGCGGTCGTCCAGCACGATGGCCAGGCGCTCTCCCACGTGCTCGCCGGTGACGTTACCGAATATCCGTGCGCCCACTCTGTCGAAGTCCATGAGAACGATCATCCGTCCCGTCTGATCCGGCGTCACCTTGGCATTGGTCAGACGATCGCCGGTGAGAAGGGTTTGCTTCTTTATGAGATAGGGCGTGCGAGATATCGTACCGGTCCTCGGGTTGCGGTCAACCTTGTAGAGGATCTCGTCCCCCGGTGGCACGTTGCCTTTGAGCGCTGCGTCCAGATTGCCCTTCTCGTCGACGAGCTTGAATTCCAACCGGGCAGTCTGCTTGATAATGTCTATGGCCCGGTTGACGTCTTCTTTGAGACCGGGAAGCTGAACGACGATGCGGTCCGTTCCCTGGATTACCACATCGGGCTCGACGACACCAAAAGCGTCTACTCTGTTCCGGATGGTATCAACCGCCTGCCGCACGGCCTTGTGCTTGATGGTTTCAACCTCTTTGGGATTGAGCTGAAGCTGGATCTCGAACCCCTTGTCGGCGGGACCGGAATTAATCTTCTTGAAGCTGGGGAGCTTGTCGAGGATCTTGGCGTCGAATAGGCCGGCCTGATCGGCGTTCTTGAGATAAACGGCCATGGTCGTCGGCGAAGTCCTTTGGACGTCGCTATAGCGGATACTCTCATCCTTCATGGCCGACAACGTCTCGGCAATCGCCTGATCCACCACTGTTTCAACGGCCTTGTCAGCGTCGACCTCAAGTATGAGATGCAATCCGCCCTGGAGGTCAAGACCCAGGCGGATGGGGTTGTCCGGGAGGTACTTGGACCAAAAAGAGGGGACAGGCCCCACGGACGGATACACAAAAAACACGCTTACCGCAAGCACTACGCCAATGATGGCGAGTCGCCATTGAAGGCTCTGAATCATCTGTCATCACTCCTCAGGGATTCGGTTCAATTGCCGTAGCGGGCGATGAAGCCAGCCCCGCAACGTGTGCCCGAGAGACTTTTACACGGACCTTGTCGGCAATCTCCAGGGTGATCACATTGTCACTGATGCCGGCTATCTTGCCGTACAGTCCACCCTGAGTGATAACCGAATCACCCTTTTTGAGGTTGTCGAGCAACGACTTGTGCTCTTTCGCTTTTTTCTGCTGAGGCCTGATTAATAGGAAATAGAAAACTCCGAAAATCAGGATCATTGGTAACAGGCCGCTCATAAGTGCACCGGCATCGGCTCCCTGCCCCCCTTGCTGAGGGCCCATGGCGTAAGCCAAGTCAAACATCGGATTCCTCCATTCGTCTCGTAAACTCCCGAGCGAAAGACTGCAATCGACTTTCCCGAACGGCTTCACGAATGCTCTCCATCATGCGAGCATAGAAGCCGAGATTATGTATCGTCGAAAGCCTCAGACCGAAAATCTCCTTCTCCTGGACGAGGTGCCTCAGGTACGCCCTGGAATAATTTCTGCACAGCGGACATTCGCAACTTGGGTCCACCGGCCTTGAATCATCACGATAGCGGGCATTTCTGATGTTAAGAGGTCCCTGTGAGGTGAACAGCATTCCGTTGCGGGCGTTGCGCGTGGGCAAAACGCAATCGAAAAGATCCACTCCCCTCAGTACTCCATCCAAAATGTCCTGGGGCTTTCCGATCCCCATCACGTATCGGGGAGACTTTTCGGGAAGGAGGGGTACCGTAACCTCCATCATCTCGACCATTATCTCGTGAGGTTCTCCCACACTCAGGCCGCCGATGGCATATCCATCCAGATCCAGGGAGGTGAGACCCTCGGCGCTCTGCCTCCTCAGATCCGAAAACATCGAACCTTGTACTATGCCGAATAAGGCAGGGTCAACTCTTTTTTTAGCTTCCAGGCACCTGCGTGCCCAGCGGGTCGTCCTCTGAAGAGCGTCCAAGGCTTCCGCTTCTCCCACGGGATACCCTTTGACGTCATCCAGGCACATGATGATGTCGGCACCCAGAGATTCCTGAACCTTAACGCTCAATTCCGGCGTGAAAAGATGGCTGGAGCCGTCTATGTGAGATTGGAACAGAACCCCTTCGTCGGTGACCTTTCTCAATCGAGCCAGACTGAAGACCTGAAAGCCGCCGCTGTCCGTCAGTATGGCTCCGGGCCAGTTCATGAACCGATGGAGCCCGCCGTGACGCTCCACAAGATCGTGGCCCGGTCTGAGGTACAGGTGGTAGGCATTGGCGAGAATCAGGCCGAATCCGAGACTGCCGACCTCTTCGGGGGAAACGGTCTTCACGACCCCCCGCGTCCCCACCGGCATGAAGGCCGGTGTGGGTATATCGAGGCCCCTGACGGTCAACAGCCCGAGGCGGGCCATGCTCGATTGATCCTTCTGCACGAGCTTGAACGCAAAATCCATCGATTTCCCGCTTGATTCCATTATGCCGGTGGAGGAAAAACGAGAGGATTGAAGGCTCATCGTCGAATTAGACACTGGCGATGGACCGTCAATCCTCTCCGGACCTACCTACTCTCGACACGCTTCAGCGATGCACCGGGCTCCGACTATCTGTTGGCCTTCTTTATGCCCAGAGCGTCGGTGGCCAGGATCATCTTCATGATGTTGGTGGCACCTTCCAGGATCTTGTAGACCTTTCCGTCCCTGAGAATCCTCGCTATGGGATATTCATTGGAGTATCCGTAAGCGCTCAGGACTTCCAACGCCATGTTCGGCACTTCGTCGGCCGCCTTACAAGCATAGTATTTGGCCAACACCGTCTCGCGCATGTTGTTGACAAGACCGCGATCCTTCTGAATGGCGCATCTCCACACCAGAGCCCTGGCTGCCTCGGTTTCGGCCACCATCCGGGCTATAACTTCCTGGACCATCTGGAACTCTGCAATAGGTTTGCCGAACTGACTCCTCTCCGTAGCGTACTTGATCGCTTCGTCCAAGGCTGCCTGGCAGCATCCCACTGCGCCTGCGGCCGCACTGAGCCTGGTGCTGATCAACTCTTTCATGAGATATCCGAAACCGCTGCCTTCCTGACCGAGGAGGTTCTTGGCCGGAACCTTTACGTCCTCCATAATGACCTCACCGGTGGGGCACGCCCATATGCCGAGCTTGTCCTTGATCGCCTTGGTGGAGACGCCGGGGGAATCCATGTCCATGACGAAGACGCTCATGCCTTTGTGCTTGGCCTTCTTATCGGTCATGGCAAAGATCACGGACATGTCCGCTACCGTCGACCAGGTTATCCACATCTTGCGGCCGTTCAGAATGTAATGGTCGCCGTCTTTCACCGCGGTCGTGCTCATGGCCGCGGTATCCGACCCCGCATCGGGCTCCGTGATGCCGAAGCAGCCCAGCAACTTGGCCGACACCAGCTCGGGGATGTACTTCTTCTTGAGCTCTTCGCTGCCCCATTTGAGGATCGACATGGCGGTTCCCATGGTCTGCATGTTGAATGCAACCCGCAGTGATCCGGACACCCTTCCGATCTCTTCGGTCGCTATGGCGTGGGCCAGGTATCCCATGCCGTTCCCGCCGTACTCCTCGGGAACGGGACAACCGAAAAGTCCCAGTTCGGCCATCTGGCTCACCAGCTCGCGCTGAAACCGGTGCTCGTTTTCGTCACTCTCAACTACGGGCGCTATTTCGTTGGCGGCAAACTTGCGGACCATGTCCCGAAGCATTATGTGATCTTCGCTCAGTTCCACATCGTACTCGTCACTCATGTGGTCGGCTCCTTAGGATATTGATATGCCGGGGCTCCCCGGCAGCGGTCGTAATAGACGCCGGCTCGCGGTTCCTCAAAAGTTGTGACCCGAGTGCGGACATCGTTCAGTAGAGCCGCAGTTTCCTGATAGAAGTCTCACGGACATTCCCCGTACTCCTGGGCGCATGGATCATGTTTACCAAAGACCGGCATCTAACGTCAAGAAATGATCGTGCATACAATTCGGCATGCCCTTGGTATAGTTCATCCGTGTGAACTCCTCGGGTCGTCGGATCCCTACTGAGAGACCCCATCCACGGAGACAGCTCCCCGGGGTGTCTTCTCACGCCTTCTTCCCGATCGGGCCAACATCAGAATCATGAAGCCGACGCCTACGAAGACCGCGGCCCATAACGTGCACAGACGAATCAGTATGACCGAGGGAAGTCCCTCACCATACGGTATGCCCATGAATCCGAGCAATCCCACCATGCCGGCTTCAGTGCCGCCGATCCCCCCGGGGAGCATCGACAGGGCACCCACCACCGTTGAAAAACAGTAAACGAAGTTGGCCTGTAGCAGGTCTGCCTGCAGTTTGAATCCCTTGAGGATGAGGTAGAGGGAAAAGGATTCCATTCCCCACGCGATGGCGGACACAACCAGCCCGACGAAGAAGATCTTGAGGGTCATGAGGTCCCGGCCCGCCAGCAGTGTGTCCAGCAACTTCTTGCTCACCCAGTGGAGCCAGGATACGCGGGAGAGCCACTCCAGGACCGGTCGGTACACCCTCTCCATGCAGAGGAAGATCCCGCCGGCGACCACCACGGCCGTGCAGAGGAGAAAGAGCGTTTCCCAACCTTTAAACAGGAGCAGGGAGCATGACCCGAGAAGGAGCACTCCCCACAGGTCCATCAATCGCTCCACAACGAGGATTCCCACTACCTTTGTCACAGGGACTCCGTAATCTTCCTTAAGAAACACCCCCTTCACCGCCTCTCCCACTTTGCCGGGCGTACCGGTGAGGGCGAATCCTGCGAGGAAAGCCTTGATCGAGTAGGCGAGGGGAATCTTTTCACCCGATTTGACGAGATAGTAGTGGAATCGCCAGCCGCGCAGCAGCCATCCCACGAGTACCAAGGAGAGGACCAGGGCCAGAATGTCCAGAGGAAAGCGGGCCAGCGATCCGATGATGGCTCGATAATCGGAGGCCAGGGTAGCTGCTCCATAAAGAAGAACTCCCGCCACCACGAAGATCAGGGCGGAGCGGATCACTTTTTCCGACCGGGGCGGAATAGGGGAGTCCAATGGCGTGGGAGAACTTGTCAAAGTCGCACCAATAGCCGAATCTTCAGCAAGGGGTATTTCCTGCATACGTCTTTTCTTCATGATTGGTGTGCGTCCGGCGGGTCAGTGACGGGGAAAGTAGACGCATCTGCCGCTGAAGGTGTTCCAAGCCATGTCCAATTGAGATTTGAGATGTTGCACATAGTAAGCGGTCTGAGCGTACTGCGGATCGCCTGGACTCATCGTCCGCACGTACGAATAAACTTGATAGTATTTCTGATACAGGTTTTGCCAGTTCTTCTCCAATTGGAGGCACTCACCATATTCGGGGTTGGTGAGATCCGGCCGGAAGGCGTACTCTGTCGGATGCGTCCCTTGCGCCGGTTGCTGAGCCCTGGGAACCGGCTGAGGTCGCCGTGGCGGAGTCTGTGCCCTGCCGGACGGCGCAGGCCGGGGTACACCAATGTCCGGAGCAACCGGAGCTCGGGGAGGGTAGGGCGCTTGACTCCAGCAGACTTGAGGCACGAATACCGACACCGTCAAGACGAGCACGAGGGCTGCGCTTCCAATGAATCCGCGACTCATTTGATCTCCGTCGAGCTGCGAGCAAGCGAGAAACGCCTCGCTTGGCTCCATAAAACAGGCCGCTTCAACCACGGTTCACCCGATACGGTACCCTACACGAAAGGATTTGACGGGTCAAGCCTGAAAAATCCCGCCATTAGGCGGCAAGCATGGTGATCGGCTGCATTGAGCGCGCCGAATGCCGCGTAATCACACTTGTCCCGCATTGACAAGTCCGGCCCCGGTACACAAATTTTGGACAGAGCATATTGTGAAGGATTGCTGTCGACCATACAGGCCGGTGGCCGGAAAAGAGGATCGAGTCGGCGACTGTTCCGCTCGGAAAGGAGTGAGCTCGATGGCTTTCGAATTCAACACGATGGAGAAGCTTGACGCCCTTTACGACCGAGGGAGAGAATTCGTCGAAAGCAACCGTGTCCACGGCGCGGTCGTTGAATATCAATTTGACGTATGCGCTTTCGACGCATGGAGACGTAAGGTCAACGACCTTCTGTTCAGTCTCGGGAGTTGTGAAGATATCAACTATCAGAGGTTTTCGAAGGAAGTGGTCAGACCTCACCTGAATGACCTGGAAAAGGGATTGCGCATCCTGGCCGATGTGAGAGACGACCTCGCCGCTACTCCCCATGCCTGAGCCTCATCGGCGAGGTGACATACTTTGAGGAGATCGCGAGGCAGGGCATGCACGAAGAGGAGTGACACAACCACTCTCGTCACCTGAGTCTCTCTATCCAAAAGGTGTAGAAGGATAATAAGTTAGAACCAGCTTATCAACCGGCAGCTTAGAAGATCGGGGGGCCGGAATTCTTGCCTTCACCCTCACCCGTCATCACTTCACCACGAATGACGGGCAGGGGTGGAGGTAACTTCATCATCCATGTCGATTTGATTCCTCCTCCTTCGCCTCCTCGGGGATGCGAAAAACCACCCAATGGAAGAATACCGTGAGAACGAGCACGATGATCCCCGACCATAGGACATCGGATGGGAAATGCCCACCCTGGGCCATTCGTGCCTCACCCGCGGCAATGCCGTACGCGAGACCCGCACCCAAGGCCGCCCCGGCCAGCGCAGGATGACAGGGATAGAACGATGCGGCAGAGACGATGGAGAAGGCTACGGAACAGTGGCCGCAGGTGAACGACTTTCCTCCCCCCGGACCCGCGGGCCGCTGCACGGGCCGGAACTCTTGAGTGCCTCCGAAGGCCTTAACTTCCTGAGGTCTCGGCCTCCCCCAATAGGGTTTCAGGATGCCGTTCACCAACAGCCCGGGCCCGATCGCCACGGTAAGAACCACAACCAGTGCCGGTTTGAGGTAACGCCTCGGGATTCTTCCGAGCCGGGAGGCCACGGCTAACGCCAGGCTCACCACCGCCAGGAGAATTCCCGGAATCTCCCCGTAATCGTATATGGCCTTCCAGGGAGCGTCATGTCCGTATATCCAACCGCCGTGGGCTCCGCCCTCTCCATAGAATGCCCCGGTCCACGCAAGGTCGATTCCCATGGCGTTGATGGCAACGGTTGCCACAAGTCCGAATCCCAAAAGTACGGCAATAACGATCCAGCCCGTGGAGCGAGACGTCGGACCCTTCATTGGAGCTCCCTCTGCGGTCGGAGAAATGGCTTTGTCGATCCGTTCCCAGCCTCGCAACCCAATGTGTTGCCTTGGTGCCGAGCGGGGCTTGCCCAAAAGGTACGAGAAGCAAGACGGTGTGGTTTCACAATCGACCTCCCATGGAGTGGGCATATCCGGTGAGCTCAACGTACCCGCGTCCCCGGACGCTATGCCCGCCGCTCGTCCCTTCCACGGCCACCGAGCCTTCCCAGTACGTGACCGCCGTGGATTTGGCCGCGGTCAACTCCTGGTCCTCAAACGCCGGAACCACGGAGAGTCGGATGTTCCGCTCGGGAATCTCTATCTTCCATCCCATCGGGTAGACGGCTTTGGTATGAGGGCTGGTCCACTCACGTTGGGAACCGATTTTGACCTCCGTATGGGCAAGGTCCTCGGGAGGGCCCTCTTTGGGCACGAACGTTCCAAAGGGGCGCTCGACCGTGCCATCTTTCTTGCGCAGGTGGAAGAGCATAAGCTCGGTGCCGTCGTCAAGCTGCAAGCTGAACCAGTCCCATCCCACCTGATCGGGAAGCAGGATACTCGAGCCGAATTCCTGATCCATCCATGCATACCCGGTCACCCGGTGAGACTTTCCGCCAAAGGTGAGCGTGCCGTTGGCGTTAAGTCTGGTCAGAGAATAGTAGTAGGAGGCCTGGCCCTCCGAATCTCCCTTGCGGCTGTAGCCTCGATCCCCGTGGAGCACCGGTGCCTTTTCCGAGGTAAGATCGAGCGCGATAGCGTATCCGTCCTTGGCCGCGTCGATTCGTATGGAGTCTCCCTCTCTTCGGGCACTCCAGTTCTTGATCCATACGTTGAGATCCTCGGATGATGCGCCGGCAAGACCGGGCCCTTCCCGGGAAATCATGTCCGTATGGAAGAACTTCCTGTTTCCGATGTCGCTGAGGGCAAAATGTGCCGGATATAAGTCCCTTACCGCCCATGCGGAGTCTCTTAGTGCCCGTTCCTTGAGAAGACTCCGGCGGAAAAAGGTCAATTGGAACCCCCAAGTATTGTCTCTTGAGCCGAGATTTCCCGTGAAGTACCACCACTCGGTCTGGAAATCAGGGTGCTTTCCGTAGTCCCTGGGGAAGACGAGAACTCTACCCGGCACCGCGTCCCGGAAAGGGGATCGTTCCGCTTGCGCAGCCTGGGTGAAGAGGAGTGCGCCGGCGATCAGAAAAAGAATTGATAAACGCAAGCGAGGGCTCCTTTCGGCTCCGGCACGGGGACATTGGAGGCTGCCGGGCACCGAGCCCGTACACTATACACGATCCGGACACTCATGAGGTCTCGCGGAAATCACCTCACCACCTTTGTCAACGATCCAGCTCCCCATTCGAATTGGACCGCTGCCTTCCGGGCCATATATTGGGAGTTGCCCGCAAGAGCGTTTTGTGCAAAAGACTGTCTCCGAATGACCAAGACACGAGAGGCCGCGAGTGATGGCGGATTTCAGACTCCTGCATGCAGCCGATGTTCACCTCGGACGACCTTTTTCAGGACTGGAGAGGTCGAGTCCCCATCTGGCGGACCTCTTCCGGCGTGCCGGTCGGGTAGCCTGGGAGAGGATCGTAGAGGCGGCAATCGCCCGCCGGGTGGACGCTGTGACCCTTGGAGGAGACGTCTTTGATTCAAGCAATCCATCAGTGCGCGCTCGGGTCGTATTCCGGGAGGGTGTTCAACGGCTTTACGAAGAGGGCATTCCCGTCTTTCTCGCGGCAGGCAACCACGACCCGCTTCCAACTTTCTCGGATTCCCTGAAAAATCTTCCGGGTCTCCATCTGTTCGGGCCGGAGCCGGAAAGAAGAGGGGACACTTCCGGAGAGGTCACTCAAGGGGTGAAGATATACGGCGCGGGATTCGAAAAGGCTGATGTCGGAGAGAACCTCGCCCGCAAGTTCCGTCGCGACGGCGGAGTCGAGGTGGCCATCGGCGTTCTCCACACCAACGTCTCCGGCTCGACCGGTCATCGGAACTATGCTCCGTGTACTCCGGACGATCTCACCGCAACGGGAATGGATGTCTGGTGCCTGGGGCACGTGCACTCCGCGGCCATTCTGAGGGATTATCCGCTGATCTTTTACCCCGGTGCGAGCCAGGGCGCACGGATGGACGAGAGCGGTCCTCGGGGATGCTATCTCGTCACGGTCCGGCGAGGAAACGAGATCTCCGCAGAGTTTCTTCCCGTGGCTCCGGTGCGATGGGAAACTGTGGACGTAGAGATGCCCCCTGATTCCCGAGGAGAGGAATTGATCTCCCTTGCCGAATCGGCCTGTGCCGATCTAATCTCCGACGATGAATCTCTTGAGGCCGTGGTTGCGGCAATCAACGTCACCGGTAGACCGAGAGCGTCCTCAGAGCGGGAAGAGGACGTCGTCCTCCTGTTGGCGGAACGTCTTGAGCGCCTGCCGGTGCCGGTGTTTCTCGGTCGCCTTCGCGACCTGACGTGCCGGGCCTTTAATCTGGAGTCCTTGGAATCCGAAGAGGGGTTTCTCGGCGATTTTCTGAGATTGTGGAGAAGCACGGCTCAAGATAAGGACGCGGTCCGGGACCTGACCGCGGGCGTTCGCGCTGAGCTCCTCCGCAGAATCGGGAGGTCCCCTGTCGGCGGTACGGCACTCGCGGGGATGTTAAGCCTCGAAACGATTCTGTCTGAGGGCCTCCCGGACGAGACGGCCGAAACGGTGGCGGAGCTGTTTTTCGACTCCGACCGCGGCTAGACGGATGCACGGGTATGGCGGAATGTGGATAGAAGAGATCTTCATCGAGAGCTTCGGTGCCTTCAAAGGTGTCGCCATCCGTGACTTCACTCCGGGTCTGACCGTTGTCTTGGGAGTCAACGAAGCGGGAAAGAGCACGGCATTGGAGTTTGTCAGGTCGGTGTTCTTCGGGTTTAGGAAGAAGACCGGCTTCACGAATATCTACGAAACACCCGACGGCATTCCCCGATGCGGTTGGGTGACGGTCGGCACGCGTTCGGGTGACCGGATCAGGATTCACCGGCAGGAAAAGCGCGGCCGCCGGGAAGGAATGCTCTCCGTCACCGACGAAGCCGGGAATCTTCTCGATCCGTCCGCAGTCTCCCTGTTCAGGGCGGGACTGGACAGAAACCTCTACGAAAATCTCTTCGCGTTCGATCTGGATGCAATGCGCAGACTCGATCAGGAGGCTCTGAGGGGAAAGATCGTGGCCGCCGCGCTGGGATCGGCGATGGTGAACCCCCTGGTTGTCGTCAGAAAGGTGGACGATCGACTCAAAGCGGTCATGGGAACGGCACGCGGAGGGGCCGATTCGATTCTGTCGCTTCAGACAAGGCTCAGAGAAGTGGAGGCAGGACTGAGGGTTCTTCGGGACAAGCCCCAACGGTACGCGCAATTGAGAAGAGAGTTGGAAGATGTCGATCTCCGGCGAGAGGCTCTCGGAAAAGAAATGATGGAAAAGGGGGCCCGGCTCAAAGAACTGAGCAGGACGTTGCGGCACGAACAGGACTGGAAAAGGGTCGTCGCTCTCGATGCAGAACTGGGCTTTCTCGAGGACGCTCGGGAATTCCCTCCTGACGGAATCGTACGCCTGGAGCGTGCACTGGAGCAGCAAAGCGAGGCCCTTCGGACCGTGATGGAGCTGGAAGCGGGACTCGAGCGCCTGAGAAGCCGGTACGAGGCAATCGTGCCTGATGAGGCCGTCCTGGCACGTGCCGACGCGATCGATGGGCTCGTCGCCGAGGCCAAGAGGCTTGCCGGTGTTCCCCAAGAGATCGACAGGCTCCGGGCAAAGAAGGAGCGGTCTCTTGCGGCCTTGGAGGCCGAGATATCGGATCTCGGCTCTGGATGGGACAGAGAGAGGGTTGTAGAAATTGACCCCTCCCAAGCGTCGGAGCGCGAGATTCGTCTCTTCATCGACCTCCTCAATAGCGCGCGGCAAAAGAAAGTCGAACTTGAGCCTCGTCTCTTCGAATGCCGCGAGCAATACAAACGCCTCCGGGCCTCAATCCAGCGCAAGCGCTCTCATGTCGAGCAGTTGTCTCCTCTCTGCCGGGGGGCGCTCTCACGTGAGTCGCAGCGAAGGCTTCACCAGTGGATTCTCAGCAGGAATCGGGTGAGCGATCTCGAAGAGCGGCTATCGGAGAAAGTGAGGAAACTGAGGAATCTTGTGGCCGATCGTGAATCCGTGGACGAACGCGTACGACGCATGGAGCGTGAAACGAAGCGCGTCGTGTCGCCGTTGGTCTTTTGGGCGGCTCAGGCAATCCTCGTCACGGCCGCCGCCGGCATGGCGGGAGCAGCTCAAGATGCCGAAGGCATGACCTTCTACGCCTTTGTCTCCATCTCGCTTCTCTTGATTCTGCTCATTCCGGCATCTATAAGGTGGAACCTGCTCACAGAGCGAACCCGCAGGAATGGCCTTGCCGAAGAGCTGTCGGTCCTGGCCGGACGGAGGTCTGCCATCACCCGGGAGTTGGCGGAGACGGAACAGGAGCGACGCACCATCGTGGCCTCCATCAGGGAGCTGCAGCAGACCATGGCGGAAATAGGTCGCGATGTGCTCGGGAATCCTCGGGCCGACATGGGTGACGTCCTGGCTGCCGGAAAACGCTCGGCAGAGGCCGAAGAACCGGCCAGGCGCCGAAGGGTTGTTGAGGACGTCCTGGAATCGGAATCGGCCGACCTCGAAGTTGAAGAGAGCCGAGGCCGGGAGATCAAGAGCCTGATGGAGGAAGCCGAAAGAGATATCGCTCTTGCGCTGGCTCAGTGGAGGGACTTCCTTTGTTCCACGGGTTTGGACGTCGAGTGGGAGCCCGAAGAAGCCCTGACGAAAGTCGTCAGGTTGCGGGACATTTGCGCTCGTTTGAGGGAAATCCGAGAAGACGAAGAGCATTTGGCAGCCATAGAATCCGAATGGAGCGATTTCTCCGCCCGAGTCCGCGAGGTCGGCCTCCGGCTCTCCGGCGAGGATGGGTCTGACTTGCCCCCGGCTTCGAATACGGATAGTCGTGCCGAGGCGCTGCCCGTGGCAGCAAGTGCAGGCCGATTTGACGTGAAGAACGGCCAAGATTGCCTGCGATCGACCGATATGAGAGCGTATGGCCCCACGGTGGGTCCTCTTGAATTAATCGAGCACTGGAAACGTCGAGAAGAAGAGGCGCGGGAAAAACTCGCCGAAAAAAGAGCCCTTGCCGAAAGAATCGAAGATCAGGAATCGAACTTGGTTGTCTCAGGTAAGAGGATTGAAGAGGCCGGAAACCGGATGGCCGCCCTGTTGGCGGCGGCGGGCGTCACGGAGGAAGAAGCGTTCCGGTCGCAGGGATTTCGGCACCAGCATCGTAATGCTCTTCTCAGGGAGCGTGAAGTTCTCCTCAGGTCGCTCTTGTCGGGAGATGCGGCCGACGGGCAGGCTCTCGACATGACCGGATACGATTGGGACGCGGATAGGGAATTGGAGCGAGCTCTCAACAGGGAGCTTGACGAACTGAGGCCGGCATCTGAAGAGCTTGCCAATAAGAAAGGAAGCTTGGGCAAAGAGATCGAGTCTATTGAGGCAGAGGAGGAGTTTGAAAAACTCCTCGCGGAAAGAGAAGAATTGAGAGCGCGTTTTGTGCGATCGGTACATGAGTGGACCAAGTTGCGTGCGGCATCACTACTGCTCCGGAAAACGCTACGAATATATGAATCGGAGAAGCAACCGAAGGTGCTCCGACGGGGATCGGAGATCTTTGGGGCCATAACCGGAGGAGCGTTCCGACGAGTGCTCTTTCCTCTGGATGAAGATCGAGTGAAGGTTGAGCGGTCGGACGGCACGCGGGTGGATGAGGGACAATTGAGTCGAGGAACGCTGGAGCAGGTATTCCTGTCACTGAGGCTGGCCCACTTGGACGTCTATCATGGCCGGGAGGCGCTCCCATTGATGATGGATGACATCCTGGTCAATTTCGATTGCCGCCGAGCTTCTCGAACGGCGAGCGCGCTCGCACGATATGCGAAGGAATCGCGCCGGCAGGTGCTGTTTTTCACCTGCCACGAGCACATTGCCGACCTGTTTCCCTCGGAAACAAAGAGGCTCATCCTGGGTCCCGACGGCCCGAAGACAACAGACGCGTATGCGTCGGTACACTAACAAAGGAGCGGACCGATTGTTGTCCGTAGAAGATAAGGAGAGTTTATGCCCCCTCTGTCAGGTCACCCGAAGCAAGGTTTGCAGTCTCAGGAGTCTTTCTCGCTGAAAGTAGCGATTGCGCTCATGATATGCGCACTGTTTTCCATGTACCAGGAGTCGCCGGCGTGGAGCCAGAGTGTTGCCGCACGCGGCCTGAAAGGCCTGCAGACAGCCTTCAGAGCGGTGGCCAAGAACGTCAAACCCGCAGTGGTCAACGTCTCTTCCGTACGCATCATAAACGCGCGTAATTCGATGTCCGAGATGGACCCATTCTTCGAAAATCATCCCTTTCGTGAATTTTTCGGCGATGAATTCTTTCGCCGTTTTTTCGGGGCTCCAAATGGAAACGGAAGCCTCAAACAACGCCAGGTGGGACTCGGATCGGGTTTTATTATCGATCCGAGGGGTTATATTCTTACAAACGGCCATGTGATCAAAGGTGCCGACGAGATCATGGTGACCGTGGGCACCAAGAAGAAATACAAAGCGCGCGTGATCGGTGCCGACGCGAAGACCGACGTGGCCGTTATCAAGATAGACGGGGAAAGATTTCCCTTTGCCCGACTCGGGGACCCGCGGTCACTTGAGGTCGGGGATTGGGTACTCGCCATCGGCAATCCATTCGGTCTTATTCAGACGGTGACTGCCGGTATCGTGAGCGCCAAGGGACGCAACGACATGGGGATACTCGACCTGGAGGACTTCATCCAGACCGACGCCGCTATCAACCCCGGGAACTCCGGAGGTCCTCTGGTGAACATTGAACCTGGATTTTGCGAGCCAAGCGAGA
>JBGSJS010000108.1:0-1761 GCA_041741735.1 Desulfomonilaceae bacterium | reverse complement strand
GCCTCACGGATAAGTCGACCCTCATCCTGTTCGCGAACGATGAGCTGATTGACGTTCCGGACTTTACGGAGAATCTGATTAATGTGTTGGATCCTCTGGGTGCGCTCCTGAACCATATCCTCCAGCTGCTTTCGGTACCTGGCGAGTTCCAAAAAGGCTTTGACTTTCCCATTCAAGACGACAGGATTAGACGGCTTGATTATGTAGTCTACAGCCCCGGCCTCGTAGCCCTTGAAAACATTCTCCTCGTCGAGAAATGTGGCCGTCAGGAAGATTATGGGCAGAGAAAGAGTCTTCTCATCCCTGCGCAGGTGGTTTGCAAGCTCAAAACCGCTCATCCCCGGCATATGCACGTCCAGAATTGCCAAGGCGAAGTCATGGTGCAGCGTGGCGGCCAAAGCCTCATCACCGCTGGTGGCCTTGACGATCTCGGCACCTGTTTCGCGCAGCGTCTTCTCCAGAGCGAATAGATTCTCTTCCCTATCGTCTACGGTCAGGATCTTCTGTTTTTCAGGCATTGCGAGCTCTCCTTTGAGCGGAGCGGGTACCGAGTTCCACGAGAAGTCCAGCGATCTCCGCGGGCTTTCGAATGTAGTCCGGATAAGAAGCTTCGATGGACGCCTTGGGCATCACGGGAGACTCAGCGCTTTCCGGTGACTGGGCTATGGTAACTCCCCCGCATTCCTTAACGGTCGTCATGCCCTTGGCGCCGTCATCGTTCGCACCGGAAAGAATGACTGCGATCAGGTTCGTACCATGCGCGCGTGCGGCACTCTCGAACAGCACGTCGATGGAGGGCCTTGACCAGTTGACCTTCTCGTCAACGGAAAGGGCAACAGTCTTGTTACGCTCCAGAAGCATGTGGTAGTTGGCCGGGGCTACGTAGACACAACCCTTTTCAACCGGCTGCTTATCGCATGGAACCGTAACCCTCAGTTGACAGGTTCGAGCCAGGTGCTTCGCAAAGCTCCCGTCATCGCTTTCGTGCAAGTGTTGGACAACAAAGATCGGAACAGGGAAATCGCAAGAAAGCTGAGAAAGGATCTCCTCGATAATGACGGTGCTCCCCGCCGATCCACCGATAACGATGGCCTGGTAGTGCGTTTCGGGAGCAATGATTTGGCCGTCTGAAGTTCTCAAGGGAAGATCCTTCGTTTGTAAATCTTCGCTTTCCGATTCACTTCCTCATAATGACGGCTGACTGAAGTGAATTGGAGGTCCTCTTTGGTGCCCAGGCAGAGAAAGCCTCCTTGCACGAGGCTCTCGGTGAACACGCCGAGTGCCCGGTTCTGGAGGTCCTGATTGAAGTAGATGAGCACGTTCCGACAGAAGACCAGGTGCATCTCACCGAAGGCTCTGTCCGTGACAAGATTGTGATTGGCAAAGGTAATTCGTTCTCTGAGGTGACCATCAATCTGGACCGCATCGTATCGTGAGTGGTAGTAGGTCCCGAAGGAAGAACGTCCACCTGCCTTTTGGTAGTTGCGGGTGGCCTCCCGGATCGCTTCGGGCGAGTAGATCCCAGCCTTTGCCTTTTCTAACGACGAATCGTTGAAGTCGGTGGCATACATGGTAGTCCGGTCTAACAGTCCTTCTTCTTTGAGGACTATAGCGAGCGAATAAACCTCCTCGCCGGTGGCGCAACCCGCATGCCAGACCTTAATGTGGTGCCGGGTTCGGAGGAGGGGCACGACCTCTTCCCTTAAGGCAAGGTAGACGAACGGGTCTCGGAACATCTCCGTGACAGAGATGGAAAAGTAC
>JBGSJS010000107.1:0-7250 GCA_041741735.1 Desulfomonilaceae bacterium | reverse complement strand
ACCTCCTGTTGCTCTCCACCCCGCCTCACGGCGACGCAGTTACAGTCGGTTACAGGTTGTAGCGTAGACCTGGAGAGGACTTTCACCTCTCTGATTCAGTACGCTCGCAGGCGCACTAGCCGTGGGTTTCAACCCACGGGAAAGGGCCAGGTCCCAATTCTCCAGAACGACCCTGAAGGGGTCGTCCAACAAGGGATTCCTCGAACGTGTTTTGGTGGACCCCTTCAGGGTCTATATCATCTGTTGATGCTCGTTTCCGCAGGTTAAAACCTGCGGCTATTGTTGGTCCGCCCTTTCAGGGCACAGATTTGTCCTGCCCCCAAGCCGTTTTGCAGACACCGCTTCCGGATAGTTCCCGACTCCTCAGAAGCCGCCGGCTCACGGGGCCTACATGGCCTCAACACAGATTTGAGGCCATCTTCCATCCAGCGGAATCTTCCGTGACACTGATCACGCATCCCTGTCCGGCGCATCGGCAAGGATTTGACGAATAGTCTCGGCTTATGTTAACCATAGCCGTGCTTTTCAGCGAAGTTCTTCGGGGGGGAGGCATAGGATAAAGGAGGTTGGTTCTGATGATGGATCGTACAGGACTCAAAAGATGGTTGCCGTCTATTCCGGTTGCGCTCATGGCTCTGACCTTCGCCTCGGGGCCGGCGGTCGCGGGCGATCTCGACCGATTCAAGGGCCTTGAAGGTACCGTGGACATTGCCGGAGGAACCGCGCACATTCCCGTGATGAAAGAGGCCGGCAAGCGAATCATGACGGTCAACCCGAAGATACGCATCACCATCGCGGGCGGCGGCTCGGGTGTGGGTGTGCAGAAGGCGGGCGAAGGCCTCGTCAACGTTGGTAATACCGGACGGGCCCTCACCGAGGCCGAAGTGAAGAAATACGGCCTCAAAACCTTCCCGTTCGCCATCGATGGGGTCGCCGTGGCCGTAAATCCCAAGAACAAGGTCGGTAACCTGAAGGCCGCGCAGATTCAAGAGATCTTCGCGGGCAAAATCTCCAATTGGAAGCAGGTTGGCGGGGCTGACGCAGCAATTCACCTGTTCACCAGAGACGAGGCGAGCGGCACGAGAGAGGTCTTCTGGAAGAAGCTCCTGAAGAAGGGGGCCATTGCGCAAAATGCCAACGTGGTTGCTTCCAATGGGGCCATGAAAGTGGCCATCGCGCAAGATCCCAATGCAATCGGGTACCTCGGCATCGGCCACGTGGATGCCACGGTAAAAGCCGTCGAGCTTGATGGGGTGCATCCAACCCAGGAAAATGCTAAGAATGGGAAATATCCGATCGTGAGAAAACTCTATATGAATACCAAGGGAGAGCCCGCAGGGCTCGTCAAGGCGTTCATCGCATACATTCAGAGTCCCGAGGGAGCGGAGATTTCGAAGAAGAGCGGATATATCCCGTTGAAGTAAATGAGGACACGGAGTTGGTACCTGCCGAGCACCTCATTGCCGGGAAGAGAGCCGGCCGGGAGCGGCTTATCCGTGCGCTCCTCTTGTGTGCCACGGTGGTCTCTTCCGGGGCCATCTTGGCCATCTTCCTGTTCCTCGTCTATTTTTCGGCTTCCATCTTTCTGGAGGGGCAGTTCACGGAAGTCTTCTCGTGGCAATGGATGCCGATACAGAAGCAGTACGGCATACTTTCCGTGATGGTGGGCAGCATTGCGCTATCCGCCACGACCATGCTCGTTGCGTACCCCTTTGGACTGGGGCTATGCTGTTTTGTCCACGGAGCCGGGCCGCCGCGTCTGGCCCGCCCACTCATGGGCCTCGTGCATTTCATGACGAGCGTCCCCACGGTGGTGTACGGCTTCGTTTCAGTGTTTCTCCTGGTGCCGCTGGTGAGGAGCTCGTTTGAGGAAGGAACGGGATTCTCGTGGCTGGCTGCGTCGCTGACGTTGAGCATTCTCGTGCTGCCGACCATTGTCCTCCTCATTCACACGCAGATGGATCAGGTGAGCCCCGGCGTGCGGCTCGCATCCAAGGCGCTGGGCTTGAGCCCGGCCCAGGAATTGCTCCATGTGGTGCTCCCCCTCTGTTCCCGGGGCCTCGCGGCCGGGGCGGTGCTCGGATTCGGCAGGGCCGTCGGGGACACGATCATAGCGCTTATGCTCGCGGGCAACGCCGCGCAAATCCCCCACTCATTGCTCGATTCCATTCGCGTTCTCACGGCACACATAGCTCTGGTATTGGCCACTGACGTGCACAGTGCAGCGTATCATTCTCTGTTCGCGTGCGGTCTGATTCTCTTTGCCATGACCGCTGGAGTGAATTTGGCCATTCGGGCTATCCTTGCCCGTTCCCCGTCCGGCACGGGGGGTTTTCTTGAATAGGTGCATGGACAAGGTCTTGGTCTCCTTCTCCTGGGCAGCCGCGATATCGGTCTCCGTGGTGGTCTGCATCTTCCTGGGATTCCTCGTGTACCGAGGAGCAGGCGCACTCAACGGCGCACTCTTCTTCGGCGATACTCCCACGTGGCAGGCCTTTCTCGGGCGGCTCCCGGTCTGGGATGGAATCTGGCCTGCTTGTGTGGGCACGCTCAGCCTGGTCCTTCTCTCCTGCTCTTTTGCCGTGCCGCTGGGAATAGCGAGCGGCATATACCTGGCGGAGTACGCATCCGGTCGATGGAAGACTCTTTCGGTCCTCGCGGTAGACCTGTTGGCAGGACTGCCCTCCATTGTCATGGGGCTCTTCGGATTTGCACTGATCCTTCTCCTCCGAAAAACCATCCTTACCACGGCCAACACCTGCCTGTTGCTCTCGGCCGTGTGCATCGCCCTGTTGGTGGCTCCCTATCTCATTCGCACCACTCAGACGGCCCTGGAAAGCCTCGACGAACCGGTGAGGCTCGTGGGTCCCAGTCACGGCTTTACGCACTGGCAGAATGTGGCACATGTGCTCCTCCCGGCTGCGGGCAGAGGCTTGCTCAGTGGGGTCATCCTTGCCGTGGGACGTGCGGCCGAAGACACCGCCGTCATTCTCCTCACGGGAGTCGTTGCCAATGCGGGGATGCCTCAAGGAATTTCCGGGAAATTTGAGGCCCTTCCCTTTACGATATACTATCTGGCGGCGGAGCACCGGACCCCCGAAGATCTGCAACGAGGGTTCGGCGCGGCCATTGTGCTGCTCTGTTTGACCGGGCTTTTGTTCCTGGCCGCACAATTGATACGAAGGAGCTTGGGGAGGGCTTGGAGCTGATGCAGGACGCGGAGATCAAGAGTGTCGCTAAGATTGAGAATCTCTCGCTAAGCTTCTTCGGACATCGCGTGCTGCACGATTTCAACCTGATTCTTCCGCCCCGGACAATCACCGTAATTTTGGGTCGCTCCGGATCGGGAAAGAGCACCTTCCTCCGTACCCTCAACAGGCTCAACGAGTGCTTCTCCGGCAGCAATACGGGTGGAACAGTCCGCTTGTTCCTGTCAAACGACTGGGTGGACGTGTACAGCGACGGGTTTCCCCTGACCGAGCTTCGGCGTTGTGTGGGGATGGTCTTTCAGACGCCCAATGTCTTGCCGACGAGCATTGAGAGAAACATTGCCCTCCCGTTGAAACTGGTCATGGGACTTTCGGCCGGAGACATCGCCCGTCGTATGGAGTGGGCTCTCAGAGAGGCTCAGCTCTGGGACGAGGTTGAAGGGCGCCTTCAGCACCCGGCCACAACCCTTTCCGGAGGACAACAGCAGCGGTTGTGTCTTGCCCGGGCCTTGGCCATGGAGCCTGAATTCCTTTTGCTGGACGAGCCTACGGCGTCTCTCGATTTTCGAGCTTCCGCGAAGATCGAGGAGCTTCTCCTGCGGCTCAAGGACCGTTACACCATTGTCGTGGTTTCCCACAGCTTGAGCCAGGCGAGACGTCTTGCCGACCGGATCGTGGTCATCAATCAAGGAACTGTTGTGGGAATCTTCGAGCCGGAAGACTTCAGCGGCCGAGAAGCGTTTGAGGCTCTGGTGGGAGACATCTTCTGATTTCCAGGCAGCCGTTGCGTCGATCCCGAACGCAATAGCCGATCGCCTGTTGCCGTGCGTTTCCATGCTTTGGGGCCGTCATTCCCGGATTCTTGCATCCGTAGGACCGACGAGATGTCTCTTGTACAAATCGGACATAAGCTCCGACAAAGGGCATGAGGGTCAAAAATCATAGGACCGGGGGTCCGGCCCAAACGGGCAGTCTGCAACCAGGAAAGGCACGGTCCGACTCAGTACCGTAGAACGTTTGCCCTCCCCTCTCCAAGGTTTTTGAGCTTGACAGATCTGCTCTTTTTTCCTAGACATGGGAGCACTCTGAACTCAGACCTACGACATTGACGACTTTTCCCCGGGCCTCCCGGCAGGGGGCTCGTACTCGCGGAGGGTATGGACATGAAACGAGCCGCCGTCTTTTTATGTGCACTTTTTGCATTTTCACTGATCCCGTTCCCGGTCGCGGCTCAGGGCTTCATGCCGGCGCCTCCCATGAGGCCTCTCCCCATGCCTCCGAGGGGACCTGTCTTTATGCCCCGACCAATGGCTTGCGGTCCGGGAGGGTTTCCGTGTTTGCCCAAACGGGCTTTTGTCTCCCTGGAGGGCGCCGGGAATTACCAGACCGTTGACACGACCCTCAATACGAGGGGTGCAACCCTTGCCGGTATCCAACAGATCAAGCACAGCTACAGCCTCGGCGGGTTGGTGCTGGGGACCACCACCGGCGCGGAAATCACCCCCCGAATAGGTGCCGTCTTCAATTTCTCGATCTTGGTTCCTTTCGACACGGTGGATGAGGCGACCTACACCCTCGGCGCCGGAGCTGCGGGGTCGGGAGGACGACACTGGAAGGTAAGCAATAACTGGTACTTGCTGGAAGGCATGGGCTCCTATTGTTTGTCCCCCGGGACTTCCCTTTTGGCCGGTTTTAGGTGGGATCATTTCGCTGCAAACTTCAAGAACCCGTACGACACGACTGCCGTTGCCGGGCTCGGAAGTGACACAGGAGACCTCACAGTTAACGGATACATCCCGTTCCTGGGATTTCAGGTGAACCGGAACGACCCGAGCCACATTCGTATATTCAGATTCATCGGCTTCCCGGCACTCTGGGGAGACGTAGAATACAGCCAGACCGTCGGCGGTGGTGCCCCGTCGAGGATCAGAGGTATCGGCGACACGTACGGCGGGTATTTTCTTGAGGCGTACGGCGAGTACGGCCTCCGTTTTTTCAATGGGTCCGGCGCGTCCGTTTTCGGCAAATTCGCGAGCTACCAGGCGAACGGAAGGCTGAACGGCCGCAATTTGGTGGCAGGTGCCGGTGCTGTTGCTTCACAATCCATGGATCTGAATCTCGGCAGGATCTCATGGCAGTTGGGCGTCAAGTTTGCGCTTCCCTTCGCCTCTCCGTTTTAGGACGGAACGTTTTGCACCCATTTCGAGGCAGCCCTCGGTAGACGGGGCCGTTTCCCGCCTCATCACAAGGCCGCCCGAACCTTTGATACCGATACAGTCATAGAAGCGACCTCGCCGGCCGCGGTTTCGAGCAGGTCTCCGGAGCCGGGGCAGGCGGTGCCGGTCGTAGCTGAGAGGCCTTGCTCGATACGAAAACCTGTTGGCTCCACACCGATCAACCTCTTTAACGCGCATTGATATCAGGAGACGTTTGAAAAGATGCTACCCCCTGACGAATACTCCATGTGGCTGGAAAGGGAAAAGTCGGGCAACAATGCGGAAGAGCTCCGGAGATCGTACGACGGGCTCATCCAAAAGGTGAAGAGAATTGACCCGCTGACAATAGCCGAAACCACCGACGGGGACTACCAGGGAGACGGGGTACCCCGAGTGATGGTGCCGTTCCTTCACAGTTGGTTCGTACTGGACTTGCTGCCTTACCGGGTTCGTGCGGGTCATGAGATCGTGGATACCATGACCATGAAGGTCCTCTTCCTCCATCACCTCGTGGCTGCAGCGGAAAACCAGGGGACGGCCGTCCGAGTTATGGGGCAATGGATCGATTGCCGGTCACTGCAACATGCAGCCGTTTTGGGGGCCCATTTCGCCCGAACCATGAGTGAGACCCTCGCTGTCTTTTTTCGCCTGGATCGGGACGAGCAGGCCGGTCGGGCACTGAAATGGGGAGGCAGACCCACGGAGCTCGGCGATCACGCCTTTCTTTTCAAGTTCTTCCCCCGACTCCCCATTGCGCTGATCCATTGGGAGGGCGACCAGGAGTTCGACCCGTATAGCAAGATCCTCTACGATATCTCCGCAAGCAACTATATGCCCACCCACGGACTGGCGACGCTCACCGAGTTCCTGGTTCACCGTCTCGTGGAAGGATGACCGACGGCCGGCCGCGGAAGCCGAATCTTCGGACGGCGTAGGCATCATGAGCGCTGTTCTTCTTCACAGGCAGCCTTTAATCTCTTCGGCACCACTCTTCCGATTACTCGCAAGAGCTCTCTCAGATCCACCGGTTTCTGTACTACGGCATCCACACCGGCTTCCACGATATTCTCCTGCTCCAGGAGCTTTCCGCCCCAGCCTGTAAGGAGAACAAAGGGGATCTTGGGCACTCCCCGTTCCCGACACCTTTGCACGACGGCTCTTCCCAACTCCCATCCGTTCATTCCAGGCATGGCCAAATCACAGATCACCAGGTCGATATCTACCCGCTCAAGAATCTCCAAGGCCAGCCGACCGGACAATGCTGTGGAGACCGATCCGCAGCACTCTGTCAGAGCATCCCCCAGCACGGTCAGGACCGGCTCCATGTCGTCCACCACGAGAATGTGGAGATCGTCGGTTGGTGTAAATTCGTTGAAGACCGTTTGAGCCACCGCGGATTGCCCGGCAAAGGGAAGCTGGACGGTGAACGCGGTTCCCGCTTTCGGCAGACTTTCAACGGAGATGAAGCCGCCGTGCCGTCGCACGATGCCGTAGGTGCTTGCGAGCCCGAGGCCTGTCCCCTCCGAGCCCTTGGTAGTCCAGAAGGGTTCAAAAATCCTCGAAAGGTTCTCCTCTGCAATACCCACGCCACTGTCACTAATCCGGAGGACAACGAATCGGTCCTTCAAACCCGTAGTGATTTCCACTTTGCCGCCGGTTGGGAGTGCCTCGGTGGCGTTCTTAATGAGGTTGACGACGACTTCGAAGATCTCGTTCGGTCTCCCTACGGTGAGACATCCCGGAGTAATGTCCTGATCGAGAAATATCTTCTTTCCCTCTTTTTCGGCTGCCGTCTTCCACCATGGCTCGGTTAGTTGGATGGCTT
>JBGSJS010000106.1:0-9958 GCA_041741735.1 Desulfomonilaceae bacterium | reverse complement strand
GAGCAATACTCGATATGGAAAGCCGGTTAACCGCTTTCCGCGCGGGACAATCAGACGGGAACCTCGATGAATACCGAACGGCCGCCAAGAAGGCCCGAGAGGGCTTCAGCAAGGTGAAGACCCTTCTAGCGGGAGATCAAGCCCTGACCGCACAACTGCGTCAGGCGCAAGAGGCCTTGAAAGCATGGGAAGAGAAAGTCGCGAACCCCGCATTGAACAAAGAAAAGGAAGCCCAGGCATCACCTTCATCTAAACCGGAGACTTCTTCTCCGGCCAAGAGCCCGATTCTCGAATCGCCTATCCAAGTTCTGACTACGCTGAGCACACTGACGGACAATCTACTGATATCGGGGAACGGTACGCTCCAGCAGGTTTCGGCCCAATTGAAACGATCCGAGATTGCGGCTTGCGTCGGCATATCGGTATATGCGGCGTTCTGGCTGCTGGCCACGTACTTTTTCGGGAGACAAGCGGCGAGACCGATCCTCGCTGCAACCAGACTGGCTGAAGCAATCAAACAGGGCGACCTCTCCGGTTCCATGAAGGTCAAGGGTCTCCGCGAGGCGATTAGACTGGGCACGTCCCTCAACGACATGGCGGCGAACCTTGGAGACTACAACAAGAGGATTCTTGAAGGGGTTGAAGTATTGAGGGATTCGGTAAGTCAAATTGCGAGCACCTCCTCCGAGCTCTTTGCCGGAGCTTCCGGTACGGCTTCGGCAATAACCGAGACGACCACCACACTCAATGAAATGGAGAAGACGGCCAAGGTAGTCAACGAAACCGCCCGCAGCATCGTGGGCCACGCCGAGCAATCGGACGAGATCGCGACCAGGGGAACGAAGGCCACCGGCGACACGCTGGAAAAAATGCACCTCATCAGCGAGAAGATGGAAATCGTCGGGGCATCGGTGGCGGGACTGAGCGACAATACGAGATTCGTAGAAGACATCATCGGCGTGGTCAAGGATCTGGCCGATCAATCCAATCTCCTCGCGGTGAACGCCTCCATCGAAGCGGCGCGTGCGGGTGAGCACGGGAAAGGCTTCGCGGTGGTGGCACACGAGATCAAATCGCTGGCCGATCAATCCCGGGAAGCCACGGAAAACGTGAGCAAAATCCTCCAGGAGATCCGCAAGTCGGTCACCGCGGTGGTCATGGCAACGGAAGAGGGGGGCAAGGCCGTGGAACGGGGCGTCAAGCAGTCCGAAGCCGCGGGTGAAAGCATCGAGAACCTTGCCGGGAGAATCGCCGAATTTTCCCAGTCAGCCGGCGTGATCTCCTCATCGAGCGGAAGGCAGTTCGCCAGAGTCGAACGCGCTGCCTCGGCCATGCGTGGTGTGGAGCTTGCCATGAAAGAGAGCGTGGAAGCCACCACCCAACTGGAGACCGAAGCCAGGAGACTGGGCGAGCTCGCCCAATCGCTGAAGGATATGGTCCGCCGGTACGAGTGATACTATTTCGCAATTGAGAATGTGACTTCGGCGGACGGAAGGCATGTCTCTGAAGCGTAGTCAGGTCGGGCCGTTCGCAGCGGAACTTGCACCCCATTCATATCTGAAATTGCCTAAAGAGCCGAAAGACTCTTAACCTACCTGAATCCGAGAAGGAATTCACGAAACCCACCACGTGGGATCTTTCCCGTCCCCAGGACTCCATTCTAAGTTACTAAAATCACTTAACTTGGCTAGGTTTTCTATTGTATCATTTACATTGTGCTTGTAGACTTGTATACTAAACTTAGAGGATACAAACTTAATTAAGCGGCAAATCCCAGGCCTGGTACCCGAAGAGGCCGATATAAGGGCCTCCGCGTGATTCGAGGGTTGCGGGCCTTCTTGGTCTACTCTTCGTAGCGCCCCGAGATGATTCGATTCCATCTGCCCGCAGGATCGTTCCTGCGCTCCTAAATCAAACCATCGTGAAGGAGGGTTCCATGGGCGAGGCCGATTTTGACTTCATGAAGATCTGGACCCAGAGCGACCAAGATTCGGAACGTGCAATGAAGAACGTGTTGCTTGACGGGCTGGATTCCGTGATCCAAGCGGAGAGTGACGTGCTTTCCAGAATCAAAGCGGATACCCCGACATTCGGTCCTGTGGTGAGGTGGATGGAGGAATGGGGCTATCCTTCCAGGGTGACTGGTCAAGTGACCGGTGCGACGATGGATTTCACAGGGAATCTCTTCGGCGAAGCCGCGACGGAAGAAACGGTTCGGAAGGTCATCCGTGAGGGAACTATCCTTGAACGTAACAGGGACGGATGTCAGATCAAGGTCGCTTCAGTCAGCGGTCTCTCCGCGTCGGTGACGGCATACGGGAACACTCTTTTGACGAACGACATTGAATCAACCGAGTGGGAGATCATTGCCGAACCTTGGTCCGACTTTCGAGACGCCGCGGGGCCGCGCTGCCTCGACAGGAGGTTCCGTGAGGTCGGGACCCAAATCTTCGCGGAGACCTTTGAAATCCCGAGAACGAGGAAAAACACCAGGTACTTGGTCGTTTCGTGTGAGGTTGAACACCAGATTGTCGCGTTGATAGGCAAATTGAGGCGGCACCTCGCGTATGCAGTGCTCCGGTCCCGTCCGTTTCATGACGGTTCACAATTTGTCTGGGGCGACAAGACTGAAGAGCCTACCATGTGCGGTCTTTGCACTTGGCCGCTTATAACTCAAAGCGAAATCCCCAATCCCAACGTGTGCGTCAACAAGAACGGGAGAGTGCTGTCAAAATTGGACCTGGACATGCTGGTACGTCATCTCTGGCTTGACGAAAACGCGGATTACGGCAAAGGAGATTGGTGGATCTTATGCCATCCGAGCACGAATCAATTCATTCACGATTTTGATATGTCCTACCGTCGGATGAAGAAAGGGAACCGGAACGTCGGTGTTCACGTGGACGAATTTCACTCGAAAGTCGGGAAGACGTTTCCCATACTTTCGGATCGGTATATGCGATCCGGCGTGGTGCTTGTGGTCAACTTCGACTCCTTTTCCTACGGCTACTACGCGAACGACTCTCTTGAACGTCACGAGATCCCCACCCAGGGCCGTTACCAGCGCTGGCTCATTTCCTTCCAGACCTACGGCGTGGTGGCCCGCAATCCCAGGGCAAACATCGGCATGATCCACGGTTTGGCTTCCGCCTGATATCCCAACCGAAAAAGGCGGATTCGATCCTGAGAAGCTTACGAGCATTCCCTTGAGAGCTTCCCCGCGCTTGTGCACGGAGATGCGCCTCCTCGCGCAAAACTCTTCTTCTGTTCAGTGAAAGGAGTGTATGATGATTGAAACGGAGCAGCAGCGCAGGTGGTGGTTCGCCACCCACCCGGAATATAGCCGACCAGAGAACGAAGAAAGGACTGGCACCCACGAAAAGCAGGGGAGAGAATCACCGAAGGTCTCTCCAAAGGCCGTCGATGAGTACGTCGATACCATGCTGGCGTACCAAGACGGCCCCGTCGCGGATCTGCTGAGGTCAATAAAGAAGAATTTCGGCACGGAGGGGGAGGCAAGGAGGAATTATCAGAAGATTGCCCAGAGGGGCCGGCTGCGGCCTCCGTCGGGCGATGCCCATTCCAGAGCAGGGGAAGATGATGATGACAGACAGCTTACCTTTTTGGAAGCGGTCGAACTTGGGATGGACAACACATTTCAGGATCTGGAAAATTGGTTTGGCATCGATCTTGGGCTGGCTAACCCCTCTCGAAAGCTCGCCCGGAACCTTGAAAAGGCCGGAAAGCTCCGACCGCCGGGGCACCAAGCGCACCATATTGTCCCCGATAGCGAGGGACGATATGAGGGCGCCGAGGAGGCGAGAAGGATTCTCGAGAAATTCAAGATCGGGATCAACAGCGCCGAAAATGGTGTCTGGCTGCCGGGAAAGCCCGGAATCGGCCCAGGGGCATATCATCAGGGACTCCACACCAAAGAGTACTATAGATGGGTTTACGACTTATTGCGCGAAGCCACAACAAGGCAGGAAGCGGTTGATATCCTGGAACGGATTGCACGCCGGTTGTCGGAAAGTACATTTCCCAAATAAGAGGTGAACTATGAACGTTTATGTTCTTGATGCGGACGTCAACAAGTATAAAGGGATCTATTACGTGAACTCGGATGACATTGTGGAGTTTAATCGACGCTTCGACGGCAGCTCGCTAAAGAAGAACTGGACCGGTCAAGAGGAGTTCGGATTTGCGCCGGATAGACGCCCCAAAGGAGATACCCCGGGCTTGAGCAGTCACATCCCTGTGTTCAGCCGAAGGGCTGTTGAGATTTTGGGCGATCTCTTGAAGGACAGCGGGGAGCTTCTTCCCATAACCTGCGAAGGGGAAGATTACTTTCTCTTTAATGTAACACGACTGGTTGACGCATTGGATGAGGATGCCAGCGGGCTGGAAAGGTTAAGTACCGGCAGGATCATGGCAATTGATCGGTATTCTTTTGTGAAGAGCAAGCTGATGGGAGTGGACATCTTCAAGCTACCTCAAAAGCCTCTGTCCTATCCGTATGTTACAGATGCTTTTGTACGCCGGGTGGAGGACTCGGGCTTGAAGGGTTTTAAGTTCCGCCTTGTGTGGAGCAGTGAGTGACGTTTATCAGGACAGTCCGATAACCCCTCGGGCTTGGGTCCACAGCGTTGGGAATCAGGCTGCCGTCCAGGGCAACGTGGAGATGTCCGGAATCGAGACCGCCCGGTCTTAGCGATCGTGCCCGATATGTTTTGGATATTCTGTGTCCTGGCCTGACCAAGGCGTATGACAGGTGGCGAACCGGCTATTACGACCTACAACGAACTTACTCTGATTAAACAAAAACATCTACCGTAGTGTTCGCTGCCGATACGCCAAGAGGTCCGGAAGGCAGTTTTCGGGAGTATTGTAAGCGATCTCGCACAAAAAGTACGGACACCTGAGCCTGTTCACCTCCTCGCTTGGCCATAATTTCAGCCAGTTTTTCCATCGTGAGGTCTCTTTCGGAGTCGTACTCGATAATCACGTCACCTTTTCGCATACCTGCTTTCTCGGCAATGGAATCGGGGTTAACAGAGAGTATGGATACCCCGCTTACTTTTGATAGCTCTTTGTCACGGACCACCACGGAGCCTGCTATGAAATCGTGAATCGCCCTCCGTTTATTATTCCAAAGCATGGTCACCACTTCTGCTCCGAACCAGGCAATTGCCGTGAAACCGATGAATGATGACGCGGTATCCAAGGCGGTATCCTCCACAGGAATTATCCCTCGCTCCAAGCCGGCGTGTTCCTCTTTTCACTTAAGTCTGCCTATGCGTCCGGATCGTTTGATTTTCGACAATCGGTCCCCCCGGAATTACAGGACAGATTTCGGCCATGTACCGAGCAAATGCTCAACAGGCAAGGGGATTGGCTGCGATGGGCTGCCGCTTATGCCGGGAACCGGTTATGCGGAATGGACCATAACGCGGATACTCGGATTCCGTCCTCTTCCGCTGGAATATTAGTGCATTGAATTTGTTGACAAAAAATACCTTGCCACCCTCTGTCGGTTATGGCATATGAGACATAATGGCTATGTCATTCTCGACATAAGTCACCACCGGTATCGCAAGGATACCTCGGCGGGCCCCAGAGCACCGGCTCGCCGGCATCGGAGCGAAGCGCGAAGGGTTCGGCACGCTTCTCTCAAATCTTCGGTCATGCTTCCATTCGTCCCCGCAGGCGTGATCGGAGCAACGCTTCAAAAGAAGGAGGTTTTCTTATGAGCGTGACTCGCCGAGAGTTTCTCGTGATCTCCGGCGTGGTCGGCGCAGGTGTTGCGCTTTCTTCACTCGGTCTGGACCTGGGCCCGGTCAAGGCCCATGCGGACGAGCTGAAGATGAGCAAAATGAAGACGGCAAAAAACACCACGTCGGTTTGCCCGTACTGCTCTGTAGGCTGCGGGCTGATCGTCAGCGCCGACTCCAAGACCGGAAGCATCATCAACATCGAGGGTGACCCGGATCATCCTACTAATGAAGGAACGCTGTGCTCAAAAGGCTCGGCGGTGTTCCAAACCACTGCCAACAATCCCCAGCGGTTGACGAAGGTGCTCTATCGAGCTCCTTTTAGCGACAAGTGGGAAGAGAAGAGCTGGGACTGGGCGATTACCGAGATCGCCAAGAAGATGAAGGCCACGAGGGACGCGTCCTTCGAGGAGAAAAACGCCAAAGGTCAGGTGGTGAACCGGACCGAGGCAATAGCTTCTATCGGAAGCTCCAATATCGACAACGACGAGTGCTGGGCGCTCAACACAATGATTCGGTCCCTGGGGCTCGTGTACATCGACCACCAGGCCCGCATATGACACAGCCCGACAGTTGCGGCTCTGGGAGAGTCGTTCGGGCGCGGCGCAATGACGAATCACTGGATCGACCTCAAGAACAGTGATTGTTTCCTCATCATGGGCAGCAACGCTGCCGAAAACCATCCCATCTCCATGAAATGGGTCCTCCGGGCGAAAGATCGGGGGGCCAAGATCATCTCCGTAGATCCTCGTTTCACAAGAACTTCAGCCGTTGCAGACTTCTGGACGGGATTGCGCTCAGGGACGGACATCGCGTTTCTGGGAGGGATGATCAACTACATTTTGTCCAACGAGAAGTATTTCAAAGAGTATGTCGTCAACTACACCAACGCTCCGTTCATTATAGACGAGAAGTTCGCTTTCAACGACGGGCTCTTTTCAGGTTGGGACGCGGGCAAAAAGAAATACGACAAGTCCTCGTGGATGATCAAGAAGGATGCCAAGGGATTACCCGAAAAGGATATGACCCTACAGAATCCCCATTGCGTCCTGCAGTTGCTCAAGAAGCACTATTCACGGTACACCCCGGAAAAAGTGTCGGACATCACGGGCACCCCGGTTGCGGATCTCAAGAAAGTGTACGAGACCTACGCTGCAACCGGACAAAAAGGTAAGGCCGGAGCGGTCCTGTATGCTTTGGGGTGGACACACCATACGGTGGGTGTCCAAAACATCCGTTCAAGCGCCATCGTCCAGCTTCTGTTGGGCAATATCGGAGTCCCGGGCGGCGGAATCAATGCGCTGAGAGGTCAACCCAACGTCCAGGGCTCAACCGACGGATGCCTCCTCTGGCACATTATCCCAGGTTATTTGAAGGTCCCCTTGGCACCTCAGCAAGCGCTGGCGGAATACCTGAAAGCGAATACGCCGACGACGTCGGATCCCATGTCCCCCAACTGGTGGACCAACTATCCCAAGTACAGTGTGAGCTTGCTCAAGTCATTCTTTGGGGACAAGGCAACCAAGGAGAATGATTTCGGGTACGCGTGGCTGCCCAAAGTAGAGCCCGGCAAGACCTACTCGTGGATGGACATCTTCGACGAGATGTACGCGGGCAAGATCAAAGGCTTTTTCCTGGTAAGCCAGAATCCTGCGGGGAGCTCTCCAAACACCAACAAGGTCAATAAGGCTCTCGCCAAGCTCGACTGGATGGTCCACACCAACATCTTCAACAACGAGAGCGCTTCATTCTGGCACGGTCCAAGCATGGATCCCAAGAAGGTCAAGACCGAGGTATTCCTTCTTCCTGCGGCATGTTCCGTGGAGAAGGAAGGCAGCCTCACCAACAGCGGTCGTTTGGCCCAGTGGCGGTACAAAGGCGGGAATGCGCCGGGAGACTGCGTTTCCGACGGCGAAATGCTTACACGGATCGTCACAAAGCTGCAGGAGCTCTACAAGAAGGAAGGGGGAAAATTCCCCGAGCCGATTCTCAACCTGAAATGGGATTATAAGGACGCAAAGGGCAACTTCGACACCCACAAAATGGCCAAGGAGCAAAACGGCTATTTCTTGAAGGATGTAGAAGTGGCCGGCAAGAAGTTCAAGAAGGGCGATCTGGTTCCGTCCTTTGCCTTCCTGCAGGCCGACGGGAGCACCTCTTCAGGGAACTGGCTCTATTGCGGGAGCTACACCAACCAGGGGAACATGATGGCCCGCAGAGGCAAAGAGGATCCCACCGGACTGGGGCTCTATTCCAACTGGGCATGGTGTTGGCCGGTCAACCGTCGCATCATCTACAACCGCGCGTCGGTGGATCTCAACGGACAGCCCTGGAATCCCGACAAAGCCTTGATCAAGTGGGATGGCAAGAAGTGGGTCGGCGATGTACCTGACGGCCCATGGCCACCCATGGGGGATAAAGGCGGCAAGCTGCCGTTTATCATGAAGCCCGACGGCGTGGCATCTCTCTTCGGCCCGGGACTGGTCGAAGGGCCGTTCCCCGAGCACTACGAGCCACTGGAAAGTCCGCTGGAAAAGAACCTCATGTCCAGCCAACGGAACAATCCGGCGATCAAGCTGTACAAGAGCGATATGGACAAGTACGCACAGCACGATCCCAAATATCCCATCGTGTGCAGCACCTACACCATCACCGAGCACTGGTGCTCCGGTTCGATGACCCGGTGGCAACCGTGGCTCCTTGAGGCTCAGCCCGAGCTCTTCTTGGAGATAAGCGAAGAGCTGGCCAAAGAGCTGGGAGTCAAAAAGGGCGACAAGGTCAAAGTGGCCTCCATCCGCGGCGAAGTCGAAGCCGTGGCCGTGGTTACACCGCGGTTCCGGCCCTTCAAGGTGGCAGGTAAGATAGTGCATCAGGTCGGAATGCCGTTCTGCTTCGGGTGGCTCATGCCCAAGAGCAAGAAAGACTACACGACCAACCTGCTGACCCCCAACGTTGGCGACCCGAACACCTTGTGCCCCGAGTTCAAGGCGTTCATGGTCAACGTGGCCAAGGCATAAGGAGGTGTGACAAATGGCAACAGGATTTTCGATACTTGTGGATACCTCCCGATGCACGGGCTGTAAAGCATGCCAAGTTGCATGCAAACAGTGGAATCAACTTCCCGGAACCATCACCAAGAACGAGGGGACCTATCAGAATCCGCAGGATCTGTCGGTCGATACGTGGAAACTCGTTCGATTTGCCGACGGGAAGAACGGAGACGGCAAGCCGTACTGGTATTTCTTTACCGACCAGTGCAGGCATTGCCTCACTCCGGGGTGTATGGCGGAGGCTGAAAAGGGAGAGATCGTCCAGGACGAAAAGACGGGAGCGGTGATCTTCACGCCCAAGACCAAGGATCTCAACTTCAAGGCCACTTTGGAGGGGTGTCCGTTCAACATCCCCAGACAAAATCCCAAAACGAAGATGCTTCAAAAGTGCACCATGTGCATTGACCGTATCAAAGGCAATCAGATCCCTGCATGTGTAAAAACGTGTCCCACCGGAACCATGGTGTTCGGAGAACGGGACAAAATCCTCGCAGAGGTCAAGAAGAGGGTTGCCACGCTGAAGAAGACCTTTCCCAATGCCGTTGCGCTCAATGCGGACGACGTGAGGGTCATCTACATCGTGAAAGACGATCCGAAGAAGTACTATCAATACGCGGCCGGCAAATAGCCGACGCCCGTGTCAACACACCCGGAGGGGAGATGATGTCCCCTCCGGATTAAGAGGAAGAGGATCGAACCACAAGGTCTTCAGTTTCATAAGTTCGCCGGCGGATTTGACCGGAGCGGTTACCAATGCCGTCCGAACCTGATAAGCACACAGGCAATTTGTATCAAGGTCTGCTCAAAGGTTGTAGATTGCCGGAAACTCATGCCCTGAAAGGGCATACTATGAATAGCCGTAGGTTTTAACCTGCGGAAACGGGCATCACCAAAGGCAGGGGACCCCGAAGTGGGTCCACCAAGGGTCGTTCGAGCGAACGCGTGTTGGTCGACCCTTGCAGGTTCGTCTTCGACGGGTGGATAGATCGTCCCGTGTCCCGTGGGTTGAAACCCACGGCTAGTGCGCCTGCGAGCGTACTGAATCAGAGAGGTGAAAGTCCTCTCCAGGTCTACGCTACAACCTGTAACCGACTGTAACTGCGTCGCCGTGAGGCGGGGTGGAGAGCAACAGGAGGT